>DATFVX010000051.1:0-36091 GCA_035259985.1 Acidimicrobiales bacterium | reverse complement strand
AGCAGCGCCAGCGTGCCGTTGCCGATCAGGTTGACGGTGGTCTCGTGGCCGGCGAGGTATAGCAGGATGACCTGGATCTGCAGCTCCTCGGCGGTCATCCGATCGCCGTCCTCATCTGTCGTCGAGATCATGGCGCTGAGCAGGTCGTCGGCGGGATTCTGCCGCTTCCACTCGATGGCCTCGTCGACGTGGCGGACCATGTTGTCGGCGGCGCCGACCACCGCGCGGGCGCTGTCGTCGTCGAGGTAGGGCTCGAGCGACATCGTCATCGTGTGCGACCAGCCGCGCAGCTCGTTGCGGTTGCCTTCCGGCATGCCCAGCAGCTCGCTGATCACCATGAAGGGCAGCGGGAACGCGTAGCGGGCGATCAGGTCGACGGGCTCGGCCCCACCCGCCGCGTCCTCCAGGTCGCCGAGGAGGCCGGCGACGAGCTCCCGGACCCGTCCCCGGAGCTGCTCGACCCGGCGCACGGTGAACGCGCTCGACACGAGCCGCCGCAGGCGCGTGTGGTCGGGCGGGTCGAGCCCCAGGATGGACCGCCGCTCGTCGCGACCGGCCATGCGCTGGGCGATGTCCTCCGGCGGTTGGTAGCGGAAGACGTTGGTGGCGTTGCGGTCGTCGACGCTGGTGCCGGGCAGGCGGAGGAGGTGGAAGCAGTCGTCGTAGTGCGAGAGGAGCAGGGTCCCGAAGACCGTGCGCTCGGTGCGTCCCTGGGCGCGGATGCTGGCGTACTGGTCGTAGGGGTTGTCGGCGAATCCGGGCTCGAACGGGTTGAAGGTCGCGGTCGCCACGCCGCCAGGTTTTCGCACTTACGCTGCAAAAGCAAGGGCCCCGCCCGAAACCTGCCGCGGGATCGGTGGCCCCGACCACCGATCCCGCGGCAGGTTTTCGTGATGCGCCGACCGCCGCCCAGAGACCTGGTCCTGCTAGGGCTGGCGGTGGTGGCCGTCTCGACCTCGGCGCCGCTCGTGCGGGTCGCCGACGCGCCCACGCTGGCCATCGCCTTCTGGCGGAACGCGCTGGCGCTGCCCGTGCTGGCACTGCTCGTCTGGCTGCCCGGGCGGGCACGTCGGCAAGGCCGCGGGCTCGCACTGGACGGGCGGGAACGGCGCCTCTCGATCATCGCGGGGCTCTTCCTCGGCGCCCACTTCGCCACCTGGATTCCGAGCCTGTCGTTCACCTCGGTGGCGTCGTCGGTGGCGCTGGTGTCCACGCAGCCGGTGTGGGCGGCGCTCATCGCCAGGGGGCGCGGGGAGGACGTGCCTGCCGGGGCGTGGTGGGGGATCGGCATTGCGGTGGCCGGAGTGCTCGTGCTCACCGGCGTCGACCTCTCGGTCGAGCCGCGGGCCCTGTTCGGCGACGTGCTGGCGCTGATCGGCGGCGTGCTGGCGGCCGCGTACGTCACCGTCGGGGCCGACGTTCGGCGCACCGTGCCGACCAGCGTCTACGCGCTCGTGTGCTACGCCGTCGCCGCCGGTGGGTTGCTGGCGGTGTGCCTCGCCGGTCGCCAGCCGTTGGCCGGCAGCGACTACGACGCAACGACCTGGCTCGCGCTGCTGGCGATGGTGGTCGGGCCGCAGCTGCTCGGCCACACCCTGGTCAACCGCGTGCTGGGCACCACCAGCCCCACCCTGGTGTCGGTTGCCATCCTGTTCGAGATCGTGGGGGCGGCGCTCCTGGCCTGGCTCGCGTTCGACGAGGTGCCGCCGGCGTCGGCCATCCCAGCGGCGGTCCTCATCGGCCTGGGTGTCGTGCTGGTCGTGCGCGCCGGCACCGAGGAGCCGTCCGTGGCGGGGGCGCCGGCCCTCGAGTGACGTCGCCTCCGGCGCACCGACAAGGGCTGGGGGAGACTGCCGCCGATGGAGATCGCGACCACCGACTACCACACCGCCGGCGAGCCCTTCCGGATCGTCGCCGAGGGCGAAGTCGAGATCCCGGGCGCCACCGTCGGGGAGCGCCGCGTGGTCGCCGCTGCGACCGAAGAGGTCGACCGCGTCCGCCGGCTCCTGTGCCACGAGCCGCGGGGCCACGCCGACATGTACGGCTGCTTCCTCGTCCCGCCCGACGACGGCGGCGCCGACCTGGGCGTGCTGTTCTGGCACAAGGACGGCTACTCCACGGCCTGCGGGCACGGCACGATCGCGCTCGGGGCGTGGGCGGTCGAGTCCGGACGCGTCGCCGCCGAGCCCGACGGTGAGGTCGACGTGACGATCGACGTGCCCTCGGGCCGGGTGGTGGCCCGTGTGCGTTGCCGCGCCGGCGCCGTCGAGGCCGTGGCGTTCCGCAACGTGCCGTCGTTCGTCGTGGCCCGGGGCGTGCGGGTCGCCGACACCGACCTCGACATCGCCTATGGCGGGGCGCTGTATGCCTTCGTGAGCGCCGACAGCGCCGGGGTGCGCGTCGATCCCTCCGACGTCCCCGAGCTCATCAGGGTCGGACGTGCGATCAAGGGCGCCCTGGAGGGCCACGAGCTGGCGCGCCACCCGTCGGACGACCGGCTGTCGGGCATCTACGGGACCGTCATCCACGAGGAGGTCGGCCCGCTGCACGTGCGGAACGTCGCGATCTTCGCCGACGGCGAGGTCGATCGGTCCCCGACCGGATCGGCGACGTCGGCACGTACCGCGCTCCTGCTCGACGATGGCGCCCTTGCGGCGGGACAGACGTGGCGCAACGACTCGATCATCGGGACGACGTTCCACGCACGGGCCGTCAGCACGACCGACGAGGGCGTGCTCACCGAGGTCGAGGGCACGGCGTACCGGACGGGCGAGCACCGGTTCGTCCTCGAGGACCGGGACCCGCTCGGCACCGGCTTCGTCCTGCGATGAAGCGGCGGGGCGCCGGCCTGTGTGCCTTGCCGGTGGCCCCCCGTACCCCCACCCCCGGCCGCCGTGCGTGAATCGCGAGCGCTGTCAGCGCTCGGGTCAATACGGTTTTGGGCAACTGGGCACCCGAGGAAGGGGGTCAGGACATGGAGTGGGTGATCGCGCTCACGATCGTGCTCGTCCTCTACGCGTTCGTGGTTCGAAGGCGCAGACGCGACGCACTCGCGAACAATGTGGCGCACGGCGCCGCCGGAGGGGCACGCAGAACAACCAACGCCTACTTCAGGCGCCGCGATCGGCTCTGGATGGTGGCTGCGGTCATCGCCGTGATCATCGCCTTCTGGCTGGTGTTCAGCGACGATGACACGCCCACACCGGCCTCCGCGGCCACGGAGCCCGCGGAGGCCGCGCCCACCACCGAAAGCATCTCCAGCCCGGTGGCCGTCGGCGATCAGGGCGCAGACGTCACCCTCCTCCAGGAGCGCCTTGCCGCCGAGGGCCTACCCGTCACCGTGGACGGCGTGTATGGCCAGGAGACGGCCGACGCGGTCATGGCGTTTCAGGAGCAGGAACAACTCACCGTCGACGGGGTCGTCGGGTCAGACACGGCTGAGGCGCTCGGCATCTGGTCGGGCTGACGTCAGTCGGCTGCTCCTCGCCGGCAAATGAGGATGGATTGCCGCCCCTGGATGACGGCGATTTGGCTTGCCGGGAGGCCGACCCGGTCGAGTTCTAGGTTCCGTCACCGCACGTTGTCTGACGTGGAGCTGGGGGGAATCGAACCCCCGTCCGCCGAGCGGTTGCCGACCGCGCTACGACCATTCCCGAGCTTTACGGCTCTGCGGCTGCCGCACCGCCGGGTCGGTGGACCTCGCTGAGGAGGTCGCCGCCGGGTCTTTCCCCGACGTCAGCGGTCTTTCCCGCCGCCAGCGGTCTTTCCCGCCGCCAACCACCGCTTCTGTTGCCGGGCTGCGGTGATCAGGCCCCGCGTGCCATCACTGGTCGCTGGTGCTCTCGGTCGCCTGGGTTATCAGGCGGCGAGTGCGTACTGCTCGTTGGCAGTTGTGTTTGTGCCCCGTTTTAGGAGTCTGAGCAACTCCGGTCGCACGGATTCGGCTTCCGATCTCGACGTCGAAACCGATCAGCCCCTTGTCAAGCAGCCCCACAAGTGTACCGGCGGCCCGTGGCCGCCCGGCGCTGGGCGGTTCGGATTCGCCCCGGCCCCGCGCACGCTGGCACGCTGACCAGCTGATGGGGGATGCAGCCGCCTGGGGTGCGCGGGACGCGGCCGTGGTCTGGCATGGCTTCACCCAGATGGCGTCATACGTCGACAACGAGCCGATCATCGTCGAGGCGGCCGAGGGACGCGAGCTGATCGACGTCGACGGGCGGCGCTACCTCGACGCCATCTCGTCGCTCTGGGTCACGACGCTCGGCCATCGCGTCCCGGAGCTCGACCGGGCGCTCCGCGAGCAGCTCGACCGTGTGGCGCATTCGACGCTGCTGGGCAACGGCAACCGGGTCGTCGTCGAGCTGGCCGAGGCGCTGGCGCGCGTGGTGCCGGTGGACCGGCCACACCTGCTGTTCGCCTCCGACGGGGCGGCGGCCGTGGAGCAGGCGCTCAAGATCGCCTTCCAGTACTGGGCCAACCTGGGGGTCACCGGCCGCACCCGGTACCTGGCCCTGGGCCACGCCTACCACGGCGACACCGTCGGGTCGCTGTCCCTGGGGGGTGGCGGCTTCGGCACCGACCTGTTCGACCCGCTTCGCTTCGACGTGGTCCGGGCGCCGGGCTATGACGACCCCGGGGCCCTGGCCGCCGCGGCCGCACTGGTCGACGAGCATGGCCCCACGCTGGCCGCCGTCGTGGTCGAGCCGCTGGTGCAGGGGGCGGCGGGCATGCTCATGGCCGACCCGTCCGGGTACGCACCGCTGGCCGACGCCTGCCGGCGCCACGGCGTGCTGCTGATCGCCGACGAGGTGGCGACCGGGTTCGGGCGCACAGGCACGCTGTTCGCGTCCGAGCGGTGCGGCCTGCGGCCCGACCTGCTCGCCCTCGGCAAGGGGCTGACCGGCGGCTACCTGCCCATGTCGGCGACGGCGGCGGCCGACCACGTCTACCGGGCGTTCCTGGGCGAGGACCTGTCGGAGCGGACCTTCTACCACGGCCACTCCTACAGCGGGAACGCCCTGGCCGCTGCGGTGGCCCTCCGCCACCTGGAACTGTTCGAGGAATGGGACGTCCTCGCCAGCGTGCGGGCGCGCGCCGCCACGCTGGGCCGGCTGCTCGACGAGCGAATCGCCCCCCTGGCGGCGGTCGGCGCCGTGCGGTCCCGGGGCCTCATGGCGGGCGTCGAGCTCGCCCCGCCGGCCGACGGCCTGCGCTGGGGGAGGCGCGTGTGCGCCGGCGCCGTGCGCCGCGGCGTGCTCCTGCGCCCGCTGGGCGACGTGGTCGTCGTCATGCCGCCGCTCACGGTCACCGACGCCGAGCTGACCCGGATCGCCGATGTCCTCGTGGAGTCCATCGCCGACCTCACTCCCCAACCGGAGCTCGGGGGCTGGGACCGCCGCATCGCCGCCGAGCTCGACGCCGTACGTGCCGCTGGTCGCTGGCGGACCACTAGAGACCTCGTCACCACCGGACCGGTGACCGGCACGATCGGGGGCAGGCCCGTCGTCACGTTCGCATCGAACGACTATCTCGGGCTCACGCATCACCCCGCCGTCGTGGCTGCGGCGCACGACGCCCTCGACCGTTGGGGTGCGGGATCGGGGGCCTCACGCCTCGTCGTCGGGTCCCGGCCCCTGCACTCGGAGCTCGAGTCGGAGCTGGCGGCGTGGAAGGGCACGGAGGCGGCGCTGCTGTTCCCGACGGGCTACGCCGCCAACCTCGGGCTGCTCACCACCCTGGGCGGGTCACCCGAGGTCACGATCCTGTCCGACGAGCTGAACCACGCCTCGATCGTCGACGGCTGCCGGTTGGCGAAGGCGACGGTGCGGGTGTACCGCCATCGGGACCTCGAGCACCTGGCCGCACGGCTGGCCGAGGTGCACGGCCCCGCGCTGGTGGTGACCGACAGCGCGTTCTCCATGGACGGCGACGTCGCCGACGTCGCTGCGCTGCTCGACCTGGTCTGCGGCCACGGTGCGCTGCTGGTGCTGGACGAGGCCCACGCCGTGCTCGGGCCGGCGGTGCCGGGCGGGGCGCCGGTCGTGCGCATGGGCACGCTGTCCAAGGCGCTCGGGTCGCTCGGGGGATTCGTGGCCGGGCCGGCGACGACCGTCGACCTGATGCGCAACCGTGCCCGGCCGTTCATCTTCACCACCGCACCCACGCCGGCCGACACGGCCGCAGCGCTGGCGGCCCTGCGGGTCGTGCGCTCGGAGGACGGGGCCGCCCTCGTCGAGCGGCTGCGGCGCAACGTCGAGCGGCTGCGGCCCGGCCACCCGACGCCCATCGTGCCCGTCGTCCTGGGCGACGAGGCCGCCGCCCTCGACGCGGCGTCCCGGCTGCTGGAGCACGGGCTGCTGGTGCCGGCCATCCGCCCGCCGACCGTCCCGCCGGGGACGTCACGCCTCCGCGTCGCCCTGTCGGCCGCCCACGACGACGCCCAGCTCGACCGGCTGTCGTCGGCGTTGGCATCCCTCGCCACCGTGGAGCCCGGCGGTGACCGCCCGGCCTGAGCGGTTGGTGCTGGTGACGGGCACCGGCACCGAGGTCGGCAAGACCTGGGTGGCCTGCCGGCTGGCCCGGGCGCTGCGGGGTCGGGGCCTGATCGCGGCCGCCCGCAAGCCGGTGCAGTCCTACGCCCCCGGTGACGACCCCGCCGGCACCGACGCCGCACTGCTGGCCGAGGCCACCGGCGAGACGGCCCAGCTGGTGTGCCCGCAGCACCGCTGGTATCCCGCGCCCATGGCGCCGCCGATGGCGGCCGACGCCCTGGGGCGACCGGCGTTCACCGTGGCCGACCTCGTGAGGGAGCTGGCCTGGCCGGTGGGGGTGGCCGTCGGCCTGATCGAGTGCGCCGGTGGCGTCCGCTCGCCGCTGGCCTCGGACGGCGACGCAACGGCGCTGGCCGAGGCGCTGCAGCCCGAGCGGGTCGTGCTGGTGGCCGACGCCGGGCTCGGCGCCATCAACGCCGTGCGGCTGGCCGCGGCTGCGCTGGTGCGGTGGCCGGTCAGCGTCGTGCTCAACCGCTTCGATGCCACCGCCGACCTGCACCAGCGCAACCGCGCCTGGCTGGCCGAGCGCGACGGGCTGCACGTCGTGGTCGACGGCGCCGACCTCGTCGCCATCGTCGTCGGCTGGCCGGAGGGCCAGCCCGGCCCTGGTTAGTGGGGCGGCTCGCAACACGGCGCCGGAAATCGACGGCCCCCGACGCCGCTGGCTGCGTCCTCGTCCTCGCCGCAGCTACGGCTGCGCCTTCGTCCTGCGTCCTTCCCAGCGACGCCGGATGGCTCGCCGATTTCCGGGCGAGCGTTACGAGCCGCCCCACTAGCGACGGTCGGCCCGTGCCATGGCCCGCGCGGCCTCGCGCTCGGCATCGCGCCTGGCCAGCACCTCGCGCTTGTCGTACGTCTTGCGACCCCGGGCCAGCGCCAGCTCGACCTTGGCGCGGCCGTCCTTGAAGTAGATCGACAGCGGGATCAGCGACAGCCGCTGCTCGTCCACGATCGAGCGCAGGCGGTCGATCTCGCCGCGGTGCAGCAACAGCTTGCGGCGGCGCTCGGGTTCGTGCCCCGAGTGCTCCTGGGCGCGGTCGTAGGGGGCGATGTGGAGCGACACCAGCCACGCCTCGCCGCCGTCGATCCGGGCGTAGGCGTCGCCGAGCTGGACGTGCGCGTCCCGCAGCGACTTGACCTCGCTGCCGCGCAGGACCAACCCGGCCTCGACGGTCTCGAGGATCTCGTAGTTGCGCCTGGCCCTGCGGTTGGAGGCGATGAGCTTGGTGCCGGTCGGGCGTGCCATGGGGAGAGGGAAGGGTACCCTCGCCGGTCGTGGTCCCGACCAGGTTGACGCTGACCGAGGTCGTGTGGCGCCAGATGGTCGGCCACGCCTACGACGGCCTGCCCGACGAGGCCTGCGGCCTGCTGGGCGGCGATCCGGAGACCGGTCGCGTCGGCGTCTTCTATCCCTGCCGGAATGCCGCCGAGTCGAGCCGGGTGTACACCGTCGATCCCCGCGACCACCTGCGCGCCGACCGCGACGCCGAGGCCCAGGGCCTGGAGATCCTCGGCGTGATGCACAGCCACACCCACACCGAGGCCTATCCGTCACCCACCGACGTCGCCCAGGCCCCGGACCCGTCCTGGCACTACGTGATCGTCTCGCTCAAGCGGCCGGACGCCGTGCTCCGGTCGTACCGCATCGTCGACGGCGCCATCGCCGAGGAGGAGGTGGGCCTGGACGGACGCTCGTGGTAGCGGTCGAAAATTGTTGACCGATCGACTCGGGAATACACTGGGGCCATCGTGGCGGCGCACTCATCGGTCCTCGAGCTCATCGGCAACACGCCCATCGTCGACATCAGCGCGCTCAGCCCCAACCCGGACGTGCGCATCCTGGCCAAGCTCGAGGGCCAGAACCCCGGTGGCTCGATCAAGGACCGCATCGCCTGGCAGATGGTCCAGGAGGCGGAGGCGGTCGGCACGCTGAGGGCGGGACGCACCATCGTCGAGCCCTCCTCGGGCAACACCGGCATCGCCCTGGCGATGATCGCCCGCCTACGCGGCTACCGCATCAAGATCGTCATGCCGGAGAACGTGTCGACCGAGCGGCGGCAGGCGCTCGAGGTGTGGGGCGCGGAGATCATCCTCACGCCGGGCGACGAGGGCTCCAACGGTGCCGTCCGCCGGGCGCAGTGGCTCGCCGACGAGCACCCCGAATGGGTGTTCCTGTACCAGTACGCCAACGAGGCCAATCCCCGCGCTCACTACGAGACCACCGGCCCCGAGATCTGGCGTGACGTCCCCGATGTGACCCACTTCGTCGCCGGGCTGGGGACCACGGGCACGCTCATGGGCGTGGGCCGGTTCCTCAAGGAGCAGAACCCCGAGGTCAAGATCGTGGCCATCGAGCCGCCGCTGGGGGAGCGGGTCGAGGGCCTACGCAACCTCGACGACGGCTACATCCCGCCGGTCTACGAGAAGTGGGGCGGTCCCGAGCTGCTCGACCGCAAGCGCATCGTCCGGCCCCGGGAGTCCATCGAGTGGACCCGCCGCCTGGTCGAGGTGGGGATCTTCTCGGGCATCTCGGGCGGTGCGGCGCTCGCCGGCGCGGCCACGGTCGCGTCGGAGATCCGGGCGGGCACGATCGTGGTGATCCTGGCCGACGGCGGCTGGAAGTACCTGTCCACCGACGCCTGGACCGGCGACCTCGACACGGTCGCCGCACTGGCCGAGCGCCTGATCGTCTTCTGACCCCGGTCACCTGTCGGACCACCGGCGGTCATGTTGACGCTCTAGGTTGCGGATCCGATGAGCCAGGTCCACGCGTCGCGACACAAGCGGGTCGAGGCGGTGCTCGGTGCGCTGCTCGATCCCGCACTGGAGCCGATCGTCGACATGGTGCTGACCAGGGACGGGTCGGGCTACGAGGCACGTGCGCCGGACGGCGCGGTCCGATTCCGGCGTGAGCCCGACGGCGCCCGCTGGCGCTACGCCGAGGTGGGGGTCGAGGGACGTAGCCCGCTCGGCGACACCGCCACGGACCGGTTCCCCACGCTCGCCGCCGAGCGGGCGACGCCGTGGCCGACGCGCACGCAACAGTCCTATCCCCACGCCCACGAGCAGATCGCCCAGCTCTTCGACCACCCGGCCGCCCCGGACCTCGTCTGCCTGCACACCGCAGCCCACAACTGGGAGGACCACGGGGGCGAGCGCGGCGAGCACGGCTCGCTGGGGATCGTCCAGGTGCGGGCGCCGTTCGTGCTCGCCGGCGCCGGTGTGGCGCCGCTGGGGTTCGTGCCGCGGGCCTGCCGCCTGGTCGACGTCGCGCCCACGATCCTCGCGCTCCTCGGCGCCCGCGCCGAGGACGGCGCCAGCGGCGCGGTGCTCGCCCGCCAGGACGGCCGGGTGCTGCACGACCTGATCGACGAGGGGTCGGCGCCGCCGGACCACGTGGTGGGGTTCCTGTGAGACGGCAGCAACGCCAATGTTCTCTACGACCTCGTGGCACGCGGCGAGGCACCCAACCTGGCCCGGGTCGTCGATGCGGGCACGGTCATGGGCCACGGTGCGATGGCGTCGCTGCCGTCCGTGACGCTCGCGAACCACACGACGATCCTCACCGGCACGCATCCCGGCCACCACGGCGTGCTCCACAACGCGTGGTACGACCGGGAGGCGGGCGAGCAGATCATCACCAACTCGCCGGCCACCTGGCCGTGGGCGATGCGCTCGCTGGCCGCCGGGACGGAGACGATCCACGATGCCGTGCATCGGCTCTGGCCGGGGGCGTACACGGTGTCGATCAACGAGCCCTGCGACGTGGGTGCGGACCATTCGACGTTCGCCGAGCTGCGGGCCGGGCGGGACCTCACCCGGCCGCCGCGCGCCGACGAGCTTCCGTTCACGACCGAGCGGTTCGTGCGGCCGCACAAGAGCTACGCGTGGTCCTCCCGCGTCGACCACAGCGGGATGACCCAGGCGATCGACGCGTGGGCGGGCGCCACGCCCCTGCCCCGGTTCTGCTTCGTGAACTGCACGCTCACCGACGCGGCCTTCCACCAGGGCGGCCCCTACTCGGAGGTGGCCGCCGCCAGCGTGCGCGACAGCGACGCCCGCATGGGCCGCGTGCTCGACGCCGTCGAGCGCGCGGGCGCCTGGGACCGGACCGCGTTCTTCCTGGTCGCCGACCACGGCATGGAGGACAGCAACCCGGCGGTCACCGGCGACTGGTCGACCGCGCTCGATGCCTGCGGGGTGCCCTACCGTGACGAGGCGTATGGCTTCATCTACGTCGACCCGTGAACCCCGGGGGCTCCGGCGCCCGTGAAGGTGCGCATCGGGTTCGGCCTCGGAACCCAGACCCTGACGGGCGACAGTCGGCGTTTCGGCCCGTTCGTGGACGGGCTCGAGCGGAGGGGATTCGACTCCCTGTGGCTGTCGGAGCGCCTGACGACGGCGGCGCCCGACCCGCTGATCGCCCTGGCGGTGGCGGCCGGCCGCACCGAGCGGCTCAAGCTCGGCACCAGCGTGCTGGTGATCCCCGGGCGCAACCCCGTGGTGCTGGCCAAGGAGCTCGCCAGCCTCGACCGCCTGTCGGGCGGCCGGTTGCTGCCGGCGGTGGGGCTGGGCGCGCCGGTCCCCGCGGAGCACCGGGCGTTCGGCGTCGACCGGCGGGAGCGGGCCGGCCTGTTCGACGAGGCGCTCGGCCTCATGCGCCGCCTGTGGTCGGAGGACGACGTCCACCACGACGGCGAGCACTTCCACGTCGACGGCGTCACCCTCCGGCCCCGCCCCGTGCAACGGCCGATCGAAGTGTGGCTCGGTGGCGGGTCGCCGTCGGAGCTGCGCCGCACCGGCCGGCTCGGCGACGGCTGGCTGCCATCGTTCGTGGTGCCGTCCGAGGTTGCCGCCGGGTGGGACACGATCAACCGGGTCGCCGCCGAGCACGGCCGGTCGCTCGACCCCGAGCACCTGGGCGTGCTCGTGTTCTACCTCCGGTCGGGGCTGTCGGAGGCGATCGCCAAGGTGGTGACCAGCCGGCGACCGCACCTGAACCCGGCCGAGGTGGTGCCGGTGGGGATCGACGGGCTGCGCCGCCAGGTCCGGCGCTTCATCGAGGTGGGGGCGTCGAAGTTCGTGGTGGTGCCGGGCGAGGAGCCCGACGACTGGGATGCCGAGCTCGGCGAGCTCGCCGACGCCCTGAAGCCGCTGGAGGCCTGACGCCGGGGCGCGGACCGGCGGCATCAGAACAGGTTGGCCGCGAGCAGCACCGCCCCGAACAGCGCGAACAGGGCCGCCGAGCCCAGCCGGGCGACACGCTCGGGCAGCCGTGCCCCGAAGAGCCGGCCCACCAGGACACCGAGCATGCCGCTGAGGATGATCCCCACGGTGGCGCCTATCCAGGTGTGGAGCGGGCTCCCCTGCGCCGCCAGCGTGGCGGTGGCGAGCATCGTCTTGTCCCCCAGCTCGGCGAGGAACATGGCGGTCGCCACGGACAGCACGATGGAGCGGCCCGCGGCGAGCGCCCCATCCCCGCCGTCCACGTCCGCCTCCTCCCCGGGGGCGCCGGCGTCGGCGTCCCGCACCGTCCAGGCTGCGAACCCGAGGAAGAGCAGGCCGCCCGCGATCCCGATCGCCCGGACGGGCAGCGCCACCCCGAGCAGGCCACCCACCACGACCGACAGCAGGTTGCTGGCGGCGTAGGCGATCGCCACGCCGAGGAGCACCGGGCGGAGGCGGTGCCGCGCGCCGAAGCCGAGGGCCACGAGCTGCGTCTTGTCGCCCAGCTCGGCGACGAACACCAGGCCCAGGGCGGCCAGTAGCGACTCCACGATGCGTCTCCTCGGTCTGCCTGACCGGGAGCGGGGACCTGTGCGACCTCGACCCCGGACAGCGTTGCGTCCGGCGGTCGAAGGTCTCGCTCACCCCGAGGGGCCCGGGGACCGGGGCTCATCGCCCAGCGTGTCGATCACCCGGCGGGGAACTACTCCCCTTCGCCGCAAAGCACGCTATCGATGGCGGGATGGAACGCCAACGCGTGGCGAGCCGTACTCTGCCGGGGATGGACGACCGGCCGATCGGCATGTTCGACTCCGGGTTCGGCGGGCTCACCGTCGCCCGGGCCGTGATCGACCTCCTGCCGGCGGAGCGCCTGGTGTACGTCGGCGACACGGGCCGATATCCCTACGGCCCCCGCCCGCTGGGCCAGGTGCGCGACTTCGCGTTCGAGATCGCCAGCCACCTCGTCGACGACCACGGCGTGAAGCTGCTGGTGGTGGCGTGCAACACGGCTGCGGCCGCGGTGCCGCTGACCGAGCTCGAGCGCACGTTCGGCGTGCCGGTGGTGGGCGTCATCGAGCCCGGGGTGCGGTCCGTCGCGATGGTCACGCAGGGCGGGCGCATCGGCGTGATCGGCACCGTCGGCGCCATCGCCTCCGGCGCCTACCAGCGCACCGTGGCCCGGGTGGCCCCCGGCCTGGAGCTCACGTGCGCCGCGTGCCCGGGCTTCGTCGAGTTCGTGGAACGGGGGGAGACCGCGAGCGACCAGGTGCACGTGCTGGCCGAGCGCCTGCTGGCGCCGCTGCGGGACGCGAAGGTGGATGCGCTGCTGCTGGGGTGCACGCACTATCCCTTCCTGGCCCGCACCATCTCGGACGTGATGGGGCGGGATGTGGTGCTGGTGTCGTCGGCCGACGAGACCGCGTTCGATGTGCGGGCCCAGCTCGAGACGAACCTGCGGGGCTTGGGGGCCCCGCAGGCTGGCGACGGCGAGCGCCGCCATCGCTGGCTGTCGTCGGGCGACGTCCGGGTGTTCCGTGAGCTCGGCCGGCGCCTCCTCGGGCCCGAGCTCGAGCATGCTGAGGCGGTTCCCTGGGCCGAGGCGGTTCCCTGGGCGTGAGCGGCGTGAGCGATCCCAGCGGCTTGACCCTGACCGTCCTCGGGTGCTCGGGGACCTATCCCGGCGAGGGTGGCGCCTGCAGCGGCTACCTCGTGCGCAGCCCGGATGCGTCGCTGGTCGTCGACCTCGGCGCCGGCACGCTCGCCGCGCTCCAGCGACACCTGGCGATCGGCGACGTCGACGCCCTGGTGCTCAGCCACGTCCACCCCGACCACTGGCTGGACCTCCCGCTCCTGCGCAACGCCATGCGCTACGTGCTGGGCATCGAGGGCCTCCCCGTCTACGGGACGGCCGAGACCTGGGTGATGGCGGAGGTGGTCATCGGCGAGCTGCCGCCGACCCTGCGCTGGCAAACCATCACCGAATCGTCGGTCGTCGAGGTCGGCGACCAGGTCTTGCGGTTCAGCCGCACCGACCATCCGGTCGAGACCCTCGCGGTGCGCGTCGAGGCCGGCGGCCGGTCGCTCCTCTACAGCGCAGACACCGGACCCGCCTGGCACCCCGGCGCGACCGGTGCCGACGTCGACCTGATGGTGTGCGAGGCGTCGCTGCAGCCCGAGCACGAGGGGCACGTCCAGCACCTGTCCGCCCGCCAGGCAGGCAAGCTGGCCCGCACGCTGGGCGCCGGCCGGCTGGTCGTGACGCACGTCGTCCCGGGCGTCGATCCCGAAGCCCAGCTCGACATGGCCGGCCAGGCGTTCGGCGGCCCCGTGGAGCTCGCCGCCGGGGACCGCTCGTTTGGAACCTGACGGCCGGGCGGGCGTTACGGTGCCGGAGTGATGATGAGAGCCGACGGACGGGCGCCCGACGAGCTGCGACCCGTCACCTTCGAGCGCGACTTCACCGAGATGGCTGCCGGCTCGTGCCTGGTGACCTTCGGGAACACCCGCGTGCTGTGCACCGCCTCGATCGACGACGACGTGCCGCGGTGGATGCGGGGACGAGGCCGGGGCTGGGTGACGGCCGAGTATTCGATGCTGCCGGGTTCGTCCCCGGAGCGCATCCGCCGCGAGGTCAAGGACGGCCGGCCGTCGGGGAGGACCCAGGAGATCCAGCGGCTCATCGGCCGGGCGCTGCGCTCCGTCTGCGATCTGACGCTGGTCGGCGAGCGCCAGGTGATCGTCGACTGTGACGTCCTGCAGGCCGACGGCGGCACCCGCACGGCGTCGATCTGCGGCGGCTACCTGGCGCTCCACGACGCGCTCACCCGGCTGGTCCTGCAGGGCGTCGTCGGCGCCCATCCGCTGGTCGCCTTCTGCGCCGCGGTGTCGGTGGGCGTGGTCGACGGCACGCCGATGCTCGACCTCCCCTACGTCGAGGACAGCCGGGCCGAGGTCGACATGAACCTGGTGATGACGTCGGCGGGCCGCTTCGTCGAGGTGCAGGGCACCGCCGAGGGCATGCCGTTCACCCGGGGCGAGCTCGACGAGATGCTGGGCCTGGGGGAGAAGGGCATCGCCGAGATCATCGGGCTGCAGCAGGAGATGGTCGCCGAGCCACCGCGGGCCCGGCCGGTCGTCCCCGACCGCCGGTGAGCCACGGGGACCTCGGGCCGGATGGTGCCCGGCGGCTGCTCCTCGCCACCGGTAATGCGCACAAGGTCGACGAGGTCCAGTCGATCCTGGGCGTCTCCTGGCTGGTGGTGGCGCGTGACCCGGCCGTGGAGGAGACCGGCTCGACGTTCGAGGAGAACGCGCTGTTGAAGGCGCGGGCGGTGGCGGCGGCAGCCGGAGAGCTGGCCATCGCCGACGATTCCGGGATCGAGATCGACACCCTGGGCGGTGCCCCGGGGGTGCATTCGGCGCGATGGGCCGAGGTCGGCGACTGGATCCCCAAGGTCCTGCGCCGGCTGGCCGGCGTGCCGGCCGGGGGGCGGCGCTGCCGCTACGTGTGCGCCGCCGCGGCGGTGTGGCCCGATCCCGAGGCACGCGAGCTCGTGGTCCGCGGCGTCGTGGAGGGCCGCGTCGCCGAACAGCCCCGGGGGACGGGTGGCTTCGGCTACGACCCGATCATGGTCCCCAGCGAGGGCGATGGTCGCACGTTCGCGGAGATGTCCGCCGCCGAGAAGCACGCGCTCAGCCACCGCGGGCGGGCGTTCCGCCGGCTCGCCCCCCACCTCGCGGGCTGATCGGCGCCGCGCCGGCCGCTCCCGTCAGCGCCGCGCCAGCTGCTGCCGGAGCACGTACTGGAGGATGCCACCGTGGTGGTAGTAGGCGGCCTCCATGGGGGTGTCGAGGCGGGCGACGACGGGGATCCGGGTGCCGTCCGCATCCACCGCGAGCTCGGCGCCGATCAGCGTCGCCGGGTCGGTGCCGGCGAGCCCCCGGATGGTGAACGTCTCGTCGCCGGTCACGCCGAGCGAGTCCCAGGCTGTCCCGTCGGCGAGCTGGAGCGGCAGGACGCCCATGCCGATCAGGTTGGACCGGTGGATGCGCTCGAAGCTCTCGGCGATCACCGCCCGCACACCGAGCAGGGCCGTGCCCTTGGCGGCCCAGTCGCGCGACGAACCGGAGCCGTACTCCTTGCCTGCCAGGACCACCAGCGGGACGCCGGCGGACCGGTAGCGCTCGGCCGCCTCGAAGATCGTCATCTCGTCGCCCGAGGGCTGGTGGCGGGTGACGCCGCCCTCCGTGCCGGGCGCGAGGCGGTTGCGGATCCGCCGATTGGCGAACGTGCCCCGGATCATCACCTCGTGGTTGCCGCGCCGCGAGCCGTACGAGTTGAAGTCGGCAGGCGCGACGCCCTGGTCGATCAGCCAGCGGCCCGCCGGGCTGTCCGGATGGATGGCCCCGGCGGGCGATATGTGGTCGGTCGTGACGCTGTCGCCCAGCACCGCCAGCGCCCGCGCGCCCTCGACGTCCGCCAGCGGGGTCGGCTCGTCCGGCATGCCGTCGAAGTAGGGCGGCCGCCGCACGTACGTCGACGTGTCCGACCACTCGTAGGCGCCCCCCGCCGGCACCGGCAGCGAGCGCCACATCTCGTCGCCGTCGAACACCTCGCCGTAGGCGGTGCGGAACATGTCCGACGCCAGCACGTCCTCGATCACCGCGTTCACCTCGGCCTCGGCGGGCCACAGGTCGGCCAGCGTCACCGGCTTGCCGTCCGGGTCGGTGCCGAGCGGCTCGGAGGTGAGGTCGATGTCCATCGTGCCGGCGAGCGCGTAGGCCACCACCAGGGGTGGCGAGGCCAGGTAGTTCATGCGGACGTCGGGGTTGATCCGGCCCTCGAAGTTGCGGTTCCCGGACAGCACCGACACCAGCGCAAGGCCGTGTTCGTTCGCAGCGGCGGCGACGGGCGGGGGCAGCGGCCCAGAGTTGCCGATGCAGGTCGTGCAGCCGAAGCCGACCAGCCCGAAGCCCAGCTTCTCCAGGTCGGGGAGCAGGCCGGCCCGCTCGAGGTAGTCGACCACCACCTTGGACCCCGGGGCCAGCGACGTCTTGACCCACGGCTTGCGGCTCAGGCCCCGCTCCACCGCCTTCCGCGCCAGCAGGCCCGCGCCCACCATGACCTGAGGGTTGGACGTGTTGGTACAGCTGGTGATCGCGGCGATGGCCACATGGCCGTGGTCGAGCTCGACGTCGACCTCCTCGTCGAGGCCGGCCGAGGCGTCGAGGCGGACCGGGACGCGCTGGTGGGGACGATCAGTCGCCCCGGCCCCCGGGTCCGCGGCGGCGTCGCCCACGCCACCGTTGGGATGCGCCCCGTCCTGGATGGCGGCGGGGGGATCGCTGGCCGGGAACGAGGCGGCGTCGGCATCGTCGTAGGCCCGAGCGATCGACACGGCGGTGCCACCGGTCGCCGCCGCTCCCGGCGACGCCGACGCCCGCGTCGACTCGGGCAGGGAGTCGAGGAGCGCCACGGCGAAGCGCGGCTTGGACTCCCGCAACGGCACCCGATCCTGCGGGCGGGCGGGCCCCGCGATGCAGGGCTCGACGGTGGACAGGTCGAGCTCGAGGGTCTCCGTGAACGTCGGCTCGGCCGCGGGGTCGTGCCACAGCCCCTGCTCCTTCGTGTACGCCTCCACGAGTGCGACGAGCTCGTCGGGCCGGCCGGTGAAGCGCAGGTAGCGCAGCGTCTCGTCGTCGACCGGGAAGATCGTGATCGTCGAGCCGTACTCGGGGGACATGTTGCCGATCGTGGCCCGGTTCTCGACCGGCACGTTGGCGACGCCGGGGCCGTAGAACTCGACGAAGCGGCCCACTACGCCGTGAGCGCGCAGCATGTTGGTGACCGTCAGGACCAGGTCGGTGGCGGTGGCGCCCTCGGGCAGCTCGCCCGACAGCCTGAAGCCCACGACCTCCGGGATGAGCATCGATATGGGCTGGCCGAGAAGCGCCGCCTCGGCCTCGATGCCGCCGACGCCCCAGCCGACGACCCCCAGGCCGTTGACCATGGGCGTGTGGGAGTCGGTGCCGACCAGCGTGTCGGGGAACGCGGCGCCGTCGCGGGTGGCGACGACCGTGGCGAGGTGCTCGAGGTTCACCTGGTGGCAGATCCCGGTGGCGGGCGGCACCACCCGGAAGCTCCCGAACGCCTGCTGACCCCAGCGCAGGAACTGGTAGCGCTCGAGGTTCCGCTGGTACTCGAGCTCGGCGTTGCGGGCCAGGGCCTCCGGGCGGCCGAACACGTCGACCTGCACCGAGTGGTCGATCACCAGGTCGGCCGGGATCAGCGGATCGAGCGACTGCGGGTCGCCGCCCTTCTCGCCCACGGCGTGGCGCATGGCGGCGAGGTCGACGACGGCGGGGACGCCGGTGAAGTCCTGCATGAGCACCCGCGCGGGCAGGAACGAGATCTCGCGCCCGGCGTCGGCGGCGTCGCGCCCGCCCGACCAGCGCGCCAGGGCGGCGACGTCGTCGTCGGTGACCCGCACGCCGTCGTTGTGGCGCAGCAGGTTCTCGAGCAGCACCTTGAGCGAGTAGGGCAGCCGGCCGACCCCGAAGTCGTCCTCGAGGGCGGGGAGCCTGTGGATCTGAAACCGCTGGCCACTGGCCTCGAGGGTCGTACGGGAGTCGATGGCGGCCATGCGAGTCACGCTACAGCGCGCCCCCTGCGGCGCCGGTAGCGGAAGGCGGCGCCCACGGCGACGACGAGGGCGGCGGCGGTGGCGGCCTCGGTCCAGTGCCCGTGGGGAACCTCGTTCTGGATGCGGGCGTGGAACCGGTCGACGGCGGCCGGGAACGGGGACCGGTCGAAGAAGTGGCGGCCCGGCTTGTCGAGGTCGATGAGGCAGGCGCCGGCCAGCCCGGCCAGGGCACTGCGCCGCATTGTGGGCGGCGCGACCGCGGCCACGACGGCGGCGACACCGAGCCCGACGGTGCCGTCGACGCGAGCCGCTCTGAGGAACTCGGGGCCGTCCACGTCGAGCCCGCCGAAGTGCGGCGCCATGTCCATCAGCACGTGGGACGCGACCCCGGCGACGAATGCCGGAACCGGGCGTCGCACCACCGCGCCGATCGCCGCCCCGGCCAGCGCGTGGTTGGTCACGAACACGAGCGGACGCTACTGCCGGTCCGCAGGCGCCGGACGGTCACCCCTCCTTGGCGGCTCGGCTGGGTGCGACCCGGGGCGGCTCGTTGGGCATCTTGGGGTAGACGGGCGGCCATGGCGCGTCCATCAGCCCGTTGGCCATGTCGCGCTCCGACATGGCGAGGAGCGGCTCGATCGACTGCGGCTCGTCGCCGATGGTGGCCCACGGGTCGCCGCGCCCGGCGACCCGCCCCGGCACCGTCGACAGGGTCAGGTCGTCGGGGTTGGCGTCGCCCAGCTCGTCCCACGACAGCGGCGTCGACACCTGGCCGCCGACCCGCGCCCGCACGGACCAGGCGCCGAAGACGGTCTTGTGCGGGGCGTTCTGGTTGTAGTCGATGAAGATCCGCTCGCCCCGCTCCTCCTTCCACCACGCGGCGGTGATGATGTCGGGGTGGCGGCGCTCGAGCTCGCGGGCCGCCGCCACGGCGGCCGCCCGCACCTGGTACGCGTCCCAGCGCGGCTGGAGGCGGGCGTACACGTGGATGCCACGGTTGCCGGTGGTCTTGGGGAACGAGGCGATGCCCAGCTCGTCGAGGAGCGCCTTCACCTCGACCGCCGCCCGGGCCGCCTCGACGAAGCCCGTCCCGGGCTGGGGGTCGAGGTCGAGGCGGAGCTCGTCCGCATGCTCGGGGTCGGCCGCGAGGTTGGGCCACACGTGGAAGCCGAGGCACGTCAGGTTCACGGCCCAGGCGACGTGGGCGACGTCGGCGGCCACGAGCGCCTGCGACGGCGTGCCGTTGACCGTGCTGACCATCGTGGTCTGCAGCCAGTCGGGGATCTCCTTCGGCACCCGCTTCTGGAAGAAGTTGGGCCCGCCCGCCCCCTCGGGGAACCGCTGCATGAGCACGGGGCGGCCGCCCATGGCCCGCATGAGCGGCTCCTCGATGGCGAGGTAGTAGCGGACGAGGTCGAGCTTGGTCTCGCCCCGCTCGGGGAAGAACACCTTGTCCGGGCTGGTGATGCGCACCTCGTGGCCCGCCGCCTCCACCACCTGGACGTCGCTCGACGGCGCCATGGGTCGCACGGTAGCTGGACCCCGGCCGACCGATTCACGTGTTTGAAGATCTTCCGGGCCATAGCCCCGGAAGATCTTCAAAGACCGCGAAGGCGGCTCTCCACGAGGTCGGTCAGCTCCCGGCGGATGGCGCTGCGGCGCTGCCGCAGGTGCGTGGACGTGTACCGGAGCAGGTGCCAACCGTCGAGGACCAGGCGGTTCTGTCGCTCGTCGCAATGATCGAGCGACTCTCGGGTGGCACGGGTCTCCAGTCCGTCGATCTCGACGCCGACCTTCACCGCCGGCACGGCGAAGTCGAGGACGTAGCGCCGGCCGCCGAGCTCGACCTCGTACTGGTACTCGACTCCCAGCCCGGTGGTCCGTGCCAGGGCCGCGAACGTCGATTCGAGCGGGCTGTGGGACTTGGCGCTGCCGAGCGCCCGTCGCTGGAGCGCGCGACGGAGCACGCCGACGCCGCGTCGGCCAGGGCGCCCCAGATCGTCGACCAGGCGCCACAGCGCATCGACGCTGAAGCGGTCGAGGTAGAGGCCCCGCTCGATGGCGCCGGGGACCAGCCGAGGCGCAACGGCCCCGAGGTCGCCGACCGTCCGGATCGGGTTGGTGACGGGTATGCCGCGGCGCTGCGCTGCGTCGACGTCGCGCAGGTCCGTGCTCCGGTGCCGGACGGCGCCCGCGGGGGTGGGGCAATGCTCGTAGGGCACGACGATCTCGACCGGTGCCGGTGGGTCGATCAGTCCCCAGAGCACCGCCGCGGCGCGATGCGACGCAAGGGCGTCGGGCCCCGCGGCCGCGCATGCGGCGAGGAGCGCCTGCTCCCAGCTCTGGCGGGCGCCCATCGTGCGGTACACGCCCGCATCGAGGCGGACGAGCGAGCCTCGATCCAGCCGGGCGCGGACCTCGTCGGGCGTGATGCCGCCGGCCCGGGTGTCGGCGAGGGTGACGACCCCCAACCGGGACCGAGCCAGGCGGTCGATGCGGGCGTCGACGGTGCGGGCAACCATGCACTCATTAGACCGGTTGGGTATGACAGTGAAGGACACATCACGTCTTTGAAGAAAAACCGGGCCATAGCACCGGAAGATCTTCAAAGACGGCTTTGCGCCCCGCCCGGCTTCACCACCCGCACAGGTCCACCGGCCAGACGTCGGTGACCGGGGCATCGGGGCCGTCGCCGCCGGCCACGACCATGCGGTCGTGGAGGGCGACGGTGGGGTCGACATGCGCGGGCAGCACCCGCACCCGGTCGCCGACCCGCACCGGTCGCTCGGGGCGCGTCCCGAACGTGATGTGCTCGTCGGACACGAACCAGCAGTCGCCGGCGTCGACCACCGTGGGGTCGCCGTGGTCCATCCCCAGCGCCTTGAGGCCGGCGTCGAGCACGGCCCACCCGCCCGGGTTGATCGAGATCACGCTCGTCCACAAGTACAACGCGTTGCGGAAGGCCGGGGCGTGGGGCACGTACTCGGTGTCCATCAGGCAGTACGAACCGGCCTGGATCTCGGTGGCCCACACGTTGCAGTCGTACGTCCCCGTGCCGCCGGCGGACACGACGTCGCCACCCACGTCGGCGTGCGCCGCCAGGAGCTGCTTCATCGACGCCTCGACCGCCGCCACCTTCTTCTCCCGCGGCTCCCGCATGAGGTGGCCCTCGTAGCCCATGACGCCCCGCACCTCGAGGCCCGCGCCCCGCGCCAGGCCGGCGATCCGCCCCGCGTCGCCCGGCTCGCAGCCGCAGCGCGGGAGCCCGACGTTCACGTCGACGAGCACCTCCCGCACGCCGCCGGCGGCGGCCGCCGCCACCGTCTCGTCCGAGTCGACGGCGACGGTGACCCGCGCCGTCCCGGCCGCCACCAGCGCGCCGAGCCGGCCGCAGTCGAGGACCTCGTTGGCCAGCAGCAGGTCGCCGCCCAGCCCGGCCGCGGCCATGCCCTCGACCTCCCGGACGGTGGCGCACGTGTAGGTGCGGTGGCCGGCGGCGGCGAGCTCGTGGGCCAGCGCGGTCGACTTGAACGCCTTGACGTGGGGGCGCAGCTTCGGTCCCGGCAATGCGCCCGCCATGGTCGTCACGTTGTGCTCGAAGGCCTGGCGATCGACCACGAGCGCGGGTGTGGCAACGTCCCCCAACCTCACGGGGCCCGACGCTACCCGCCGCCATGGTCACCGACCGGCCGGTGCCGGCGGTGGGATTCGAACCCACACTGGCCAGGTCCTAGGCCTGGTGCCTCTGCCGTTGGGCTACGCCGGCTCGACCGCCGAGCTTACGGGCGCCACGGTGCGGGACCGGCGCCGCGCGCCGCTACCCTCGGGCGCCGTGAGCGTGATACTCCCGACCGCCCAGAACTCCAGCGCCGTCAGCCCCACCCACGAGATCTTCAACCGCCTGCTGCGGGAACGGATCATCTTCCTGGGGACCGAGGTCGACGACGACATCGCCAACGTCGTGTGTGCCCAGCTCCTCCACCTCGCGGGCGACGACTCCGACCGCGACATCTGGCTCTACATCAACAGTCCGGGGGGCTCGGTGACCGCCGGGATGGCCATCTACGACACGATGCAGTTCGTGGAGCCCGACGTGGCCACCGTGTGCATGGGCCTCGGGGCGTCGATGGGCCAGTTCCTGCTCTGCGCCGGGGCCAAGGGCAAGCGCTACGCGCTGCCCCACGCCCGGATCATGATGCACCAGCCCTCGGGCGGGTTCCGGGGCCAGGCCGCGGACATCGCCATCCAGGCCGAGCAGCTGCTCTACGTGAAGCAGCTCATGGCCGAACGGATCGCGTACCACACCGGCCAGAAGGTCGATCAGGTCCAGGAGGACTTCGAGCGCGACCGCTGGTTCACGGCCGAGCAGGCCAAGGACTACGGCATCATCGACAACGTGATCGTCAAGCGCGGCGAGATGCTGTAGTCGGCGGCCGCCCGTAGCCGCCGCCCGCCAGCCGCCGCCAGCCGCGGCCCCTGCCCCTGGCCGCGGCCCCGATTGCGGCGGAGTGTCTAGGTCGTGGCGCCGCCGCCCTTGTCGCTGTCGCCCGCGATCTTGTCCACGACGTCGTGCGCGGCGTCCTGGGCCTTGTCGACGTGCTCGGCGTACTTGTCGCCGGTCTTGTCGTTGACGAAGTCCCCGGTCTTCTCGATGGCGTCGTCGGCCTTGTCGCGGTGCCCGCCGAAGGCACCCCTCAGCTTGTCGGTGACCCTTTCGGCGGCGTCCCTGACCTTGTCGAAGATGCCTTCGTTTCCTTGGGGCATGTGGTCATTCCTCCTTTGCTCAACGGCTCCGGCTGGCGAGGTCACGCAGCTCGGTGACTGCGTGCTCCAGCCCCAGCGGATCTCGGTAGAGCGCGGAGCCCGCCACCAGGACGTTGGCGCCGGCACCGACGGCGCCCCGGACGGTCGACGGCCCGATGCCGCCGTCCACCTCGAGGTCACAGTCCCAGCCCCCCTCGACGATCATGCGGCGGACGGCGGTGACCTTGGGCTCCATCGTGGCGATGTAGTCCTGGCCACCGAACCCGGGATTGACCGTCATGACCAGCACCAGGGAGCACAGGTCGAGCACGTGGGCAACGGCGTCGACCGGTGTGGCGGGATTCAGCGCCACCCCGGCGTCGGCGCCCAGCTCGCGCACCCGCCCGAGCGTCCGGTGGAGGTGCAGGGTCGACTCGGCGTGCACGATGAGCAGCCGGCATCCCGCCTCGACGTAGCGCGGCAGCAGCTCGTCCGGCTGCTCGACCATCAGATGCGCCTCGAACGGCACGCTGACGCGCGACCGGCACGAGGCGATGACGTCCGGGCCGAAGGTGAGGTTGGGGACGAACCGTCCGTCCATCACGTCCCACTGGATGCGGTCGACCCCCGCCTTCTCGAGTGCGATGACCTCGTCGCCGAGCCGCGAGAAGTCGGCCGGCAGCACCGACGGCGCGACCTCGATGGGGCGCTCGGCGGCAGCGGGGGAGGCCACGGGCTCAGATGGTAGGACACCCCGATCCGGCTGGTCCTCGCCGGCGCCCGCCTTCTCGTCGCCCGCGCCCGGCGCCACAGCGCTGTGCCCTAGTGGGCGAGCGCCCACTAGTCCAGCGCCACCTGCACGCGCACCACCGTGTGGCCCGGTGCGGTGCGGACCTGGACGAGGTCGCAGAGCTGGTTGACCAGCCACAGGCCACGGCCATGGAGCTGCCGGCTGGTGGGTCGGCGGCGACCGACCAGGGGATCGGTGATGTGCCCCGCGTCGGCCACCTCGCAGACGAGGCTGCCCCGGTCGCGCCAGAGGCGAAGCCGGCCACGACCGCCACCGTGGCGGATGCTGTTCGTGGCCAGCTCGCTGACGGCCAGCGCCAGTGCCCCGGCGCACGCCGGCGAGCCGCCGGCCTCGGTGGCGTGGGTCGAGACCCGGTGGCGGACGTCGGCGGGGCTGGCATCGCCGATCGCCAGCTCGATCGGGCTGGCATCGGCCGGCGGCTCGGGCAGTGGGTCCTCGAAGCGCCACGGCACCCGCGCCTTGCCCGGGGCGCCGTAGCCGTCGGTGGCGAAGTCGGGGCTGGCGACCGCCTCGGCGCCATGGCGGAGGAACGGGTGGGTGCGCCGGGCCTCGGCCAGGGTGTCTGCGCCCAGCGTCCGGGTGTCGTAGGGGCAGAGCAGCGTCCAGGCGGGCCGGGGCGGGAACGCGACGTTCAGCAGCACCTCGTGGAGCTGGCACTCGACCAGTTCGGCCGCGCTCCGGCCCGCCGACACCGGCTCGCCGATGCCCCTGGCGCCGGCGCCGGCGGCAGCACGCTCGGCGGCGAACCGGTACCACGCGTCGAGGATGCGGCCGGGATTGCGACCGACGACCGCCATGTCGGCGAATTCCACGGCGCCGCCGTGGTCACCGAGCGCGGACTGCAGCAACCGGATCTTGGGCGCGTACACCACCACCAGGACGGGCTCGCCGGCGGTCAGTCCCTCCCGGATGAACGTCGAGGTGGCGGAGACGAACTCGGCCTCGCCGGCGTACAGCAGCGCCTCGTGCCGGAAGGCCGCCGGGCGTCCGTCCTGGTCGAGCGCGCCCGAGAGGCTATGCGGTGCGCCGTGCGGCACACAGTCCTGGTTCCCGCTGCGGAGGGCCCAACCGCGTCCGGGCCCGTCAGGCGTCGGCGATGGCGGCCCGCACCTCGGCGAGCCGCTCCGTGGACGCCAGCACCTCCCGCTGGTCGTCCACCAGGTGCCGGACGATCACGTCGGTGAACCCCCGGTCGGACAGCGCCCGCAGTTGGTCGGCCACCCGTGCGGGCCCACCGGTCACGCAGGCCGCGGGGTCGAAGCCTCGGTAGCCCCGCGCCAGCACCGGACCCGCGACGCGTTCGGCGTCGGACTCGTCGGCGCCGACATGCACGTCGCGGCGAACGGCCACCGCCGTGGGCGTGCGGCCGTGCGCCGCCGCCCGATCGACGTACGTGGCTGCGAGGGCACCGGCCTGGTCGGGGGTCGCCTCGGGGCCTGCGAGCCAGCCGTCGCCCAGCCGGGCGGCCCGGTCGATCGCCGCCGGCGCGTGCCCCCCGATCCACACCTCCAGCGGTTCGGGGGGCACCGGGGCGATCCGAACCCCGTCCACCGCCTCGCCCCCGGCGAGACGGCGCACCACGTCGAGCGCCCGCTCGAAGTCCCGGCCCCGCCGCCGCATGTCGGCGCCCATGGCGGCGAACTGCTCGTCGCCCCCGCCGACCGCGCACTGCAGGATGAAGCGACCCGCCGCGATCGCCGCCAGCGTGCCGACCTGCTCGGCCGCCAGCACCGGGTTCCAGAGCGGCAGCAGGAAGAGCGCGCCCGCGGGCCGGTCCCCCCACTCGGCCAGAAGGCGGCCCAGCATGGGCGTGTTCTGGTAATAGGGCACGGGCACGGCGTGGTGGTCGCCGACGAACAGGCTGTCGAGGCCGGCGTCACGTGACGCCCGTGCCTGTTCGACCATCCAGCGCGCGCCGGTGCGCGCGTCGTCCACCAGGTAGCCGCTGCGGAGCGAGACCCCCAGCCTCATCGCGCTACCCGGACCCGCTGCAGGCGGCGCACAGCCCGTGGAGGGGCGTGGCGCCGGGATCGAGGACGAACCCGTGTTCACGGCGCAGCCGCGCGGCCACGGCGTCCAGGAGTCCGGCGGGCGCCTCCGCCACGCTGCCGCAGCGGTCGCACACGAGGTGGTGATGCTGCGCCACGGACAGGTGGAAGACCGCCGGGCCCGGAGCGATCTGGATGCGAGCGATCACCCCGAGCTCGGCGAGCCGTTCGAGCGTCCGGTACACGGTCGACTCGTGGAAGTCGGGATGGCCGGCCCGCACGGCGTCGACCACGTCGGGGGCGGTCATGTGATGCGACGGGCTGGACAACATGGCGTCGATCACGGCCCGCCGCGACGCCGTGACCCGGCCGCCGTCGCGGCGTAGCCGGTCGAGGATGCCGTCGAGGGTGTCATCCACACGCGGGCGGCTCACGAATACAGCGTACGACAGCTATCGCGAACCGTTCCCTGTTGCCAATAGGTCGCATTAAGGTGGAGTTCATGCACATTCCCGACGGGTTCATCGACGGGACGACATCCGCCGGCGCGGCCGCGGTCGCGGCCGGCGGCCTCGGGGCATCGTTGCGGCGGGCGGGCGAGGTCCTGGACGAGCGGCGTGTGCCGCTGGCCGGGTTGGTGGCGGCGTTCGTCTTCGCGGTGCAGATGCTCAACTTCCCCGTGGCGAGCGGCACGAGCGGGCACCTGCTCGGCGGGGCGCTGGCGGCCGTGCTGGTCGGCCCCGCGGTGGGGGCCGTGTGCGTCTCCGTCGTGCTGGGGGTGCAGGCCCTGCTGTTCGCCGACGGGGGACTGTCCGCCCTGGGGCTGAACGTCATCAACATGGCGCTCCTGACCACCCTCGGCGGCTATGCGATCTTCATCGTTGTGCGCCGGCTGTTGCCGCGGGGCCCATCGTCCCTGGCGCTGGCGTCGGGCATCGCCGCCGCCGTCTCGGTGGTGATCTCGGCGCTGGCGTTCACGGTCGAATACGCCGTGGGCGGCACCGGCACGGCGTCGGTCTCGACCGTTGCCGCGGCGATGGTGGGCGTGCACGTGCTGATCGGCGTCGGTGAGGGCGTCATCACCGGGCTGGTGGTCGGCGCGGTACTCGCCACCCGGCCCGACCTGGTCTGGGGTGCGCGTGACCTGGCGCTCGACCTGGCGCCCACCGCGTCGGTTCCCGAGCGGGTGGCACCGTGAAGCGGCCGAGCCGGCGCACCCGCCTCGGCTTCGGCGCCTTCGTCGTCGCCGGGCTGGCCCTGGCGCTCGTGTTGGCGTTCTTCGTGAGCCCGTCGGCCAGCGGTGACCCGGATGGCCTCAACAAGGTCGCGAACGACACCGGGCTCGCGGACACCGGGACCGACCACGCCCTCGACGACGGCCCGACCGCCGGGTACGAGGTCCGCGGCGTCGACAACGACCGCATCTCGACCGGCCTCGCGGGCGTCATCGGCGTCGCGGTCACGTTTGCCGTGGCCGGGGGCGTGATGCTGGTCGTCCGGCGGGCGCGGCGCACGGGTCGGGTCCGGGCCGTCCCGAAGTAGGCGGACCCAGGGATGACACAGGGACACCCCGGGGGCCACGGCCTCGACGGCCTCTACGTCGCCGGGGACAGCCCGGTGCACCGGATGGCGCCCGAGGTGAAGATCGCCGCGACCGTCGCCTACGTGTTCGCGGTCGTGGCCACGCCGCGTGAGGCGCTGTGGGCGTTCGGCGGGCACGCTGCGCTCCTGGCGGGCGCGGTCGGGCTGGCCGGGCTGCCGCCGGCCCTGGTCCTCCGGCGCCTGCGCATCGAGGTCCCCTTCCTGCTCTTCGCCGCGTTCATGCCCTTCACCGGAGCGGGCCCACGCGTCGACGTGCTCGGCCTGTCGCTTTCGGAGCCTGGCCTGTGGTCGGCGTGGAACATCGTGGCCAAGGGCACGCTGGGGGTCACGGCGTCGATCGTCCTCGCTACCACCACCCCGGTCGCCGACCTCCTCCGGGGCCTGGATCGCCTCCACGTCCCCCGGGTGATCACGGCCATCGCCGGGTTCATGGTCCGCTACCTCGGGATCGTGGCGGGGGAGGGCCGACGCATGCACGTCGCGCGCCAGTCGCGCGGCTACGACCCCCGGTGGCTCTGGCAGGCGCGGGGCATCGCAGCGTCGGCCGGGACGCTGTTCGTCCGCTCGTACGAACGGGGCGAGCGGGTCTACCTGGCGATGCTGTCGCGCGGCTACGACGGCACGATGCCGGCCCTCGAGGGGCGGCGCGCGTCCGCGTCCGGCTGGTGGCCAGTGGCGTTCCCGCTGGCGGCGTGGGCGTTGGCGGCGGCGGCGTTGGTGGCGGCATGACCGGCCCCGGCGGCGTCCCGGCGGTGGCGGTGCGAGACGTGGGCTTCGCCTACCCCGACGGCCGGGTGGCGCTGGAGGGCGTCGACCTCGAGGTCCAGCCGGGGGAGCGGGTGGCGGTCCTGGGGCCCAACGGCGCCGGCAAGTCCACGCTGGTGCTGCACCTCAACGGGATCTTCCAGGCGCAGCGGGGCGAGGTGGTCATCGGCGGCCTTCCGGTCGTGAAGCGCAACCTCGCCGAGGTCCGGCGCCGCGTGGGCATCGTGTTCCAGGATCCCGACGACCAGCTGTTCATGCCCACGGTCCACGACGACGTGGCGTTCGGGCCGTCGCAGGCCGGCCACCGGGACGCCGACCTTGCGGGCCGCGTTGCCGACGCCCTGGAGGCGGTCGGCATGGCCGACCGCCGGGACGCCGCGCCCCACCACCTCAGCTTCGGCCAGCGTCGCCGGGTTGCCATCGCCACCGTGCTGGCCACCGAGCCCGACGTGCTGGTGCTCGACGAGCCCACCGCCAACCTCGACCCGGCCGCCCGCCGTGAGCTCACCGAGGTGTTGGCGTCGCTGGCGGTGACGCTGCTCGTGGTCACGCACGACCTGCCCTACGCGCTGGAGACGTGCGAGCGGGCGGTGGTGCTCGATGCGGGGCGGATCGTGGCGGACGGCCCGACCGCGGACCTGCTCGGTGACGGCGACCTCCTGGCCGCACACCGCCTGTACCTCCCGCTGGGCTTCGATCCCGGGCGGGCGCGTGCTCAGACGAGCAGGGAGACCAGCGCATCGACGTCGTGGTGCTCGAACGCGTCGACGTAGTGCTCCACCGGCGGCCGCCGGGCCCCTTCGAGGCGAGGCGGCCGGTCGGCCGTGCATCGTCCGGCGGCGAGGTTCGACCGTGCCCGCTGGAGCGTGCTGTTGACCGCCGTCACCGTCGTGCCCAGCAGTTCGGCAACCTCGCTCGCCCTCCAGCGCAGCACGTCGCGTAGGAGGAGGACGGATCGCTGCCGCGCCGGCAGGTGCAGGAGGGCGGCGGCGAACGCCCCGTGGATCGCCTCACGCGTCACCGCCCTCTCGGCAGGGTCGTCGCCGATCCGCGACGCGTGGCACCCCGAAACGGGCCTGCCGGCAGCCGAGCCGGATAGCGCATCGGCGGGCGCAGACATGGCGGCCTGCCAGGAGGCCAGGTCGACCGGGCGCGCGCGGCGTTGGGATGCGTCCCGCATGTCGAGGCAAACGTTGGTGGCGATGCGGTGCAGCCAGGTCCGGAGCGACGACTGGCGCTCGAAGCGGTCGAGTGCGCGCCATGCCCGGACGAAGGTCTCCTGCACCGCGTCCTCCGCCTCGAACCCGGAGCCGAGCACCCGGCGGCAGTGTGCGATCAGGGCCGCCCGATGCTCCTCGAACTGGCCGTCGAGGGCCGCTGGTCCCTGCGGGGCTGCGGCCGGTGCGGCCCCGGTGGCCGGCATCGGGGCGCTCACCTCGCCTCGAGCGCCGGGCGCAGCGACCTGGCGAGGTCATGCAGCATCCGCTCGGTGCTGCCCTGGCGGACCGAGACCTGGCGCGTGATCTCCGGCCAGCCGTCACCCCTGGCCCGACGCGCCACTGCGTTCGCCAGCAGCCCGCCGACGCCGGTCCCGGCCACCAGCAGCGGTCCCGGACCGGCGCCAAGCTGCGCGGCATGGTCGGCGGCCCACCGCACCGCCGCCGTCGAATCCTCGAGCGCGGCGCCCGGGGCGTCCAGAGCGTCCGCGCGGCTCGTCACCGACAGCACGACCACGCCGAGGTGCGAACACATGCCGCGGCACAGGGCGTCGAGCCGGTCGAGGCCGGCCGCCCCGAGGCCGTCGCCGGGCAGGACCACCAGCAGGGCGGGAGCGCCGACCGTCTCGCTGGGCCGCGGCCAGTAGGCGCGTGCCGGGAGCGGCCCGCTGGGCGCCCGGAGCTGCACGTCGGCGACCCGGTGCACCGCAGGCGCGGGCGTTCCCGGGGGCGGGGTCGAGGACCGGGGGCTCATGAGGGAACCGTCGCACCGGCGACCCGTTCGAGGGAAAGGCCGAGTGTGCATGACGGCGGTGCGCCGAAGGCATGACCGCGCCGTCGTCGCCTGCATCAGAATGGGTGTCATGGACGACCGTCCCGCGGCCCAGACCGGCCACGTGCTCCCGCTGCCGCCAGCTCCGGACGGGATCGAGCTTCGCCACCTGCGGGCGTTCGTCGCCGTGGCCGAGGAGCTCAACTTCGGGCGCGCCGCGGCGCGCCTGTTCCTCTCCCAGCCGGCCCTGAGCCGGCAGATCCGCGGCCTCGAGCGCCTCGTCGGTTGCGACCTGCTGCGGCGATCGACGCACCAGGTCGAGCTGACGCTCGCGGGCGAGGCGCTCCTCGATCGCGCCCGGGCCCTCCTGCACGGCGTGGACGACGCCGTCTCCGCGACCCGGGCGGTGGGGGGTGAGCTCGCCGGCCGCCTGGCACGGATCTGGGAGCCGGTCAACGACCTGACCAGCACCGGCGCTGACCTGCAGGAGCTGCGCAACGGCTACGAGTCGCTCCACGCCCAGTTCGCACCGCCACCGGAGATCGAGGTGCGGCCGGCCAACACCGGCGGCGTGCCGTCCCTGCTGCTCACCACGGAGGCGGGACAGGAGCCGACACTGCTGTTCCTCCACGGCGGCGGCTATGTCATGGGATCGGCGTTCGGGTATCGCCACCTGGCCGGCGCCCTTGCGGTTGCCGCCGGCACGGGCGCCGTGGTTCCCGAGTTCCGGCTGGCGCCCGAGCACCCCTTCCCCGCTGCGTTGGAGGACGCGATGCGGGCATACCTTTGGATGCTCGACAGCGGCACCGATCCCCGGCGGATCGTCGTTGCCGGCGACTCGGCCGGCGGCGGCCTGGCCTTGGCGGTCATGCTCAGCCTCAGGCAGGAGGGGATCGCACTTCCCGGCGGCGTCGTGCTGATGTGCCCCGGTGTCGACCTCACGTTCGCGCAGGTCGACGAGCTACCGAGCGAGCCCCAACCGGCGATCTCCATCGAGCAGCTCCGCAGCTTCGTCGCGTCCTACCTGGACGGCCACCCCCTCGACGATCCCCTCGTCAGCCCCCTGCTCGGCGACCTGACGGGACTGCCGCCGATGCTCATCCAGGGAGGCATCGGCGACGTCATGATCGAGGATGCGCAGCGGCTCGCAGAGCGGGCGAGGAACCACGGGGGCGATACCCGCCTCGAGCTCTACCCGGTCGCGACCCATGACTTCCACGTCTTCTGGTCGTTCCTTCCGGAGGCCGCCGACGCCGTCCAGCAGGCCGGGTCCTTTGCCCGCGACGTCCGGTCGGTGACGACCGGCGATCGGCAGGTCGGCGGCTAGCGCCTGCCAGCCGCCCCACTAGCCGCTGCGGCCGACCTGACCCCGCGGTGCCCGCTCGGCGACGACCTCGGCGCTGGCGCCGCCCTGGTTGCCCTTGCCGCCGACGTGGTTCCCGCCGGAGCAGGAACCCTGGCCACAGGCGTTTCCGCCGGGGTGCCCGGCGGTAGCGGGCCGGGCCTTGTCGGCCCGCGGGGTGGTGTGCTGGTCGGTCCGAGGTGCGCTCCTGCCGGGTCGGGCGGCGGGCGGCTCGTCGACCTTGGGTGCCCTCTGGTCGGACCGTGCGTCCGCCGGTGCGGCGGCCGGGTCGGGCGCCGGCGCCAGCGCCGCGACGCCCTCGATCGCAGGCTCGGCCGGGCCGGCCGTCACGCTCGTGGCGGGCTCGGGACCAGCGGCTCGGGCGCTCGGCCCGGGGTTCGCCACCCCAGGGACCGGGCCGGCCGGCTGGGCCTCGGCGAGGGCCACCCCTGGATTGTCGAGGCTCGGATCCGGGCTGGCCAGGGCGACGTCCGGGGCAGGGGTCGCGGGGGTTCCGGAGTCAGCCGCGCCGCCCGTGATCATCACGTGCCCCTCGATCGCGGGGGCGATCACGCCGGCCACCGTCGCCACGAGTCCGGTCGTGGCCGCCGCGGCCGCGGCCACGCCCATCACGCCGACGGTGGTCACAGCGGCGGCCTTCATGGCGACGACGCGGCCGACCGTCCGCCGGTGCTGACGTCGCCGCGAGCACCTGCCGTGCGCCGTCCGGTGCATGTCCTCGACGACGACGGGCTCGTCGACCAGCTCGTGGGGCTCGGCGGGGCCCGTCGCCGTCTCGATGAGGCCCGAGACGTCGTCGTACCACGCCGGCGCGCCGTCCGCCGGCGCGGTGCCCTCCCACAGGCGGTCGGCGGCGCGCACGTCGAACTGGATCATGTCTATCCAGATCTCGTCGCGCGCCGATGTCACAGTGCCCGCACGGACTGTCGCCTCCCTTGTCCGCCTGTCCGGCGCCACCTTAGCGCCTGCGGCGTGGTTACGACGGGTGGTGGTTGGGCGCGTGTGGGTAGTGCCCGAATCGCCCTCCCCCGCCCGACGGCCAGGGGCCCGGGGGCTACGGTCGGGTGGCGTGGAGCAGGAGGCCATGCGGCGCCGCGTGGCGGACGCGCGGGTGGGCCGGCTGGCCACGGTCACGTCGAGCGGCCGCCCGCATGTCGTCCCCTGTTGCTTCGTTCTCGACCGCGACACCATCTACTCCGCGGTCGACGACAAGCCGAAGTCCACCTTCGACCTGGTCCGTCTCGACAACGTGCGAGCCAACGGGGTCGCCTCGTTGCTGGTCGACCACTACGAGGAGGATTGGGCGCGGCTGTGGTGGGTCCGTGTCGACGGTACGGGCCGCGTGACGGATGCCGGCGACGACCGTGAACGGGCGCTCGGGTTGCTGGCGGCCAAGTACGAGCAGTATCGGCAACAGATCCCGGCGGGTCCCGTGGTCGTCATCGACGTCACCACCTGGCGCGCCTGGCCCTGAAGACCGCCGGTCATTGCCGCGGCTGCCCGGGTGTTCAGCGGTTGGGCCGCACCTTCACGGGAAGCGTCGAATGTGTGTGTGGACGACTCGCCGTCAGCCTGGGAGAGTGGCGCTACGGAACGCTCTGTGAGCCGCGTCTTCAGCTCTGACACCGCCGAGGTCGTCCGGGCACGGCGGATGGTCCAGACGCACCTGCAGGCCTGGGGATATGCCGACGAGGTCGAGACGATGACGCTGGTGGTCAGTGAGCTGGTCACGAATGCAGTGGTTCACGGCCGGGGGCCCGTTCACGTGACGCTGACGGCCCGGGACGGGACGGTACGCGTGGCCGTGGACGATCACGGCGGCGGCCGCCCGCACGTGGTCCGAGCCGTGACCGAGATGTCCGCTGGGGGATGGGGCCTGCGGCTGGTCGACAGGCTGGCGGACGAGTGGGGATCCGTCCGGGACGGGGGCCGCACCTCCGTGTGGATGGAGCGCCGGGCGAGTGCCAGGGGAGGGGATGGGACTGACGGCGATCCCGAGTGAGCTGCACGACCGGCTCGACCGGGCGACGGCCGTGTCCACGGCCGCTCGGGAACGCGCCGTCAGGGCGGTGGCGATGGCGGTCGACGCCCACGCGCGTGCCCAGCGGGTGCGGCTGGATTCGATAGACCGCAGAACCCGGAGCGATGGCGCTCAGCGCCCACGGCATGAGGTCGCCGTCGGCACCACGGGAGGTGCTCGCTCGATCCGGGCCTTCCGCGTCGACGGCTTCGTCGACGACGCCCCGGCGTACGCCCGCTGGTCGGACCATCGGCTGGACTGTTCGCCTGCTCTCTTGGACCGGATCGAGATCGTCGTGGCGCTCGAGGAGACGTTCGATCCCGGGGGTGGCCTGCCCGTCGTGCAGGCCTCCGTCGACGGACCGGTGAAGTCCGTCCTGCCGACCGTCATCCGCGCCTTCAGCAGGGTGACCTCGATCGAGCTGGCCGTCGACCGGTCCTCTCGCCACTCCGAGCGATCGTGACCGAAGCGCCGACGCCGGTCCCCGAACACCTCTCGGGCATCGACCTCGTGGTGGTGGGCGCGTCCGCCGGGGGGGTGGGGACGCTCGAAGGCCTGGTCGGGCGACTGCCGCACGACCTGGGGGTGGCCGTCCTGGTTGTGCTCCACGTGCCGTCGTCGGGCGTCAGCCTGCTCGCCGACATCCTGAACCGTGCCTGCACGCTCCCGGTCCGGCGCGCTCAGCAGGGCATGGAGCTCGAGCGGTCCCGGATCCTGGTCGCACCCACCGACCACCACCTGCTGGTGGAGGGGACCGCGGTGGCGCTCAGCCGCGGTCCACTGGTCAACGGCCACAGACCGGCCGTGGACCCGCTCTTCCAGTCCGCGGCGCGGACCTATGGGCCCCGTGTGCTAGGGGTCCTGCTATCGGGCACGCTCGACGACGGCGTCGCCGGGTTGGGAGCGATCAAACTGGAAGGTGGTGTGACCGCAGTGCAGGATCCAGACCAGGCGCCCTATCCGGGCATGCCGCAGGCGGCGATCGAAGCCGGGGTCGTCGACTACGTGCTGTCGACCGGCGATCTCGCGCGGCTGCTCGAAAGCGCCGGCGCCGGCGGGGTGGGACCGTTGCGGCCAGTCGAAGGCGATGACACCCGCGTGATCATCGAGGACCCGGATGGGCCCGCCGTCCTCTCGGCGCTCACGTGCCCGAACTGCGGCGGGGCGCTCTGGGAGCACCAGCGAAACGGGGTCGTGCAGTTCGAGTGCCGGGTGGGTCACCAGTACTCGCCGGCGTCGCTGTTCGAGGTCCAGGGCGAGGCCCTCGACGACGCGCTGTGGGCCGCCCATCGGGCGCTTCTGGAGCGTGCCGACCTGGCCCGGCGGATGGCACGCCGGCTCCGGCGGTCGACGCTCGAGGAGTCGGCTCGCAGGTACGACCACACCGCAGACGAGGCCGAGAGACGCGCGGGGATCCTGAACGAGGCTCTGTTGCTGTCCCGCCAGCCTGACCACACCGCCAGCGGGGCATCGTGAGCGAGGACGCCCCGGCCGACGAGAAGCTGGTCGGCCAAGATCGGTCCGGCGACGGCTCGGACGCGGGCTTCGACCGGCTCCTCCAGCACCTGCGGACCACGCGCGGCTTCGACTTCACGGGCTACAAGACCTCGAGCCTGACGCGGCGGATCCGCAAGCGGATGGAAACGGTCCGCTCGACCACGTTCGACGCGTATCGCCGCTACCTCGAGGCCACGCCCGACGAGTTCGGCGAGCTCTTCAACACCATCCTCATCAACGTGACGAGCTTCTTCCGCGACCCCGACACCTGGTCCCGCTTGAACGACACCGTCATCCCGCAGGTCGCCGGCGAGCCTGGCAGCGACGACCCCGTACGCGTGTGGGTGGCCGGCTGCGCCACAGGCGAGGAAGCCTTCACGATCGCAATCCTCCTGTGCGAGGCGTTGGGCGACGACGCCTTCCGCCGCCGCGTCAAGATCTACGCCACGGACGTGGACCAGGAGGCGATCACCGACGCCCGGCATGGTCGCTATCCCAAGCGCAGGGTCACCGAGGACGTGCCGGCGGAGCTGGTCGATCGATATTTCGAGCCGGACGGCGCATACCTGATGTTCCGCAAGGATCTACGTCGTACGGTGATCTTCGGACACCACGACCTCGTTCAGGATCCGCCGATCTCGAGAATCGACCTGCTCTCGTGCCGCAACACGCTGATGTACTTCAACCACCCGGCCCAGGCGCGCATCCTCGCCAACCTGCGCTTCGCCCTGCGGCCCCACGGATACCTGCTGCTCGGACAGTCCGAGGCGTTGGCGAGCCGCAACCACGATTTCACCCCGGTGGACCTGAAGAGCCGCATCTTCCGCCGCACCCCGACGAGGCGGGAGCGCGCCGTGTCCGATGACCCTCGGCCGGCGCCGCCGACCCCCCC
>DATFVX010000050.1:0-17566 GCA_035259985.1 Acidimicrobiales bacterium | reverse complement strand
CCACTAGGTGCCGGCGACCAACCGCCTCATGCGTGCCAGCGAGGCCGCCGCCGAAGGCTTCCGGTGATCCTCGGGGGAGGCGGACGGGGTCTCCTGGACGAGCACCACGGTCGTCCCGGCCGGCGTGCTCGACACCTTCACCTCGTCGACGAGCGCCTCCATCAGCGCCAGCCCGCGATGATCGATCGCCTGCGGCGACGGCATGTTCGGATGCTCGGGCGGGTCGAAGCCGCGGCCCAGATCGCTGACGATCAGCGTGCACGCGGTGCCCTGCACCGTCACCGTGACCGTGAACGTGTCCCCGGCGGCGTGCAGTATGGCGTTGTTGCAGGCCTCGGCCACCGCTTGCACGAGGTTGTCCGCCAGGTCTCGCGTCACTCCCGCCGACCGCAGGGCGTGGCCGACGAAAGCGCGAGCCGCCGGGACTGCGGCCGCCTGTCGCCGCAACCTCGTGCTGGTCCGAACGTCCATCGCCGGTCGCCGTACCCCCCACCTGGCTGCGCCAAACGCTACGTTCCGTCGTCGACATCACGAACAGTGCACGCGGCGTGCGCCCGCGTCGATGCCGCCCACGGCGGCGTAGTGTCAGGAACGCTCTAGTCGACCTCCCGATCGCGTGTAGGTGACGGATGAACTCCCGCCGACCCGTTCAGCTCACCGCCCCCGCCGAGCGCAGCTCGGCCCGACTCGCCCGCCTCGTGGCAAGCGGCGTCGGCGCCGAGGCGGGCCTCAGCATCGACGACACCGAGGACCTCAGGATCGCCGTCAGCGAACTGGTCGCGCTCCTGGTCGACGGAGTCGAGAATCCCGCGGGGTCGATCTTCATCACGTACCTGAGCGCACCCGGCGAGGTGACCGTGGAGGGCAAGGGCGACCCACGTCCCGCCGCGTCCGGGACCGCCGGCGGGGCCGGCGCGCCCGACGCCGGTGAACCGCCTGCAGTCGACGACCTGGCCCTCGAGATCCTGCGCGTGGTCGTCGACGTCCACAGCTTCGAGGCGGACCACGCGGGACGCCGCTTCCACCTGGTGAAGCGCGCCCGGTCCACATGACCGACCTTCGCGAGCCGGACGAACCCGAAGGCGTCCTCGATCGGCGCTTCCGCGACTTCCGTGACACCCGCGACAGGTCGGTCCGCAACGAGCTGGTCGAGGCGCATCGGGGTCTGGCGGCTCGGATCGCCAATGACTATCGGGGACGGGGCGTCGACCTCGACGACCTCGTGCAGATCGCGATGCTCGGCATCCTCAAGGCCGTGGAGCGGTTCGACCCCGACCGCGGCATCCCCTTCTCGTCGTTCGCCAGCCGGACCGTCAACGGTGAGATCAAGCGCTACTTCCGCGACCGGACCTGGGCGGTGCGGCCACCGCGGAGCACGCAGGAGCGGCACCTCGACCTCCGCCGGGCCACGGCCACGATGTCGGCGAACCTGGGCAGGCCGCCGACGGTCGCCGAACTGGCGGCCGAGCTCCAGCTCTCCGAGGACGAGGTGCTGGAGGCCATGGAGGCCGGCGCCGCCTACCGGGCGGCGAGCCTGGACGCCCGGCGCCCGGGCGACGAGGAGGGGGCGTCGCTCGCCGAGCGCCTCCCCGGCACCGAGCCCCCGAGCCGGCCGGTGGAGCTCCGGCTCCTGGTCGGCCAGCTGCTGGACACACTGCCGTCGCGCGAAGCGGAGATCGTGCGGCTGCGCTTCTATGACGAACTGACCCAGAGCGAGATCGCCGAGCGCCTGGGCATCAGCCAGATGCACGTGTCGCGGCTCATCCGCCGCTGCCTGCTGGAGCTCCGCGAGGTGCTGGACCGCTGACTCCAACACGACTTTGAAGATGCTCGGGGCCCTGACCCCGTTTTCTCTTCGAAGACGTAGGTATCGCCCGGGGGTTAGGACTCGACCGCGAGGAGATCGTCCAGGCGGGTGATCGCGAACAGTCGCTGCACCTGGGGCGGAACGGCCCGAACCGAGAACCGACCGCCCTGCGATTCCGCATGGCGGTGCAGCGCCACCAGCGCCCCCAGCCCGCTGGAATCCACGAACCCCACCTCCGAGAGGTCGAGCACCAGCGAGTCGTGACCGGAGTCGACCAGTCCCGCGAGCTCTCGCTTGACGTTCTCGGACGTCACGATGTCGAGGTCGCCGGCGAGCCGGGCCGCGGCGACGCGACCGGACCTTTCGAGGATCTCTAGGCTTGCCTGCTCGCTCACGCATCTCTCCCGTATCGAGCCACCCGGCACGACGGCCGGGCCCCGGCCGGACACTAGTGGACCCTTGCCGAGGTCATCGTGGCGCTGAGCCGGTCAGAGCCACTCCGCGAGCGTCGGCATGCTGGGGGCGCGCAGCCAGGCGTCGAACAGCTGGCTCAGGTCGCGGCGTCCGACCGCCTCTGCGAGCGCCTCGAAATCGGCCGTCGTGGCGGACGCGCCGCCGTAGCGATCGACCCAGGTGCGCAGCAGCTCGAAGAACAGCTCGTCGCCGAGCTCGTGCCGGAGGACGTGCAGGGTGAGCGCGCCCCTCACGTACACCGTGGCCTGGAACAGCTGGTCCGCCCCCGGGTCGGCGGGCGGCAGGTCGAGCCCGGCCGTGTCGGCAAAGCCCTGCGCCATGTCGTCGACCGTGCCGTCGCCCCGGTGCTCCGACCAGAGCCACTGCGCATAGGTGGCGAAGCCCTCGTTGAGCCAGATGTCGCGCCAGCTGCCCACGCTCACGTGGTCGCCGAACCACTGGTGTGCGAGCTCGTGGGCGATGACCGGCTCCGCCACGTCGTCGCCGCCGAACAGGGACAGGGTCTGCGTCTCGAGGGCAAAGCCGAGGTCCTCGTCGACCACCACCGCGCCGTAGGTCCCGAACGGGAAGGGCCCGAACCGGTCGTCGAAGAAGTCGATCATCTCGCCCTGGCGCGCGAAGGCGGCACCCACGCGGTCGGGGAGGTCCGCGTCGTACGCGTTGCGGATCGGCAGCCCGGCCGGACCGGCCTGCGTCTCGAAGCGGAGGTTGCCGATCACCACCTGGACCAGGTACGTGGCCATGGGGTCGGCAGCGTCGAACACCCACGTCTCGATCCCGCCGCCCCTGGCGATCGTCTCGCGCCGCAGCCCGTTGGCGGCCACGTCCAGGTCCTCGGGGACCGTCACCCGGATCTCGTACGTCGCCTTGTCCGTCGGGTGGTCGTTGGCGGGGAAGAAGGTGGCGGCCCCGTCGGGCTCCGACGCCACGTAGACCTCGCGCCCGTCGGTCATGAACCCGGGCTCCAGCGGCGGCGGCCCTGCGATTGGCGCCGGCGTGCCGTCGTAGTGGACGACGGCGGTGAACCGCGCGCCGACGGCGAGCGCGTGAGCCGGGGTCACGACCAGCTCGTGGTCATCGGGGCGCTCCCAGCGCGCCGGGTTGTCGTCGACGTCGACGGCCGTGACCCGCAGCCCGATCAGGTCCAGGGAGAAGCTGGACAGCGCCTGCGTGGCGACGGCATCGATGGTGGTCACGCCGTCGAGGTGCTGGTGCGTCGGGTCCCACGTGAGGTCGAGCGCGTAGTGGTCGACGTCGTAGCCGCCGTTGCCGGTCTCCGGGAAGTAGGGGTCGCCGATCCCGCCGGCCCCGGCGCGACCGGCACGTGCCGCGGTGCTGGTCGTCGCGCCCGACGTCGCGGCGGGCGGCGACGCGCTCCAACGGTCACGCGCCGCGATCGCCGCAGCCGCCACGACCGTGGCGACGAGCAGCAAGGCTCCGGCGACGATGATGAGTCGGCGGCGCTCCACGCAGGCCGCAGGATGCCACACCGCCCACCGGCTGGATCTGCCGTGCCGGTCTGCGCCCGCCCGTCAGAGGCAACGACCGCCCTCCCGTCGACGATCGGTTGGAGATCGCCGGCGGGAGGGACCCGTCACAGCTGCCCGGCCCAGGCCCGAGGCATCTGCTCGGCGTTCGGTGCGGTCATTGAGCGACGGAACCTTAGCCCGGTGTGACATCGGTTACACATGACAATGTGGTGACGAGCGCGCTCTGAGTGGCAGAACCGACTACCCACACGGCGGGTGGCACGCGTCAGCGGTGCCGGTTGACGGCCGACACCACCGCCCGCAGGGACGCCGTCGTGATGCTCTCGTCCATGCCGATCCCCCAGCGCACCGTCCCGTCCGGGCTCTGCGTCTCGACGTAGGCGACGGCCGTGGCGTCGGATCCGGCCCCGACGGCGTGCTCGCTGTAGTCGACGACGTCGATGTCCACGCCGAGGTCCGCCTGCAGCGCCGCGACGAACGCGGCGATCGGGCCGTTCCCGGCGCCGCTCACCGTGCGGTGCTCGCCATCGATCACCAGCTGGACCACGACCCTCGAGCCGTCCTCGCCGGTGGTGGACTCGTGCGAGATCAGCCGCACCGGGGCGTCGTCCGCCAAGTACTCGGCCACGAACGCGTCCCACATCTCGACCGGCGTGATCTCGGTGCCGGTGTCCTCGGTGATGCCCTGGATGGTCTTCGAGAACTCGATCTGCAGGCGTCGGGGCAGGTCCAGGCCGTGCTCGGCGTGCATGATGTACGCGACGCCGCCCTTGCCCGACTGGCTGTTCACCCGGATCACCGCCTCGTACGTGCGGCCCACGTGCTTGGGGTCGATCGGGAGGTAGGGCACCCCCCATTCCTCGTAGTCGTCGCCGAGCGCGGCGAAGCCCTTCTTGATCGCGTCCTGGTGGCTGCCCGAGAACGCGGTGTACACGAGATCGCCCACGTAGGGGTGCCGAGGGTGGACCGGCAGCCGGTTGCAGTACTCGGCGACCCGGCGCAGGGCGTCGATGTCGTTGATGTCGAGCTCGGGATCGACGCCCTGGCTGAACAGGTTCATGGCCAGCGTGACGATGTCGACGTTGCCCGTGCGCTCGCCGTTGCCGAACAGGCACCCCTCCACCCGGTCGGCGCCGGCCATGACGCCGAACTCGGCGGCGGCCACGGCCGTCCCCCGGTCGTTGTGGGGGTGGAGCGAGAGCACGACCCGGTCCCGGTGGGGGACGTGGCGATGGAAGTACTCGATGACGTCGCCGTAGATGTTGGGCGTGTACATCTCGACGGTGGCCGGCAGGTTGAAGATGATGGGCCTGGCGCCGTCTGGCTCGATGACGTCCATGACCGCCGAACAGATCTCCACCACGTAGTCGATCTCCGTACCCGTGAAGCTTTCGGGCGAGTACTCGTAGCGGACCTGCGTCCGCGGCACGGTGTCCTCGAGCTTGCGGGCCAGGCGGGCGGCATCGGTGGCGATCTGGGTGATGCCGTCGTAGTCGAGCCCGAACACGACGCGGCGCTGGAGGATCGAGGTGGAGTTGTAGAAGTGGACGATCGCCCGATGGGCGCCCTTGATCGACTCGTACGTGCGCTCGATCAGCTCGGGCCGGCACTGGGTGAGCACCTGGATCGTGACGTCGTCGGGGACCAGGTCCTCCTCGATGAGCTGGCGCACGAAGTCGAAGTCGGGCTGGCTCGCGGAGGGGAACCCGACCTCGATCTCCTTGAACCCCATCTGCACCAGGGCGTCGAACATGCGTCGCTTGCGCGCCGGGTCCATCGGATCGATGAGCGCCTGGTTGCCGTCGCGCAGGTCGACCGCACACCACAGGGGGGCCTTCTCGATGCGCCGGTTGGGCCACGCGCGGTCGGGCAGCGCGAGCGGGAGGGGGAGGAACGGCCGGTACTTCTCGAAGGGCATCTTCCTCGGGGTGACGGGTTCGGGGGGCATCGTTTCTCTCCCTGGATGGTCACGGAAAACTGAAAAGCCTCCTGGCCCGGTGGGGCGCAGGAGGCGGACGAGCACCTATGTGCGGTGCTCGTCTCAGGTAAGAAGCAGGCCGGCGGTCTGCAGGCGCATCGAAACAATGCTGCCGGAGCCCCGGACCCGGCGTCAAGGCGGAAACCGTCGTGGTCCGGTGTGTGGTCCGGTCGGGGAGGTCGCCGAGGGTTAGCCTCGGGACCCGTGAGTCGCCGACTGTTCCGCCTGGGCCTGCTGATCCTGCTCGTGGCCGCGGTCCAGGCGCTGCTGCGCTTCCTCCGGGAGCGGCCGACGCCTGAGCCCGCCGCCGACCGTCCCGCAGCCCGATCCGAGGCTCGACCCGCCACGGCGCCCGTGGCCAAGGACGCCGCCCGCGTCCCGGACGCGTCGCCTACACCCGAGGCCAAGGCGCCCCCGACGAAGGCCGCTGCGGAGTCGACACCCGCCGAGCCGGCGCCGGCGAAGTCGGCCACGAAGGCGACCGCGAAGAAGGCGACTGCGGGCAGGGCGCCCGCCAAGAAGGCCGCCGCGGGCAAGGCGGCCGCCAAGAAGGCACCCCAGAAGGCCGAGACCAAGAAGGCCGCCGCCAAGAAGGCCGCCGCGGGCAAGGCGGCCGCCAGGAAGGCACCCCAGAAGGCCGGGACCAAGAAAGCCGCCGCCAAGAAGGCGGCGCCCCCCTCGGGGAAGCCCGGCAGCGACGGCAGCGACGCCGGCGGCGGTTGACGCGCCACCCGCCCGGCCCGAGGCGGGGCCGAGCGAGCGTCAGCTGAGGGCGTGCACCGAGACGACGCCGTCGCCGGCCCGGATGGCGCTCTGGACCTCGGGGGGCACCGCGACGTCGGTCGCGATCACCTGGAGGGCCGCCTCGCCCCGGTCCGACCGGCCGAGGTGCATGTCGTCGATGTTGACCACCGCATCGGCCAGGACCCCGGACACGAAGGCGATCATGCCGGGCCGGTCGTCGTTGCGGACCACCAGCATGTTCTTGGCCGGTGGCAGGTCGATCGTGTGGCCGTCGAGCATGACGATCCGGGGCTCGGACCGGAGGCCGACCAGGGTGCCGGCGATGGCGTGGTCGCCGCCCCTGATGGTCACGAGGTTGACGTAGTCGTGGGCCGTGGCCGTCGAGGTGTCACGCACCTCGACACCCCGATCGCCGGCGATGCGCGGCGCGTTCACGTAGGAGACGGGCTCGTCGGTCACCCGCCCGAACACGCCCTTCAGCACCGACAGCGTGAGGATGCGGGTGTCGTAGTCGGCCAGCTGGCCCGCGTACTCGACCTCCAGGACCTCCGGCACGCGATCGACCAAGCCACCGAACAGCTCGCCCAGGCGCTCGGCGAGGGGTAGGAACGGGCGGACGGTCTCCGAGGCCTCCGCGGCGCTCACGTTCACGGCAAAGGGGACGAACTCGTCGGCCAGGGCCAGCGCCACCTGCTCGGCGATCGTGTCCCCCGCCTTGTCCTGCGCTTCCCGCGTGCTGGCGCCCAGGTGAGGCGTGACCACCACCGGCGGCAGGCCGAACAGCGGCGAGTCGATGGTGGGCTCGGCGGCGAACACGTCCAGCGCCGCCCCGGCGACCCGGCCCGCGCGGATGGCCTCGGCCAGGGCCGCCTCGTCCACGATCCCGCCCCGGGCCACGTTGACGATGCGGATGCCGGGCTTGGCGACGGCGAGCAGGTCCTTGCCGATCATGCCGGCGGTCTCGGGCGTCTTGGCGACGTGCAGGGTGACGAAGTCGGCCACCTGCACCAGCCGATCGAGGGGGAGCAGCTCCACCGAGAGCTGGCGGGCCCGCTCCGCCGACACGAAGGGGTCGTACGCGACCAGGCGCATGCCGAACGCCAGCGCCCGCTGCGCCACGAGCTTGCCGATGCGCCCGAGCCCCACGATCCCGAGGGTCTTGTCGGCGAGCTCCACACCCTCCCACTTCGAGCGCTCCCAGCGCCCCTCGCTCAGCGCCCGATGGGCCTGGGGGATGTTCCGGGCCTGGGCCAGGAGCAGGGCCATCGTGTGCTCCGCCGCGGAGAGGATGTTGGACTGCGGCGCGTTGACGACCATCACGCCGCGTTGGGTCGCGGCCTCGACGTCGACGTTGTCGAGGCCGATGCCCGCCCGGCCGACGACGACGAGGTCGCTGCCGGCGTCGAGGACCTCCCGGGTCACCTGGGTGGCCGACCGGATGATGAGGGCCGCAGCGCCGGGGATCACCTCGATCAGCTCGCCGGGGGACAGGCCGACGCGGACGTCCACGACGTGGCCGGCATCCCGCAGCTGCTTGAGCCCGCCGTCGGCAATCTGCTCGGTCACCAGGATGCGCGCCATAGCGGAAACACCCTAGTCAGCGCACTGACCAGGGCCTCAGTCAGCTCCCTACTCCTGGGCCCGGCTAGCCCGTCTCGTCCTCGTCCCCGACGCCGTCGCCGTCGCCGATCAACGCCCGGGCGGCGTCCATCTTCGAGAGCGCCCGGTCGGCCACCGGCGGATTGTCCAGGTCCAGGGCCTCGAGGCAGTGGCGGGCGAAGAAAACCACGCCCCGCATCCGCTCGTCACCCTGGATCTGGTCCCACCGGTCGTGGGTGATGTGCACTGCGGCGGCGATGCTGTCGGCGACCTGATCGAGCGCCTCGTGCTGGGATTGGTCTGCCATGGAGATTGGCTCCTCCTGCGGTCCAGCCCGGTCGTGGACGCGGGGTCGATCCTCCCCAGGCGAATGAACTGACCACGCACAACGGTCCCAGCCGTACGTTCATCAGAACGTCCCGGGGGCCGCCGCCGTTACGGGGGCGGTTGTTCGCGTCCGAGGTTCTCGACCGTGACCGGCTCGATGCCCTCGTCCGGTGGCAGGTCGAAGCCGAAGACCTGGCCGTAGAACGAGAGCTCGGCGTCGAGCGCCCGGCGGATGTTGGCCGCCTGGCGGAACCCGTGCTGCTCGCCCTCGAAGGTGAGGTAGGCGACCGGCACGCCCCTCCGGCGCAGCGCATCGACGATCATCTCGGCCTGGTTGGGCGGCACGACCTCGTCCTCCAGGCCCTGGAGCACGATCAGCGGACGGTCGATCCCCTCGACGTGGTGGATCGGCGAGCGCTCGACGTAGATGTCCCGCCTCTCCGGGTACGGACCGATCAGGCCGTCGAGGTAGCGGCTCTCGAACTTGTGGGTCTCGGTGGCGAGCGCCTCGAGATCGGCGACGCCGAAGTGGCTGGCGCCCGCCGCAAACGTGTCCCGGAACGCGAGGGCGGCCAGCGTCGTGTAGCCGCCGGCCGAACCGCCCCGGATGGCCAAGCGGTCGGGATCGACCCGGCCCCGCTCGGCCAGCGACCGGGCGGCGGCCACGCAGTCGTCGAGGTCGATGATGCCCCAGTTGTCGTCGAGCTGGCGGAGGTACGCACGCCCGTAGCCGGTCGAGCCGCCGTAGTTGACGTCGACGACCGCCAGGCCGCGGCTGGTCCAGTACTGGATGCCGAGTTGGAGCATCGGGCGGGCCGCCGCCGTCGGCCCTCCGTGGATGAACACGAGCAGCGGCGGCGTGTCGCCGGCGTCACCCTCGCTCCCGGCGGCTTCCGGGTTGGTCGGCGGGAAGAAGAGGGCGTGCGCGGTGCGGCCACCGCTGGTGCGGAACGCGAGGGGCTCGGGCACCGAGAACCAGGCCGCGTCGAGGCCCAGGTCGCGGGGCGGGCGAAGGACCTCGGGCGCGCCGGCCTTGGCCCCGCCCGGCTCGTCGGCCGCCGGCAGCAGCGGCACGCGCACCACCGCCGGCTCGGCGACCGCCGACGCACCGATGAAGACGGCGTCGCCGGCGGCCTCGAGCGAGGCGATCGCCGTGTACGGCACGTCGAGGTCGCCGGCCGACCCGTCGGGCGACTCCACCGCCAGGTGGTCGAGCCCGTCGCTCTGGTACGCGAACACGACCCTCCCGTCGTCCAGGAAGGCGTAGCGCGACTGGCCGAACACCCATTGCGGGACGCCGATCTCGCCCTCCATCTGGATCCGGGGCTCGACCTCGCCGCCACCGTCCTCGGGCACCCAGCGGTAGAGGTTGCCCCAGCCGGTGCGGTCGGAGACGAACCACAGCGAGCCGTCCCGGTGCCAGCGCGGCTGGAACACCGACTCGCCGTCCGCCGTGCCACCGGGGGCCCGGTGGGGCCGGCCAGCGACGACTGTCGGCGTGCCGAGCTGCGGGCCGGCGGCGCCCCACTCGACCGGCGCCACCATCAGCTTGGTGCCGTCCCAGGGCATGTCGGGGTGGTTCCACTGCAGCCACGACAGCCGCCCGCCGCCGGGCGAGAGTCGGGGATCCGAGACGAAGTCGGGCCCGCTGACCAGCGCCCGGGGCTCGAGCTCGCCGCTGTCGTCGAGCACCACCAGTTCGTTGACGACCTCGGCCGCGGTCGCCCCCGGGGCGTGGCGCTCACGCACGACGACGATCCAGCGCCCCGATGCGTCCACCTCGCCGTCCGCCCAGCGGTCGCCCCGCGGCACCTCGGGCTCCGGAGTCAACGGGACCGGCATGGCCCGCCCGGTCAGGCGGTAGAGGCGCTGGTCGTCCCAGTTCGCGAACCAGAGGCTGTGGCCGCGTGCCCACCACGCGCCCCCGCCGTACTCATGGACGGCGGTGCGGGCATTGAACCCGGCGGGCAGCAGGTCCACGGCCGGTCCGTCACCGACCTTGTGGACCACCTGCGTGCGGCCGCCCTCCTCGGGCCGGAGCTCCGACCACCAGACCTCGTCGCCCTCGACCGCGACGGCGCCCAGTACGGCCGCGGCACGGACGACGAGCTCGGACGTGATGGGCGTGGCCCAGGAGCCGTAGGACGTCATGGGCCGATTCTTGCCGCGGGACCGGTGGCACAAACCACCCCGCGATCGTTAGTGCGCCTCCGCCAGCAGGTCGCCGATCCGGCGGCAACCCTCCCCCAGGTCGTCGTCGCCGAGCGCGAACGACAGGCGGGCGTAGCCGGGCGCGTCGAACGCCTCGCCGGGCACCGGCGCCACCTTCGCGAGGTCCAGCAGGACCTCGCACAGCTCGACCGTGGTGCCCGGGACCTGGCCGCGGATGCTGCGCCCCAGGTACGCGGACAGGTTGGGGAAGGCGTAGAACGCACCCTGGGGCTCGAGGACGTGGACGTCGGGGATGCCCGACAGCAGCCGATGCATCGTGCGGCCGCGGCGCTCGAAGGCGTTCCGCATCTCCGCGGTGGCGTCGAGGTCGCCACCCACGGCCGCCAGGGCGGCCACCTGTGACACGTTGGCGACGTTGGACGTTGTGTGCGACTGCAGGTTGGCGGCCGCCTTGATCACGTCGCGTGGAGCGACCATCCAGCCCACCCGCCAGCCGGTCATGGCATAGGTCTTGGCGACGCCGTTGACGACGACGCACCGCTCGGCGAGCTCGGGCACCACCGTCGGCATCGACGTGAAGACGTGCTCGCCGTAGGTCAGGTGCTCGTAGATCTCGTCGGTGACGACCCAGATCCCCCGGTCGACGGCCCAGCGGCCGATGGCCTCCACCTCGCCCGGTGGGTAGACGACGCCCGTCGGGTTGGACGGCGAGACGAACAGCAGCGCCTTGGTGCGGTCGGTGACGGCTGCGTCGAGCTGCTCGACACCGACGCGGAACCCCGTGGCCTCGTCGGTGGGCAACACCACGGGCACGCCCCCGGCGAGGCGGATCGGCTCGGGGTAGGTGGTCCAGTACGGGGCCGGCAGCAGCACCTCGTCCCCGGGGTCGAGCAGCGTTGCGAACGTGTTGTAGACCGCGTGCTTGCCCCCGTTGGTGACCAGCACCTGCGCGGCCTGCACGTCATAGCCGGAGTCGCGCTTCGTCTTGGCGGCGATCGCCTCGCGCAGCTCGGGCAGCCCGGCGGCCGGGGTGTACTTGTGGTTGCGGGGGTTGCGGCAGGCTGCTGCCGCTGCCTCGACGATGTGCGCGGGCGTCGGGAAGTCCGGCTCGCCGGCGCCGAAGCCGATCACCGGCTCGCCGGCGGCCTTGAGGGCCTTGGCCTTGGCGTCGACGGCAAGCGTGGCCGACTCGGCGATTGCCGCAACCCGGGAGGAGATGCGGCTCTGGGACTGCGGGGAGGACAACAGGCTGGCTCCTTGTCTCGGACCGCCGCGATAGTGGCACGACATGAGCCAGTCCACCCCAGACATAAGGATCCCCGTCGACCTGCTCCCCCGCGACGGCCGGTTCGGGTCGGGCCCATCCAAGGTGCGACCTGCAGAGGTCGACGCCCTGGCCGCGACCGGCGCCACCTACCTGGGGACGAGCCACCGGCAGGCGGCGGTGCGGTTCATGGTGGCGGCGCTGCGCAACGGCATCGCCGAGCTGCTGTCGCTGCCCGATGGCTACGAGGTGGCGCTCGGCAACGGCGGCACCACCGCGTTCTGGGACGCCGCCACGTTCGGCCTGATCGAGCAGCGCAGCCAGCACCTGAGCTACGGCGAGTTCTCCTCGAAGTTCGCCGCCTGCGCCGCGGCCGCGCCCCACCTGGGCGACCCCGAGATCATCGAGTCCCGGCCGGGCACGGTCCCCACGCCGAAGGCCAACCCCGACGTGGACGCCTACTGCTTCACCCACAACGAGACCTCCACGGGCGTCGCGCTGGCCCCGCTGCGCCCGGAGGGGGCGGAGGGCCTGGTGCTGGTCGACGCCACGTCGGCGGCCGGCGGGCTGAGGTTCGAGGCCACGCAGGTGGACGCGTACTACTTCGCCCCCCAGAAGGCGCTCGCCTCCGACGGCGGCTTGTGGCTCGCCGCCCTGTCGCCGGCCGCGGTCGAGCGGATCGAGCGCATCTCGGCCGGCGATCGCTGGGCGCCCGCGTTCCTCGACCTGGGCATCGCCCTCGACAACAGCCGCAAGGACCAGACGTACAACACGCCCGCACTGGCGACGATCTTCCTGGCGGTGCAGCAGGTCGAATGGGTCCTGCACAACGGTGGCCTGCCGTTCGCCACGGGGCGCAGCGACCGGTCGGCGGAGATCCTGTACGGCTGGGCCGAGTCCCGGGACTACGCCACGCCGTTCGTCGCCGACCCTGCGATCCGCAGCCACGTGGTGGCCACGATCGACCTCGACGACGCGCTACCCGCCGCGACGGTGAGCGCCGTGCTGCGGGAGAACCTCGTCGTCGACACCGAGAGCTACCGCAAGCTGGGCCGCAACCAGCTGCGGATCGCCATGTTCCCCGCCATCGACCCCGAGGACATCGAGGCGCTCACCCACTGCATCGACTACGTGGTCGAGCGGTTGTGAGACATCGCCCGAGGCAACTGCCTCCGGGCTCGCAGGCGGAAGGGCGACGCCACCCGAGGTCATGGGTTCCGCCCGCCCGAGCCCGAGGTCATAGGTTCCGCCGCCGGAACCCATTGCCTCGCCCGTGGATTACCGGAACCCATTGCCTCGGGCTCGCAGGCGGAAGGGCCGGCGACGCCACCCGAGGTCATAGGTTCCGCCCGCCCGAGCCCGAGGTCATAGGTTCCGCCGCCGGAACCCAGTGCCTCGCCCGTGGATTACCGGAACCCATTGCCTCGGGCTCGCAGGACCGTTCGCCAATGCCTCAGCGGCCGGCGGTGATGCGGGTGCGGATCTCCGCCACCCAGTCGTCCACCGGCCAGGTCGAGTCGATCAGCCAGGTGGCGCCGGCCGACGCGTACTCGTCGACCGGCACCCCCGGGCCCCTGCCCGCCACCACGTCCCAGCCCGGTGGGCGTTCGACCCCCTCGAGGTAGGTGGCCAGCTCCTCGGGGCTGCTGTAGCCCTGCGGGCCGAGCGGCACGATGCCGTCCCACCGCTGCGCCCGGGCGACCGGGCGCCGGTGGGGCATGATCGCGGCCACCCAGATCGGCGGGCGCGGTCGTTGGACGGGCCGCGGGAGGATCTCGGTGTCGACGCGGAAGTGCGCGCCCTGGTGCGACACGGGGCCCCGCAGCAGGCCGTCCACCAGCCCGAGCGCCTCGTCGACGAGGGCCGCCCGCTCCTTGCGCTCCGCGGGGTCGCCGAACGCCGCGAAGTCGGCATCGGACGGCTCGCCCAGCCCGACGCCCAGCACCGCCCGCCCGCCGCTCAGGTGGTCGAGCGTGGTCAGCTGCTTGGCGACGATCCAGGGCCGGCGACGCGCCAGGGGCGTGACGAGCGTGCCCAGGCGGACGCGCTCGGTCGCCTGCGCGATGGCGCCGAGAGCCACCCAGGGGTCGTGCACGTCGAGCCGGAGGCGGCGCTCGAAGACCAGGTGATCCCACAGGAACACGCCGTCCCAGCCCGCCCGCTCGGCGTCGACGGCCAGCGCCACGACGGTGGCGGGATCGGTGAAGGGCGGAAGGCTCACGGCGGTGTGCACGACTGGACCGTACGGCACCGCCGTGACGACCATCCCGCCCGTGTCGGGGCGCTGGCATCCTTTGTTGCATGCGCTTCTCGATCTGGCCGTCGGCCAACCAGCCGTGGGGCGAGATCCTGGCCACCGCCAGCTACGCCGAGGCCACCGGGTGGGACGGCGTGTGGATCGCCGACCACTTCATGCCCAACGCCGACGGTCCCTTCCCGCCCGAGACCCCAACGCTGGAGGCCGGGTCCCTGGTCGCGGCGCTGGCGGCGACCGTGCCCCGCGTGCGCATCGGCACCCTGGTGGTCGGCAACACCTACCGGCACCCTGCCGTGGTGGCCAACATCGCGGTCACCGTCGACCACGTCAGCGGCGGCCGGTTCACGCTCGGCATCGGCGCCGGATGGCAGGGGAACGAGCATGCCGCCTACGGCATCGAGCTCCCCCCGGTCGGCCCCCGCATCGATCGGTTCGCCGAGGCGACCGAGGTCATCCACAGCCTGCTCCGCGCACACCGGACCACGTTCAAGGGCCGCTACTACGAGATCACCGACGCCCTGTGCGAGCCGAAACCCATCCAGGACCCGCTGCCGATCCTGCTGGGCGGCGGCGGCGACCGGATGCTCGGCATCGCCGCCCGCTGGGCCGATGCCTGGAACACCTGGGGGCAGCCCGATCACCTCGGCGAGCGCTCCGCGACCCTGACCCGCGCCTGCGAAGCGGTGGGCCGCGACCCGGACGAGGTGGCCCGGACGGGGCAGGCGCTGGTGTTCATGGCCGACGAGGGCGGGGACGCCGGCGCGATCGCCGCCGTCGAGCGCCTGATCGAACGGTCCCCGATGCCCGCGATCGGCGGAACGGTCGAGCAGCTGCGCGACGTGGTCGCGGCCTACGCCGAGGCCGGCCTCGACGAGCTGATCGTCCCGGACCGGTCGCTCGGTCAGGGCACGGCCAAGCTCGAGCGGATGGACCGCTTCATCGACGATGTGGCGCCGGCGTTTCGCTGACGCCGACCGTGCTCGCTACCGCGCCGCCCGTTGGAGCTTGCGCCAGACGTCCCGGTAGGCCTCGATGCCGTCGAAGGCCAGCCACCGCTCCGGCCCGGCTGCGATCGCCACCCGCTCGGGCACCGTGCCCCAGATCCGTGCGCCCGCCTCCTCCCAGTCGGCCACGGCCTCCTGGTAGTCGCGCGTGAACGTGCGCGCCGAGCAGATCACGAGGCCGGCGGGGGTGCCCTCCGGCACCAGGTCGAGGACGGCCTGGGCGCGGTCGGGCTCGATCCCCCCGACCCGTGTGGGCACGACCACGACCGAGGCCTGGTCCACCGCCTTGCCGGTGAGCTTCTCCTGGCCTGGCGGCGTGTCGACGATCGCGACGTCCTCGGGCCCCAGCTTGTCGAGCGCCTTGGTCAGGAGGCGTTCGGTCGGTGCCTCCACGACGGAAAGGCGCTGCAGGCGCTCGTCCGTCGCCTCCTCGACCCACTCGGCGGCGCTGGCCTGCGAGTCGGCGTCGATCAGGGTGACGCCGTGCCGGTTGGAGGCCGCCGCCAGGGCGGCCAGGTACACGGACGTGGTGGTCTTTCCCACGCCGCCCTTGAGCGCAGCGGAGACGACGATCACAGCCGTTCCCCTCCCGGGACGATCGGGTGATTCGAACCCCAGCGGGGTCGCCGGCCAGCCTAACCCGAAGCATCCGGCCCGGCCCGGGCCAGACGCGACCCGGCGGCCGCCCCCCGTTCGCGTCGGATTGACCGGCGGCGGGTCCCTCTATGCTCCCCCAGCGATCACCGTCGGTTTCGAAGGGGACGAGAATGCCGAACCTGGCCGAGGTCCGAGACCAGCTCACGGGGCCGGGGGGGCCGTTCGAGGTCGTCACCGAGGATGTCCTCGGGCGCCCCACGCAGGTCTACAAGGACCGCCTGAGGTCGCTGCGGGCCATCCCTCAGGCGGCCATCGGGCGCGGCGACCAGGCGTTCCTCGTGTACGGCGACCGCACGTACGGGTTCCGCGGCTTCGTCGAGGAGGCCAACGGCCTCGCCCGGGCCCTCGCCGAGGGGTGCGGCATCGGGCCCGGCGACCGGGTGGCGGTCCTCAGCCAGAACAACCCGGAGTGGTGCCTCACGTTCTGGGCCGCCGTCTCGAGCGGGGCCATCCTCGTGGGCCTCAACGGCTGGTGGAAGGCCGACGAGATCCTCTACGGCCTCCAGGACTCGGGAGCGAGGGTGCTCGTCGCCGACGGCAAGCGGTTCGAGCGCGTCGCGGACCGGCTGGCTGAGGCGCCGGACCTCACCCACGTGATCCTGGTCGATGCCGACCCGGACGACTTCCCGGCGGCGAGCGCGTCGGGCGTGAAGCTGCAGCGGTTCGACGACCTGGGCGCGGAGCCCACCGACCGGTTCCCGGACGCCGCCATCGAGGAGGACGACGCCGCGGTCATCTTCTACACCTCCGGCACCACCGGGAAGCCGAAGGGCGCCATCTCGACGCACCGCTCCATGATCGCCAACCTCCAGAACACGCTGTTCTCCACCATGGCCGGTGCGATGGCCAACCCCGAGGGCGGGTCGACGCTGACGTCGAGCGGCGGGCCGACCGTGTCGCTCCTGACGTCGCCGCTGTTCCACGTGTCGGGCTGCCACTCCAACCTGGTCGTCGGCCTGCTGGCGGGCGTCAGGCTGGTGATCCCCGAGGGCCGCTTCGACCCCGTCCAGGTGTTGCGCCTCGTCGCCGACAACGGGGTCACCGTCTGGGCCACCGTGCCCACGATGGTGTGGCGGGTGTGCGAGCACCCGGCGCGCCACGACTACGACACCTCCAGCGTGACAACGGTGGCGTTCGGCGGCTCGCCGTCGGCCGACGAGCTGCAGCGCAAGGTCGCCGAGACGTTCCCGAACGTCCGCTCGACCTCGAACGCCTACGGCCTCACCGAGACTTCGTCGGTGGCGACGGTCATCAGCGGGCCGGACGCCAAGCGGAAGCCGCACTCGGTCGGACCGCCGGTGCCCACCGTCGAGCTTCGCATCATGGATCCGGGGGGCCGGGTGCTGGGCGTGGGCGAGACCGGCGAGGTCTGCGTGCGCGGGCCGATCCTCATGAAGGGCTACTGGAACAAGCCGGAGGCCACCGCCGAGGCCATCGACGCCGACGGGTTCCTGCACACCGGCGACATCGGCCACCTCGACGACGAGGGCTACCTCACGATCACCGACCGCAAGAAGGACATGATCATCCGCGGCGGCGAGAACATCTACTGCGTCGAGATCGAGAACCGGCTCGTCGAGCACCCCGCGATCGCCGACGCCGCCGTCATCGGCGTGCGGCACCCCGAGCTGGGCGAGGAGGTCAAGGCGGTTGTGCAGGTCGAGTCGCCGGCGCCAGGGGCCGAGTCGCTGACCGCCGACGACGTGCGCCGCTGGGTCGCCGCCGAGCTCGCCGACTTCAAGGTGCCGGCGCACGTGGAGCTGCGCACCGAGCCGCTGCCCCGGAACGCCTCG
>DATFVX010000049.1:0-19536 GCA_035259985.1 Acidimicrobiales bacterium | reverse complement strand
GGAATCGTCAGGTCGGCCGGGGTCGGGTCAGGCGGCCAACGCCTCCGACGCCGGTGCCGGCTCGAGCGCCAGCTCGAGCACCCGGGCGACGTCGGCCACGGGGTGGAACGTCATCTCGCTGCGCACGGCCTCGGGGACGTCGTCCAGGTCGGGCTCGTTGCGCAGCGGCAGGATCACCTCGCGCAGCCCGGCCCGGTGGGCGGCCAGCACCTTCTGCTTGACCCCGCCGATGGGCAGCACCCGACCCGACAGCGTGACCTCGCCGGTCATCGCCACCGTCGGGCGCATCGGGGTGTCGCGCAGGAGGCTGACCAGCGCCGTCGTCATCGTGATGCCCGCCGACGGGCCGTCCTTGGGGATGGCGCCTGCGGGGAAGTGCACGTGGAAGCGCCGACCCTCGAACGCCGAGGGATCGATGCCCAGCACGTCGGCCTTGGACCGGACGTAGGACAGCGCGATCTGCGCCGACTCCTTCATGACGTCGCCGAGCTGGCCGGTGACCGTGAGGCCACCACCGGACTCGCCCGGCATCGAGCTGGCCTCGACGAAGAGGACGTCGCCGCCCACGCCGGTGACGGCCAGGCCGGTCGCAACGCCGGGGACGACGGTGCGGTCCGCCGCCTCGTCGAAGAACCGGCGCCGGCCCAGGTATGTGGGCACGTCGTCGATTCCGACCACGATCGGCGTCTCGCCGCCCTTGGCGACCTCGGTGGCCACCTTGCGGAGCACCTTGCCGAGCTCGCGCTCGAGGCTCCGAACCCCCGCCTCGCGGGTGTAGCCGTCCACGAGCTCGCCCAGGGCGGCATCGGTCACGTCGACCTCGTCCTCCCGCAGGCCGTTGCGGGCCAGCTGGCGGCGGAACAGGTGGTCGCGAGCGATGACGACCTTCTCGGCCTCGGTGTAGCCGTCGAGGCGGATGACCTCCATCCGGTCGAGGAGCGGCCCGGGGATCTGCTCGAGCATGTTGGCCGTCGCCAGGAACAGCACGTCGGACAGGTCGAGGTCGACCTCGAGGTAGTGGTCACGGAACGTGTGGTTCTGGGCGGGGTCGAGGACCTCGAGCAGCGCCGAGGACGGATCGCCGCGCCAGTCGGCGCCGAGCTTGTCGACCTCGTCGAGCAGGACGACGGGGTTCATGGTCCCGGCCTCCTGCAGAGCCCGGACGATGCGCCCGGGCTGCGCGCCGACGTAGGTGCGCCGGTGACCCCGGATCTCCGCCTCGTCGCGGATGCCGCCCAGGGACACGCGGGTGAACCTGCGGCCCAGGGCCCGGGCCACCGAGGCGCCCAGGGACGTCTTGCCCACGCCCGGGGGCCCGGCCAGTGCCAGGATCGCGCCCGGCTTGCGGCCGGAGGCATCGACGTCGGGGACCAGGTGCGGCCGCGGCCGGTCGCCGGCGGCATCGCCGGCCCCGTCGCGGTCGGTCGACGCGTCGTCGTCTGTGGGCGCCTCGTCGCGCCCCTCATCCTGCTCGTCGTAATCGGCCGACTGCGCGGCGCGCTCGGCGAGCAGCTTGCGCACGGCCAGCATCTCGACGATGCGGTCCTTCACCTCGTCGAGCCCGGTGTGGTCCTGGTCGAGGACCTGGCGAGCGCGCTCGATGTCGTAGTCGTCGACGCTGCGCTCGCCCCACGGGATCTCGAACACGGTGTCGAGCCAGTTCCGGATCCAGCCGTGCTCGGTGTTCTGCTCGGGCGTGCGCTCCAGCCGGTCGATCTCGCGCTCGATCGCCTTGCGGGTGTCGTCGGTCAGGGCCTTGGCCTCGACCAGCTCTCCCAGGCGCGCGCGGTAGCCGCCGACCAGGTCGTCGCCGCCGTCCTCGCCCAGCTCCTTGCGGATGGCGTCCATCTGCTGGCGCAGCAGGAACTCGCGCTGGCGGGACTCCAGGCCCTCCGACACGTCGTGACGGATCTTGTCCGCCAGCTCGTGCTCGGCCAGGGCCTCCTTGACCCAGCCCAGCACCAGGCGCAGCCTCTCGATCAGTTCGGTGGTCTCGAGCAGCTCGACCTTGCGCTCGACGGCCAGGTCGGGCCACCAGCCGACGATGTCGGCGAGCGCCGACGGGTCGTCGACGCCGCGCAGCACCTCGGTCAGGCGCCGGCCGCCGAGGCTCTCGAACAGGGCGCGCAGGGCCGCCCGCAGCTCGGTGGCCAGCTCGTCGACCTCGCCGGCCTCGCCGGTGATCTCGCCGTCGGGCAGCGGGGTGACGTGCACCCAGAGCGCGCTGGTCTGGCCGATGACGCCCACGCCCACCTCGGCGCGGGTCGTGGCCCGGATCACCAGGGCCGGCGTGCCCCCGGGCAGGTTGCCCTGGTTCTCGATGCGGGCGATGGTGCCGACGCGCGCGTAGCGGCCGTCGGGCTGGCGGGGGACGAGCAACAGGGTGTTGTCCGCGCTCTCAGCGGCGTCCGCGGCGGCGCGGGCCTCATCGGTCTCGAGGGCCAGGGTCACGACCATGTGCGGCAACACGACGTCGTTGGTCAGGGGGAGGACGGGGAGGGTCAACGTGTCCAGATCAGCCATGTTGGGGGTTCCTCGGGGGTGGTGCTCACGATTGTCGAGCAGCCGGGTCAACGTTACGGGCACTTCGTGCATTCCCCACGGCAAGAACCTTGAGTGCATCGCGCTCAGGTTTCAGCCCGAGGGTGGAAGCCGTCCCTCGCGACCCCGGGCGACGAACCTCGATACCTTTGCGCCATGGCGCTGCTGCAGACGCCCGAGCAGGTCGCCGACGCCTGCGGCGACGACCCGACGTGGATCTGCCGCCAGGTCCTCGAGTCGACCCGCAGCGAGGGCTGGGCCCGGGCGTCCGACGTCTTCCTGGCCAAGCCCGCACAGATCCTGCTCATCCTGGTCGTGGCGTGGGCCGCCAATCACCTGGTCCGCCGCGCCATCCGCCGGTTCACAGAGGGCATCGCCAACCCGGCGGCACAGGAGCGGATCCGCCGGCTCCGGCGCCGCGCACCCAATGCGCTCCAGTCCCACGGGCCGCAGTCGCTCAGGGCGGCGGCCCGGGCGACCACCCTCTCGTTCGTGCTGCGGTCGGGGGCCAGCGCCATCATCTGGACCATCGCCGGGGCCATGATCCTGTCCGAGCTGGGCATCAGCCTCGGGCCGCTGATCGCAGGCGCCGGCATCGCGGGTGTGGCCCTCGGCTTCGGCGCCCAGAGCCTGGTCAAGGACTTCATCTCGGGCACGTTCATGCTGATCGAGGACCAGTACGGCGTCGGCGACATCATCGACGCGGGGGAGGCCAGCGGCACGGTCGAGGCCGTGAGCCTGCGCACGACCCGGCTGCGCGACGTGAGCGGCACCGTCTGGCACATCCCCAACGGCAACATCCTCCGCGTCGGCAACATGTCGCAGCAGTGGGCCCGGGCCCTGCTCGACGTCAGCCTCGCCGTCGACACCGATGTCGACCATGACCTGGCCGTGATCAAGCGGGTAGCCGACAGCGTCTGGAACGACCCCGAGTGGCGCAGCGCCATCCTGGAGGAGCCCGAGGTGTGGGGTGTGGAACGGCTGGGCCCCGAGGCCGTCGTGCTCCGCCTGGTCGTGAAGACCAAGCCGGCCGAGCAGTTCTCGGTGATGCGGGAGCTGCGCCGCCGACTGCTGGAGGCGTTCGCCGCCGAGGGCATCGAGCTGCCGGACACCGGCCGGGTGGTCTGGGTCGAGCGTGACGCCGGCTCGTCCCGAGAGTCGGAGCCGCAGGCCGACTGACGCACCCCGACCCGAACTTGCGGCGACTGGAGCCCCTATGGGGTCCTCAACCGCCGCACGTTCGTCACTGGTCCGGCGCCAACGTCACGGCCACCGCGAAGACCTCCCCTTCGACGGTCTCGAGCGACGCCACGTTGCCCGCGCTGCGGACGTCGGCGGCCGCCAGCGCCAACAGCGCCAGCCGGTCGGCGGTGTCGGTGACGGTGACGGACGCGACGGGGGAGCGCATCGACCGCTTGTCCTCGCTCTTCGCCCGGCGGATCTCGCCCAGCACGGCGGCGGCGACGGCCAGCACCTCGGGCAGGGGCTCGTCGCCGGCGTCCGCGGTGTCGTCCTCGGCGATGGCGCTCAGGCCATCGGCGTCGGGCCAGGACGAGCGGTGGATCGACCCCTCGCGCCACCACGACCACACCTCTTCGGTGACGAAGGGCAGGAACGGCGCGAACAGCTGGAGCTGCGTCTGGAGCGCGAGCCCCAGGGCGCTCCGGGCCGACGCCTGACCGGCGTCGCCCTCCGCCCCGTAGGCGCGGTTCTTGACGAGCTCCAGGTAGTCGTCGCAGAACGACCAGAAGAACCCCTCCGTCCGCTCCAGCGCACGGGCGTAGTCGAACCGGTCGAACGCCAAGGTCGACTCCCTGACCAGGTCGGCCAGGGCCGCCAGCATCGACCGATCGAGCGCCTCGGTGACCGCGCCGGCGGTGGCGGCACCGGTCCCCAGCGCGAAGCGCGACGCGTTGAGCAGCTTCGTCGCCAGGCGCTTGCCGATCCGCATCTGCCCCTGGTCGAGCGCCAGGTCCATCCCCGGCCGCCCGCCGGCCGCCCAGTACCGGACGGCGTCGGCGCCGTAGGCCTCGATCAGGGCGGTGGGATCGTCCGGGGCGTTGCCTGCCGACTTCGACAGCTTCTTGCGGTCGGGGTCGAACACGAAGCCGGAGATGGCGGCGTTGGCCCACGGCAGGCCGTCGTGCTCGTAGTGCGACCGGACGACCGAATAGAAGAGCCACGTGCGGATGATCTCGTGCGCCTGCGGCCGTAGGTCCATGGGGAAGGTGCGGGCGAACAGGTCGTGGTCGTCGACCCAGCCGCTGACGATCTGGGCGCTGAGCGACGACGTCGCCCAGGTGTCCATCACGTCGGGATCGGCGGCGAACCCGCCGGGTTGGTTGCGCTGGCCCTCGGCGTAGCCGGGCGGGACATCGGTCGTCGGGTCGACCGGCAGCGAGTCATCGTCGGCGAGGATCGGGGTCAGGTAGTCGACGTTGCCCCCACCGTCGATCGGGTACCACGCCGGGAACGGCACGCCGAAGAAGCGCTGCCGCGTGACGTTCCAGTCGCCCTGCAGCCCGTTGACCCAGTTCCCGTAGCGGACCCGCATGAAGTCCGGCCACCAGGCCAGCTCCTTGCCCCGCGCCAGGAGGACGTCCTTGTCGGGGTAGCGGATGAACCACTGGTGCGACGTGACGATCTCGAGGGGCCGCGTGCCGTTCTCCCAGAACTTCACCGGGTGGGTGATGGGCCGGGGCTCGCCCTCGACGAGCCCGCCCTCGGTCAGCAGCTCCACGATGCGGGCCTGCGCCTGCTTGAGGGTCTTGCCGGAGAGCTCGTCGTAGTGGCGCTGGGCGGCGGCGGGATCGGCGGACTCCCACCCGGGGTCGCCCCAGGCGACCGTGCGCAGGCGACCGTCGCGCTGGACGACCGTGCGGAGGCCGAGCCCGAGCTCGCGCCACCACGTGACGTCGGTGGTGTCGCCGAACGTGCAGATCATGGCGATTCCGGTGCCCTTGTCGGGATCGGCCAGCCCGTGGGCCACGATCGGCACCTCGGCCCCGAACAGCGGTGTGGTGGCCCGGGCCCCGAACAGAGGCTGGTAGCGCTCGTCGTCGGGGTGGGCGACCAGGGCGACGCAGGCCGGCAGCAGCTCGGGCCGAGTGGTCTCGATCCACAGCGCCTGGCCGTCCGGACCTTCGAAGCGGATCTTGTGATAGGCGCCAGGGATCTCCCGATCCTGCATCTCGGCCTGGGCCACCGCGGTCTGGAAGTCGACGTCCCACAGCGTGGGCGCCTCGCCGCGGTACGCGATGCCCCGCCGCAGCAGCCTCAACAGGCCGAACTGGCTCGCGTGGGTAGCCCGGGGCCCGACGGTGCGGTAGTTGTGCGACCAGTCGACCGACAGCCCGACGGTCGACCAGAGGTCGAAGTACGCCTGCTCGAGCTGCTCGACGACCCGGCCGCACAGCTCCTGGAAGTTGGGCCGGCTGACCGGGATCGGCCGCTTCAACTTGGCCGGGTTGGCGGGCGGCTCGAAGTCGGGGTCGTAGGGCAGGGACGGGTCGCAGCGGGTCCCGGTCAGGATCTGGACCCTTCGCTCGACGTTGAGCCCGTTGTCGTCCCACCCCATCGGGTAGAACACCTCTTTGCCCCGCATGCGCTGGTAGCGGGCGACCATGTCCGTGTGGGTGTACGAGCACACGTGCCCAGGGTGGAGGGCGCCCGACACCGTGGGCGGCGGCGTGTCGATGGAGAACACGTCGACGCGGTCCTTGGCCCGATCGAAGCGGTACGTGCCATCGGACTCCCAGCGGGCGCGCCAGCGTGCCTCCAGGCCCTCCAGGCTGGGCTTTTCGGGGATCGTGCTCACGGAGTCAGAGGGTAGTTGTCCGCTCCCTGAGCGCCTTACTCGATAGCCGCGTGCACCGATCCGGCACCGGTCCGGCTTGATCTCGGTGGTTTCACCCGCCCTTCGATGGTTCTTCGTGTCATCGAAATTACGATTTCTTGGCGCTGAGGTTTCGGTTCGGCGAAGTCAACCTTACGGTGTCAGGCCGACTCCCCGGGCTGGGGAGATGACGCCAACGCCATCGCTGGGGAGCCGGACGAATGCCCAATTCCGTTCTCGGTGGCGCGCGCCCGCGCCGCGCCACCGTCCTGATGCTGGCCGCACTGGTCGCTGTGCCCGCCGCCGCGACACGACCGTCGGCCGCCGAGGCGGTCGGCACCGGTGCCCCGAGCCAGGGGGTCGTGCTGCCCCAGGACCCGGCCGAGGCCGACCTGGGCCGGGCCGTGGGTTCGCTCGATGCGCTGGTCAAGACCCAGCGCGTGGAGGCGGACGTGGCGGCCAAGTCCGTGGCCGGCGCCCGTGCGCGGCTCGAGGCGGCGGACACGGCCGTCGCGGAGGCCGAGCATCGCCTCGACGCCCTCGTGGCCAAGTCCGGCGTGGCGGCGCCCGGGTTTCTCGGCGCCGCATCCACCGAGCGGCCTCGATCCGAGGATCGGCCCCGACCGCCCCGATCGCAGCCTGCGCCCGCCGGGCAGCCGGCGCTGCCGCTGCCGCTGAACGTCGATGCCGCGCTGGTCGAACGATTCGACGAGGCGCGCGACCGCCTGGCCGTCGAGGCGCGCAAACGCGCCGACGCCGAGGCGGTGGCCAAGGAGCAGGCGCGCCGCGCGGCGGACGAACGCGCCGAGGCCGACGCCGCCACCGCGCGCAGGGCGGAGTTCCTCGAGGACGCCCAGCAGCGGCTGGCGGAGGAGCTGGACGAGGCGGCCGCGTCCGGCGACCGCGGGCGTCAGGCGGAGATGAAGGCGCGGCACGATGAGGTCATCGCCATGATCGAGGCTCCCGCGCGGGCCGCCGCCGCCCGCAAGGCGAAGGCCGAGGCGGCGGCCAACGGTAAGGCCGAGGCGGCGGCGCTGAGGCCCGGGCCCATCGGATCCCCCACCAGGACGTTCCCGGCGGTGCGGTGCCCGGCCGGCGGTGCGATCACCGTCGACGGCTCGCTGGCGCACAACCTCAACGCGCTGATCCGGAGCGCCTGGCGCGACGGAATCAATCTGTGCGGCGGCGGCTACCGGGACCCGAGGCAGCAGATCCGGCTCCGCGTCCAGAACTGTGGGTCCTCCGACTACGCCGTCTGGCGCAAGCCGTCCGGCAGCTGCTCGCCGCCGACGGCCATCCCCGGCACGTCGATGCACGAGCACGGCCTCGCCGTCGACTTCCGCTGCGCGGGCCGCGGCATGCCGAGCCGCTCGGGCCCATGCTTCGGGTGGATGGCCGCCCATGCCGGCGCCTTCGGCTTCTTCAACCTGCCCAGCGAGCCGTGGCACTGGTCGACGAGCGGTTCGTGAGGCAACCGCGTCGAGAACCGGCGACAGGGTCCGACCCTCGCGCCGGGCCGGCGGGTGGGCGGTTTGCCAACATACGACCGCTGTGAGCGCGCCGCTGGTGTCCGCCGAGGTGATCGAGTCGTTCCGGGCGCACGGCTTCGCGGTGGTCCCGGACCTTCTGACGACCGCCGAGCTCGAGCGCTTCGGCGCGGCCGTCACGCAGGCGGTCATCGAGCGGAAGCGCCCGGACCGGCGGTCGCTGGCCGAGAAGTCCCGCTACGAGCAGTCGTTCATCCAGTGCCAGAACCTGTGGGAGGACCATCCCGAGGTGCGGCCGCTGGACTTCCACGCCAGCGTCGGCCAGGCGGCCGCCGAGCTGCTCGGGGTCGAGCGCATCCGGCTGTGGCACGACCAGGCGCTCTACAAGGAGCCCGGAGGTCGCGAGACCGACGCCCACCAGGACCATCCCTACTGGCCGATCGAGGAACCGCTCACCGTGACGGCGTGGATCCCATTCGAGGGTTCGACGCTCGAGTCGGGCGCCATGGGCTACGTGCCGGGCTCGCACCGGTCGGGGCTCCGGGAGTTCGTCAACATCTTCCGCGGCGAGCCGGACGACCTGCTGTCGCGCCCGGAGCTGGCGGGGGCCGAGCCGGTCTTCGTCGAGGTCCCGGCCGGCTCGGTGGCATATCACCACGGGCTGACCGCCCACGTGGCCAAGCCGAACCGGACCGCTCGCCCGCGGGCCGTGCACACGGTGATCTACTTCGCAGACGGCTGCCACCGCCGCGCCGGCAAGCAGCCGCACCCGTCGGTCGATCGGCCGGGGATCCCACCGGGTGGCGTCATCGACAGCGCCGTCACGCCGATCGCGTGGCCACGGCCGCCGGGTGACCTGCCGGCGCGGCCGACCGAGGCCTGGCCGGCGACCGAGCTCATGCCGCCGGGGCTCTTTCCGCAGACGGACTAGCGCCCACTAGGTGCGACCGCCCGGCGGCGGGCCGGAGTTTCGCGGCGCCGGCCGTCGGGTATGCACGCGGCGGCCGATCCCCCGGCCGAGGACCGACGACGATGGACTCCACCGCTCGCCCCGTGGCCTTCTCGTTGGAGGGCGCCCCCGATCGGCTGGCTTGGATCTTCGGCTCGTCGCGCAGCGGCAGCACCTGGCTCCTGCGCATGCTGTCCTCGCTCGAGGACGTCGCAACGATCGACGATCCCCACCTCGGTCACCACCTGGGCGTGTGGCGGCCGATCTCGCTGGCGTGGGCAACGGCCGAGCACCCGCCGGACCTCACGACCCTCGACCGGGTCAAGCACGACAAGGACAGCTACTTCTTCAGCGACCGCTACCGCGAGGCCTGGGAGCCCGCGCTGCGCCGGCTCATCGTGGCCCGGTTCGACGCCGAGGTGGCGGACGCCCGGAATGGCCCCGGCCGGGAGCCCGTCGTGGTCGTCAAGGAGCCGGGCTCGCACGTCGCCGACCTGTTGATGAGGCTGTTCCCGGGGTCACGCATGGTCTTCCTCCTCCGGGACGGTCGCGACGTCGTCGACTCGTGGCTCGCTGCCTACCGCCAGGGGTCGTGGGCCCTCGACGAGGGAGCGTTCCCCGTCACCGCCGCGGGCCGGGAGGCGCTGGTGCGGTGGCAGTCGGCGGTGTGGGCGTTCCGGACCGCGGTCGTCCAGCGGGTGTACGAGGAGCATCCCGCCGACCGCCGGGTGCTGGTGCGCTACGAGGGCCTGGTGGCCGACCCCGCGCGCGAGCTGGCCCGGATCTGTGCCTACCTCCCGCTCGAGGCGTCCGCCGACACGCTTGCGGACGTCGCCGCCCGCCACGCGTACGCCGCGGTGCCGCGGGCGGACAAGGGACGTGACAAGGAGATCCGCTCGGCGACGCCCGGCGGCTGGCGCGACAACCTCACCCCGGCGGAGCACGACGTGATGCACGAGGTGATGGGGACCAAGCTGGCCGAGCTCGGCTACCTGGAGCCCGAGCCCGTCGGCCTGGCGTAGCCCGACCAAACCCGCGGCAACCCGTTCAGGCGAGGTGGGTGGGCGCCGGTACCCTCCGGCCCGACCCCCACCGCCACCCCTGATCGCGTCGGTCTTCGACCGACCCCGTACTCTTTCGACATGCTGCGGCTGTTCGACACCGCCAAGGGGGGCGTCGTGCCCTTCGAGCCCCGGGAGCCGGGCAAGGTGTCGATGTACGTCTGCGGGCCCACGGTGTACGGCCCGCCGCACCTCGGTCACGGGCGCTTCTCGCTGGTGTTCGACGTGCTGCGGCGGTACCTGGCGTGGTCGGGCAACGACGTCACCTACGTCTCCAACATCACCGACATCGACGACCGGATCATCGAGCGCGCGCAGCGGGAGGACCGCGACTGGCGCGACATCACGGTTCGCTGCGAGAACGTGTGGTACCGGGCGATGGATGCGCTCAACGTCCAGCGCCCCGACTACGACCCCCACGCCACCGCGTACGTCGACGGGATGGTCGAGCTCATCGGGCGCCTGATCGATCACGGGGTCGCCTACGAGACCTCCGACGGCGTCTACTTCCAGTCGGAGCGGGTGGACGACTACGGCCTCCTGGCGCGCCAACCGCTCGAGAGCCTCAAGGCCGGCGCCCGGGTCGAGGGCTCGGAGGAGAAGCGGTCGCCGATCGACTTCGCGCTGTGGAAGAAGGCCAAGCCGGGGGAGCCCACGTGGCCGTCCCCCTGGGGCCCGGGCCGGCCCGGCTGGCACACCGAGTGCGTGGTGATGTCGCTCGGACTGCTGGGGGAGGGGTTCGACATCCACGGCGGGGGGCAGGACCTGGCGTTCCCGCACCACGAGAACGAGCGGGCGCAGGCGGTGGCCGACGGGCGGCGCTTCGCCCACTACTGGCTGCACAACGGCTTCGTCGAGGTCGAGGGCACCAAGATGTCGAAGTCGCTGGGCAACGTGACCAACCTGCTCGACCTGGTCGAGCACTACGACCCGCGGGCCTACCGGCTGCTGGTTCTGCGCTCGCACTACCGCTCGCCCATCGACGTGACCGACGACAGCCTGCGCGACGCGGAACGGTCACTCGACCGGCTCGACACGTTCGCCCGGAGGGCCGCCGAGCTCGACGTCACGACGGAGCCCAACCCTGACGCGCTGGACCGGTTCCGGGCGGCGATGGACGACGACCTCGACACGCCGAAGGCCACGGCGCTGATGTTCGACCTCGTCCGCCGGGCGAACCAGCTACTCGCCGCCGGCGACGCCGAGGCGGCCGCACCCGTGGCGGCCGCGGCGCTCGAGATCACCGGCGCCCTGGGCCTGGAGCTCAATGCCGAGGGCGGCGAGGTCCCCGACGCGATCCGGGAGCTCGCGGGCCAGCGCGACGAGGCCCGGGCCGCCAAGGACTGGGCCCGCGCCGATGCCCTCCGCGACCAGATCGTGGCCGCCGGCTACGTGGTCGAGGACACGCCGGGAGGCACCGAGGTCCGTCCCGCCTGAGATTCCTGCCGCGGATGCGGAGGCGATGACCACCGATTCCGCGGCAGGAATCCGAGCACGCGGTGAGCTCGATCGCACCTGGCGGTCGCGTGCTCGTCACCGATGGGGCCCGCCGACGTTTACGGGTGGGGAGTCGCCATCGTTGCGACTGGGGCGGGCTGGGGTAGGGTATGTTACCGATCGGTAACCATTGGATCGCCGGCATCGACCAAGGGCAGTGCGATGAGCGAGTTCTCGTTGAACCTGAGCGAAGACCAGCAGCAGATCCAGAAGTGGGTCCACGACTTCGCCGAGGAGGTCGTCCGTCCTGCGGCGCACGAGTGGGACGAGCGCGAGGAGTTTCCTTGGCCGATCGTCGAGGAGGCGGCCAAGATCGGGCTCTACTCGTTCGACTTCTTCGCGCAGGCTTCGCTCGGCGATCCGTCGGGCTTGACGCTCCCGGTGGCGCTCGAGGAGTTGTTCTGGGGCGACGCCGGCATCGGCTTGTCCATCTTCGGCTCCGGCCTCGCCGCCGCCGGCATCGCCGGTTCCGGGCTTCCCGAGCAGGTCATGGAATGGGTGCCGCAGTGCTTCGGCACCCCCGATGACATCAAGCTCGGCGCGTTCTGCGTGTCGGAGCCCGACGCCGGCTCGGATGTCAGCTCGCTCAAGACGCGGGCGATCTACGACGAGGCGGCCGACGAGTGGGTCCTCAACGGGACGAAGGCGTGGATCACCAACGGCGGCATCGCCGACGTCCACGTCGTCGTGGCCACCGTCGATCCCGCGCTCAAGGGCCGGGGCCAGGCCAGCTTCGTGGTCCCGCCGGGGACCAAGGGCCTGTCCCAGGGGCAGAAGTACCTGAAGCACGGGATCAAGGCATCGCACACCGCCGAGGTCGTCCTCGACGACGTGCGTGTCCCCGGCGCTCTGCTCCTGGGCGGCAAGGAGAAGCTGGACGAGAAGCTGGCGCGGGCCCGCGAGCAGCAGAAGACCGGTGCCAAGCAGCCCGCGATGGCCACATTCGAGGCCACCCGTCCCGCCGTCGCTGCCATGGCGGTGGGCATCGCGCGGGCCGCCTACGAATACGCGCTCGACTACGCCAAGGAGCGCAGGGCGTTCGGCAAGCCGATCATCGAGAACCAGGCAATCGCGTTCATGCTCGCCGACATGGCCACCGAGATCGACGCCGCTCGCCTGCTGGTCCACCGGGCCGCGTGGCTGGCCCGCAACGGCGGCTACAAGAACGCCGAGGGCTCGATGTCGAAGCTCAAGGCCGGCCGCACCGCAGTGTGGGTCACCGAGCGTGCGATCCAGATCCTGGGCGGGTACGGCTACACGCGTGAGTATCCGGTCGAGCGGATGCACCGCGACGCCAAGATCTACGACATCTTCGAGGGCACCGAGCAGATCCAGCAGCTCGTCATCGCCCGGGCCATCTCGGGTCTGCGGATCGAGTAGCCTGACCTGCTGGTTTTCTCGACGCTGCGCGTGCCCGCCCACGCACATAGTGCCCGTCGATCGCCGCGTGTGGACCCGAAGCCGGTAGGGCCGAGCGCCTCGTTGCGCGGAGCCCGCGTCAGGCCTCGACCGGCTGCGGCTGGGGCTCCGGCGCCAGCGGCGGCGCCGGCCGGGGTGTGCGCCGCTCGATGGTGACGCGGGGCAGCCTGCGGTCCAGCGCCCGTGGGAGCCACCAGTTCCTGGCCCCGAGCAGCTCCATCGTCGCCGGCACCAGCAGCATGCGGACCAGCGTGACGTCGAGGATGACCGCCGTCGCCAGGCCGGCGCCCAGCATCTTGATCAGGCGATCGTCCTCGAACACGAAGGCGCCGAAGACCACCACCATGATCGCCGCCGCGGCGGTGATCACCTTGGCGGTGCCGGCCAGTCCGTCGGCCACCGAGCCGACCGGGTCACCCGTGCGGTCGTACTCCTCCCGCACCCGGGAGAGCAGGAACACCTCGTAGTCCATCGACATCCCGAACACGATGGCGAACAGGATCATCGGCATGAACGGCTCGATCGGCGCGCCGGCGACGCCGAGCAGCGAGCCGCCCCAGCCCCACTGGAAGACCGCCACCAGCACGCCGTAGGTGGCCGCGATCGACAGGACGTTCATGACCACGGCCTTGAGCGGGACCAGCAGTGACCGGAACACGACCATCAGCAGCAGGAACGACAGCGTCAGGACCGCCCCGAAGAACAGGAACACCCGCTTGCCCAGGTAGTCGGTCACGTCGATGTTGGCCGCTGCCGTGCCGGTGACGTCGACGTCGAGCCCCGAGCCGCCCACCGCGGCCGGGATGACGTCGCGGCGCAGGCGGGCGACCAGCGCGCTCGTGGCCTCGTCCTGCGGCGCCGTCGCCGGCACCACCGTGAGGACGAAGGCGCCCGGGTCGGCCGGGTCGTCGGCGAGCGGCTCGGTGACCGATGCGACCCCCGGGGTCCGGGCGAGGGCCACGCCCAGCGCGCGCACCGCGGCCGTCGGGTCGTCGCCGCCGGCGCCGGGGGCCGGATCGGCGACCGCGGTGATCACGAGCGGCCCGTTGAACCCCGGCCCGAAGCCCTCGGCCAGCAGGTCGTACGCCCGCCGGGTCCAGCTGCCCTCGGGGCTGTTGCCCTCGTCGGCGACGCCGAGCCGGATCCCGAGCAGCGGCGACGCCAGCACCAGCAGCACGGCCGTCCCGGTGACGAGGTACAGCCACGGGCTGCGCTGGATCCGGCGGCTCCACCGGTGGGCGACCGTCTGGTCCACCGGCCGGGGATCCCGCCGCGGGACCTCCCGGCGCAGCGGCGCCACGGCCAGGCTCGCCAGCAGCGTCGCCGCCGCCAGCCCCGCCCCGGCCAGCGCCAGCGGCGCCACGCCGAGACCCGCGCCGAGCAGGGCCACGGCCACCAGCCCGGCGGCGATCAGGCCCCGCCACCGGGTCACCTCGACCCGTTCCCGGGCCAGGCCCAGCAGCGCGGGGAGCAGCGTGAGGGCGCTGACCATCGTCAGCAGCACCGTGACCGAGGCCCCGATGCCCACCCCGGCGACCATCCGGATGCCCATCAGCAGCATCCCGAGCAGCGAGATCACCACGGTGATGCCGGCGAACGTGACCGCCCGGCCGGCGGTGTCCATCGCGGCCAGCGTCGCCTCCCGGGGCGCCAGCCCGGCGTGCATCCCCTCCCGGTAGCGGGTGACGATGAACAGCGCGTAGTCGATCCCGACCGCCAGCCCGATCATCACGCCGATGGTCAGCGTGAAGTCGGGGATGGCGTAGACGTTGCTGAGCAGGAGCGTCGCCGCGATCCCGGCGCCGACGCCGCCGAGGGCGATCGAGACTGGCAGGCCCATGGCCAGCACCGACCCGAACGCCACGATCAGGATCACCACCGCGAACGCCAGGCCGATCAGCTCGCTGTCCGGCGGGGCGTAGGCGGCGAGCGCCCCGCCGCCCGGCACCACCTCCAGGCCGTCGAGGGCGGGCGCGTGCTCGTCGATGGCGCCGCCGAGCAGCGACGCGTCGGTCATGTCGACGGTCGGCGCCAGGTTGACCTGGGCGTACGCCAGCCGGCCGGACAGCGGCCCGTCGTGGGCGACCTGGCCCTCGCCGCCGACCGCGTAGGGCGAGACGATCGTGGCGCCCGGGTAGCGGGCGATGCCGTCGGCGCCGGGGAACCCGGCCTCGACCTGGGCGAACAGATCCTCCATGGCCGCCCGGACCTCCGGGTCGTCCACCCCCTGGTCGGCCCGGAACACGATCGTTCCGGACATGTTCCCGATGCCCAGCTCGGGGAAGTGCTCGTCCAGCGCGGCGAAGCCGTCCGCGCTGTCCGAGTCCGGGATGTTCATCACCGAGTCGTACGATGGGCCGAGCGCCCCCGCCGCGGCGAACGCGGCGACGAGGCCGGCCACCCACAGGCCGACGGCAGCGATGCGGTGGTCGAAACACCATGCGGTCACACGCCTCATGCGATGACCGTGACCGACGCCGGTCGAGCGGTTGCCGGACCGCGTCCGTGTCCCGGTTGAGCCCGGGGCCTGCCGCTCAACCGGGACTCAACCGGCCGTCCGGGGTGACGCAACCGGCGCCATGCACGATCCTGGGGTGGTGGAGATCCGCCTGTTCGGTGGAGTCCGGGTCAGCGACGACGCGGGCGCGCCCGTGGACGTCGGCCCGGCCAAGTGCCAGGCCGCGCTGGCCGCCCTGGCCCTGTCCGCCGGCTCGGCCGTGCCGGTGTCGCGCCTCGTCGAGCTGGTGTGGGGGCCCAGGCCACCCCGAACCGCGGGCAAGACGCTCCAGTCGTACGTGACCCGGTTGCGCAAGGGCGTCGGGGCCGGGGCCATCGGCCGGACCGGCGCCGCCTACCGGCTCGACGTCGACCCCGACGCCGTCGACGTCGTCCGCTTCCAGCGCCTGCTCGCCGCCGGCGACCTGGATGCGGCGCTGGCCGAGTGGGCAGGCACGCCGCTGGCCGGGCTCGACGCGCCCGGCCTCACCCCGACCGTCGACGCGCTGGTCGAGCAGTGGCTCGGCGCCGTCGAGCTGCAGCTGGCCCGCGCCGTCGAGAGCGACCCGGCCGCCGCCGTCGGCCCGCTGACCGAGCTCACGGCGAGCCATCCGTTCCGGGAGGGGCTGTGGGCGCTGCTCATGACCGCGCTCTACCGGGTGGGGCGCCAGGCCGACGCGCTGGCCGCCTACCGCCGCGCCCGCCACCACCTCGTCGAGGAGCTGGGGATCGAGCCGGGCCCCCGGCTGTCCGAGCTGGAGACGTCGATCCTGGGGCACGACGAGCGGCTGCGGGCCGAGCGAGCGGCGCAGGGCCCGGCGCTGGGCCCGCCGACGGGGACGGTGACGTTCGGCTTCTCCGAGGTGGACGACTCGGCCCGGCTGTGGGCCCGGCACCGCGACAGGGCGGCGGCCGCGCTCGGCCGGCACGACGACCTGGTCCGGGACGCGGCCGACCGGCACGGGGGCTACGTGTTCGCCACCGGCGGCGACTCGTTCGGCGTCGCCTTCCACCGGGCGAGCGACGCGGCGGCCTGGGCCGGCGACGTGCAGGCGGCCATCGCGGCCGAGCCGTGGCCGGGCGGGGCGGCGGTCGGGGTGCGGATCGGCCTCCACACCGGCGAGACGCAGGAGCGGGCCCGGGGCTATTTCGGCCCGGCCGTGATCGTGGCCGCCCGGCTCGCGGCCGCGGCGCACGGCGGGCAGACGCTGGCGTCGGGGGTGACGGCGGCCCTGCTCGACGCCGGCGAGGTCGGCGAGGCGGGCGCCGCGTGCGACCTGCGCGACCTGGGCACGTTCCGCCTCGACGGCGTCGTCGCCGAGCAGCGCATCCTCCAGGTGGGCGGGGGCGAGCACCCGCCGCTTCGCACGGCCGAGGGCCGGCGGGGGAACCTGCCCCGCCGGTTGGGCCGGCTGATCGGTCGGGACGAGGACCTGGCCACGGTCGCCGACGCCCTCGCCGCCTCGCCGGTCGTGACCCTGGTCGGCCCGGGCGGGATCGGCAAGACCCGGCTCGCCCTCGGCGCGGCCGGGCGGGCGGCGGCCGACCTCGCCGGCGGCGCCGGCGACACGAGCGGGAGCGGTGGGACCGGCGGGGCGTGGCTGATCGACCTGGCCGTCATCGCCTCGCCGGCGGACGTGCCCCGGGCGGTTGCCGCGGTGCTCGACGTCCGGGAGACGCCCGGCCGCACGCTGACCCAGGCGGTCGTGGCGGCCCTCCAGCCCCGGCGGGACCTCCTGGTCCTCGACAACTGCGAGCACGTCGTCGACGGCGTCGCCGAGCTGGCCCGGGCCGTCGCCGACGGGTGCCCGCACGTGCGGATGCTGGCCACGTCCCGCGAGGGCCTCGGCCTCGGCAATGGCCACGAGCGGCTGGTCGCGGTCGCACCCCTCGACCCGGGCGGCGCCGGCGTCGAGCTGTTCACCGAGCGGGCCGCGGCCCTGTCGCCCGACTACGACCCCGGCGCCCACCGGGACGACGTCGAGGAGATCTGCCGGCGCCTCGACGGCGTGCCCCTCGCCATCGAGCTGGCGGCCGCCCGGACCGCCACCCTCTCCCCCGCCGAGCTGGTCGACCGGCTCGACGACCGCCTCCGCCTCCTCACCGGGGGCCGGCGGACCAGCGTCGAGCGCCACCGCACCATGCGGGCGACGATCCAGTGGTCCTACGACCTGCTGAGCGGGCCCGAGCAGGTGCTGTTCCAGCGGCTGTCGATCTTCGCCGGCCCGTTCGACCTGGCCGCGGCCGAGACCGTGGCCGCGGGCACCGGCCTCGACGCCGCCGGCGTCGACGACCTGCTCGGAGGCCTGGTCGACCGGTCGATGGTGATGGTGGAGTCGGGCCCGTTCGGCCGGCGGTTCCGGCTGGCGGAGACGATGCGCCAGTACGGCGCCGAGCACCTGTCCGCCGGCGGGCAGACCGACCTCGTCGCCGAGCGCCACGCCCGCTGGTGCCTCGGCCGGGTCGAGCACGTCGGACGCCTCCTCCCAGGCCACGGCGAGTTCGAGGCGGTCGCCCGCCTGGGCGAGCTGTGGCCCAACCTGCGGGCCGCGTTCGACTGGGCGTGCGCCACCGGCGAGCCCGCCCTGGCCCGGGCGCTGATCCGCCCGATCGTCACCGAGATCTACGTGCGCAGCCGGAGCGAGATCGGCGACTGGGCCGAGCAGATTCTCGCCCTGGCCGGGCCCGGCGACGACGACCTCGTCCTGTTCGGGCTCACCTGGGCGGCCCGCCGGTACATGCGCCACCTCGACCGCGACGGCTACGAGGCCCTCGTCGCCCGCTACGGCGAGCCGGACCATCCGATGATCCGCTACGCCCGGGGCTTCGTGTACCAGGACTACCGGATCATGGCGGAGGCGGCGTCGCCGGCCCTGGCGGCGCTGCGGGGCGACGGCGAGGACTACGTGGCCGACCTGTTCGAGATCGCCGCCGTCGCACTGACGCTGATCATGACCGGCCGGCTGGACGAGGCCGCCGGCGTGCTCGGCCGGGGCGCCGAGCGCTACCGGGTGACGGGGCCGCCGACCTGCCTGAACTGGTCGCTGACCCAGCTCGGCACGTCGGCGTCGCTCCAGGGCCGGCCCGAGGAGGCCTGGCGTCTGTTCGACGAGGCCTCCCGCGTCGCCGTCCCCGAGCGCACCCACTCGCTGCGCAATCCGCTGGACGCCCGGGCGGCGCTGCTGCGGGGCGACCGGGCAGGCGCCTTCCGGCGGCTGGGCGCGTACGTCGAGGAGGTGCTGACCCACGAGAACCTGTACCTGGCCCGGCTGGGGTGCGTCGAGTTCGTCAACCTGCTGGCCGCCGCCGGGAACGTGGCGGAGGCGGCGCCGATCGTCGACCACCTCGACGCCACCGGCGCGCTGGACGGCAGCCTCCCGTACAAGGCGATGATCGCCGACGCCCTCGCCCGGCTCGGTGCGGCCGAGCGGGTCCCCGGGGCCCGGCCAGTGCCGGATGACCGCGAGGCGCTGGTCTACATGCGCGACGTGCTCACGACCCTCGCGCACGCCGCCGGCCGCTAGGCCCGGGCGGGATCACCGATCCGCCAGGGCGGCGATGACGGGGGCGAACACGTGGGGTCCCGGACGACGATGTGGTTGATCCCGGTCGCCTCCCGCTGGCGCTCCAGCTTGTCGACGATCCGGGGCACGATGGTCGTGCGGGCGGTGCCCCTGCCGGTGTGAATGGCGTTGGTGGAGAGCGCCGGAGCGGTTCCAGAGCCCATAGTGGCCGGCGGCGGCCGGACAAGTGCCCGCGTAGTGGTGAGTGACCACGAATCGCTTGGCCGATCCCTCGTCGAGCGCTTCGACGCTGTCAGCGGGATCGAACCCGCCGTCGGAGCGGTCCCGCCACGATTGGCGCCGTGCCCGGCAGCGCTGGCACCACGGGCCATCCATCCGCACCTCCGGGAGCGGCGACAACGGGGGCCGGGGTCGGTCACCACGCCCGCACCTGCACCGTGAGGCCTGCGGATTCGGCGCGCTCTTGGGCCCCTGGGCGACCTCGAGAAGGGCGTGGGCATTCGCCGGCGGGGCCTCGAGCGTCGCGACTCCCGCCCGCCGGGCGTCGGGCGAAGGCCACGCCCGAGGCTCAGGTTCCCAGGGGACCGGCGACGTAGACGTCGGCCTTGTCGTCGGTGTCCTCCGGCACGAACGTGGTGGCGTAGGACGAGAAGGCGAACAGCCGGCCGTCGGGCGTCATCGCCGGCGAGGAGCTGTCCTCGTTGCCGCTTCCTCTACTTCTTCCTCT
>DATFVX010000048.1:0-5363 GCA_035259985.1 Acidimicrobiales bacterium | reverse complement strand
GAAGGCGTCGTTCACGTAGGCGTCGAAGCCGTCGATCAGCTTGGCCACGAACGCCGGGTCGTTGGCCTCCTCGCCCGGGTCGAAGCGGAGGTTCTCGAGCAGCCCGACGCCGGGCGCCACCTCGGCCAGGCGCCGGCGCACCGGCTCGACCGAGTAGCGAGGGTCCGGCTTTCCCTTGGGCCGCCCGAGGTGGGTGCATGCGACGACCTCGGCGCCGCGGCCCCGCAGCCACTCGATCGTGGGCAGGGCGGCGCGGATCCGCAGGTCGTCGGCGATCTCGCCGTCGCGGATCGGCACGTTGAAGTCGGCCCGGAGCAGCACGCGCCGGCCCTGGAGGTCGGGCAGGTCCTCCAGCGTGGGGACGCTGGTCACGTGCGGGTCTACTTCTGGTTGGCGGCGCCGACGATCAGCGCGAGGTCCACCAGGCGGTGGGAGTAGCCCCACTCGTTGTCGTACCAGCCGAACACCTTGACCAGGTTGCCGATGACCTGGGTGAGCAGGCTGTCGAACGTGCAGCTCGCCGGCGAACCGACGATGTCGGTCGACACGAGGGGCGCGTCGGAGTAGTCGAGCACGGCCGCCAGCCGCCCCGTGCTGGCCGCGGCCCTGAACGCCTCGTTGACCTCGTCGACCGATGCCTCGCGGGCCAACACGCCGGTGAAGTCCGTGAGGGAGCCGTCCGGCACCGGCACCCGGAGGGACTGGCCATCGAGGCGGCCCTGCATGGCCTCGAGCACCAGCCCGGTCGCCCGGGCGGCGCCGGTGCTGGTGGGGACGATGTTGATGGCGGCGGCGCGGGCGCGGCGCAGGTCGCGGTGGGGCCCGTCCACCAGCATCTGGTCGCCGGTGTAGGCATGAACCGTCGTCATCAGGCCCCGCTCGACCCCGAAGGCGTCGTCGAGCACCTTGACCATCGGCACGAAGCAGTTGGTGGTGCACGATGCGTTGGACACCACTTTGTGCGCAGCGGGATCGAACGTGTCCTCGTTGACGCCCGGCACGAACGTGGCGTCGGCACCCTTGGACGGGGCCGAGACGATGACGTACGGCGCCCCGGCGTCGAGGTGCATCGCCGCCTGGTCGCGGCTCGAGAAGATGCCGGTCGACTCGACGACGACGTCGACGCCGAGATCCCCCCAGGGCAGCTCCTTGGGGTTGCGCTCCGCGAGCACCTTGAAGCCGTCGCCGCCGACCTTGATGCCGTCGTCGGCCACCTGCACGTCGTCGTCGAGCCGTCCGAACACGGAGTCGTACTGGAGCAGGTGGGCCATCGTGTCGACCGAGCCGATGTCGTTGACGGCGACGATGTCGATGTCGGCGCCCGTCTTCCGAGCCGCCCGGAAGAAGTTGCGGCCGATGCGGCCGAAGCCGTTGATCCCCACTCGGATGGACATCGGGACTTGACCTCTCTCGTCGTGTGTCGATTACCGCGTCTAACTCGTCTACCTCGTCGGCTGGACCTTAGCGAGGATTCCCCAAACCCGAACTTGCGGTGTTTGAGGACCCTATGGGGGCTCTAACTGCCGCAAGTTCGAGCTGTGAGGGCACGACTCACGCGTGCCATCTCCCTCTCCGGGTGCAGGACGAGGTCGCCGTACCTGATCCTCACCACCTCGAACCGTTCGGCGGTCAGCCGGTCGTCACGCTCCTCGTCGTACGCCTGATCTAGCGGACCGTCGTGCCAGGTGCCGTCGATCTCGACGACGACCCCTTGCTGTCGGTAGAGGAAGTCAACCGTTCCGATGAACGTCGTGCCGCCTATCGGGACCTGGCGTTCGGGAACTGGCAGGTCGAAGACGTCGAGCAACTCGACGAACAGCGACTCGCCGTCGGACTTCGTGGGCTTGTACCGAGGTCCGAAGCGCTTCAGCAGCTCGCGCACCAGGGCGGTGCCCGGACGGCCCCTGCCACCGAGTGCGGCGAGCACCGCAACCTCGTGGATCATCGTCAGTCCGCGACGCCCGAGGGCGTCGTTGAACATCCGCGAGATGTGTCGCTCGTGGACCTCGTCCCTCCAGGGCTTGTCCCTCAGGTCCGGATCGGGATCGCCGGCGAGATCGAAGCAGGTCCTGGCCAGTGTGGTGGTCGGGAAGCCAGCCACGTAGGTCACATGCGCCGCCGGCAGCAGGGTGGTCTCTCGCAGGCGCCCGAGCGTGACGCGGTGATCCCCGCCGCGCAGCCGCATGACCTCGATCGCGTCCGCCCTCCGGTAGTGCCAAACCTCTTGGAGGCGTGCAGCCGATCGCCGGGCGACGACGGCGCCGGGTCCGGCGTCGAACAATGCGGCCTGCAGCCGCGACTCCCACGTGATCGGGTGCCCCCGAACCTGGTAGATCCCCCGCTTCAGCTGGAGCAGGCGACCCATCGCCGCCTGATGCCGGAGTGCCTTGATGGTCACGCCTTCGCCGAGCGCCAGCGCGCTCGTCACCACGCCATGGTGCGCGGCCGCGATGGCGGACAGGGTCAGCTCAGCATTCGCGAGGACGACCATGGATTTCAGTCTATTTTAGCCCACACCCCTCCCGAACATGCGGTGGAAATGGCCCCCATGGGGCTCTAATCGCCGCAAGTTCGGGTTTCGAGCGCGCTAGGGCACCAGCTCCGCCAGCACCTCGGCGAGCTTGGCGCGGTCGTGGGCCAGGCCCGATGGGCGGGCCACGTCGGCCTCCACCACCTCGATCACGGCACCGGCGCCGGGCGTGCCCAGGTCGCCCAGCGGCAGGCCCCCGGCCTGGGTCACCACGACGTCGGGCACGATCCCGTGACGACGCAGCGCTGCCACGTGGCCGGCCACGTCGTAGCCGAACGTCTCGGTGCCCTCGGCGCGCAGGTTGCACACGTAGACGACGCGTCCCCGGCTTTCGGCGATGCCCCGGCGCACGTCGTCCACCACGGCCGCCGCCAGGACGGACGTGAACAGCGACCCGGGCCCCAGCACGATCTGGTCGGCGTCGACCAGCGCCTCGACCGCCGCGACCGGTGCATGGGCATCGCCGGGCTCCACGGCGACCCGCTCGATGCCGCCCACCCGGGAGATCGCCACCTGCCCCGTCACCTCGCCGCCGGGATCGCCGGCGAGGTTGGCCCGCAGGACGACCGGCTCCGCGGTCGCCGGCAACACCCGCGCCACGTCGGGGTCGAGTCCCACGAGCCGCGACGCCTCGTCGACGGCGGCGACGAAGTCGCCGGTCACGGCGGTCAACCCGGCCAGCAGCAGGTTGCCCAACGCGTGGCCCGCGACGTCGGTCCCCTCGAAGCGGAACTCGAGTGCGTCGACGAGCGGCACCGGGGCGTCGCCCCCGGTGTCCGCCATGGCCACCAGGCAGTGCCGCACGTCGCCCGGCGCCGGCAACGCCATCGCGTCCCGCAGCCGCCCCGTGGAGCCACCGTCGTCGGCCGTCGCCACCACGGCGGTCGTGCGGCCGGCGTAGCGGCGCGCCGCCCTGATGGTCGCGGCCAGGCCGTGGCCGCCGCCCACCGCAACGACGTGCGGCTTCATCAGACCGCCCTACTTGCCGATGTCACGGTGCAGGACGCCCGCCGGCATGCCGTGCTTGCGCAGCAGGCCCGCGACCTCCTCGGCGATGGTGACCGACCGGTGGCGACCGCCGGTGCACCCCAGCGCGATGGTCAGGTAGGCCTTCCCCTCGGCCACGTAGGCCGGCACCAGCTGGACCAGCATGGCCTCGAGGTTGGCCAGGAACTCCTGTGCCGCCGGCTGCCCCAGCACGTAGTCGCGCACCCGATCGTCGAGGCCCGTGAGGGGACGCAGCTCGTCGACCCAGTGGGGGTTGGGCAGGAACCGGCAGTCGATGACCATGTCTGCGTCCAGCGGCAGCCCGTGCTTGTAGCCGAACGACAGGACGGTCGTCTGCATCGTGGGCTCGGCGGCCTCGGCGGAGAACAGCGCCTGCATGCGCCGGCGCAGCTCGTGGACGTTGAGGACGCTGGTGTCGACGACGACGTCGGCCTCGGCCCGGACCGGGTCGAGCAGCTCGCGCTCGCGCTCGATCGCCGCCACCAGGTGCTCCTGGGTTCCGCCGCCCGAGAGGGGATGCCGGCGCCGGGTGCTCTCGTAGCGGCGCACCAGGGTGTCGGTGGCGGCGTCGAGGAAGAGGATGCGCACGCGGGCGCCGGCCGACCGGAGCCAGGCCAGCATCGGCAGGACCTCGTCCTGATAGGCGCCGGTGACGACCACCAGGGCGATCCGCTGGACCTGGGACCCGGGGGCCTGCGCCAGCTCCGCAACCTTCGGCGCCAGCTGCGGCGGCAGGTTGTCGATGACGAACCAGCCGAGGTCCTCGATGGCGTCGGCCGCGAGGCTGCGGCCGGCGCCCGACAATCCGGTGATCACGACGAACTCGCTCATCCGAGGGTGAAGGATATTGGTCCCCGGCGGCGCATCCCGGCCTGACAGCATGCGGCGCATGGCCGCCCGCGCCCTCACCACGGCCGACCACATCGCGCTCCTCGGTGCCGAGGCCGACCGGTTCGCCGCCTCGCTGTCCGGCGCCGACCTGGACGCCACGGTCGTGACGTGCCCCGACTGGAGCGTGCGCGACCTCGTGTCGCACGTCGGAGGGCTGCACCGCTGGTCGACCGAGCTCGTGGCCCGCGGGATCGTGGCCGAGACCTGGCGGTCGTCGCTGCCGCTGGACTACCCCGATGCGGAGGCACCCCTCCACGCCTGGCGCGACTGGCTGGTGGCCGGTGCCGCGCAGGCGTGCCGGACCTTCGCCTCTGCCGATCCCGCCGCCCCCGTGTGGGCGTGGGGCGCCGATCAGCATGCCCGCTTCTGGCCCCGGCGCATGCTCTTCGAGACCGGGATCCATCGCCTCGACCTCGACCTGACCCTCGATCGGGCCGCGGACCTGCCCGTCCACGTGGCGGTCGAGGGGATCGACGAGCAGCTGGAGAACCTGCCGTTCGTGGCCCGCTGGAACGGCGAGGTGGGCCGGCTCCGCGGCCGCGGCGAGACCCTCGTCTTCGCGACGCACGACGCCGACGCGTCGTGGCGCGTCCGCCTCGAGCCGGACGGCTGGTGGTGGGATCGGGGTTCGGGTGCCGGGCCCAGCGGAGCCAACGACGACGCCGGGGACATGGTGGCGGAGGCCACCGCCCTGGACCTGCTGCTCCTCATGGTGGGCCGGCCGGTCCCCGACCTCGCGGTCCGTGGCGACCGGGCCCTGCTCGACCGCTGGCTGGCGGCGACGGTCTTCTAGTGGGCGCTCGCGGAAGTTCCGTGGATGTATCGCCGTGTCAGATTCGTCGCTGGCGAGGACGCAGGAGGAAGGCGCAGCCAGCGGCTGCGGCGACGACGAGGACGACGTCCAGCGGCGAATCTGGCCGGCGAGACGCCACGA
>DATFVX010000047.1:0-39646 GCA_035259985.1 Acidimicrobiales bacterium | reverse complement strand
CGCCGCCAGGAACCCACCAAGGGCCGTGTAGCCGATGCCGAAGCCGATGATGACCGGCGTCAGGACGGCCAGCAGTGCGGGCGTGGCGAGCTCGCGCAGCGACGCCGCGGTGCAGATGTCGATCACCGGCGCGTAGTCGGGCCGCTTCTCGCCCGACATGATCTTGCCGTCGGCGAACTGGCGGCGGACCTCCTGCACGACCACCCCGGCGGTGCGGCCCACCGCCCGGATGGCGAGCCCCGAGAACAGGAACGGCACGGCGCCGCCGATCAGCAGGCCGATGAAGATCTTCGGGTTGGCCACGTTGATCTGGATGACGCTGAAGATGCCCTCGGCGGTGTCCTGGAGGCGCTCGATGACGCCGACGGCCAGGATCTCGTTGGCCGACGTCTCGACGAAGCTGGCGAACAGCGCCACGGCGGCGATCACCGCCGAGCCGATCGCGAAGCCCTTGGTCACGGCCTTGGTGGTGTTGCCGACGGCGTCGAGGCTCACCATCACGCGCTCGGCCTCGCCCTTGAACTCGCCCGACATCTCGGCGATGCCGGCGGCGTTGTCGGCGACCGGCCCGAACGTGTCCTCCGAGACCACCACGCCGGTGGTCGCCAGCATGCCCATGCCGGTGAGGGCCACGAGGTACAGCGTGAACTGCGTGTCTCCACTGCCCAGCCCGATCCCTGCGCCGAGGGCGATCGCGATGGCCACGATGGCCCAGACCGACGACTCGAGGCCCGACGAAGTACCGGCCAGCACCGTGGTGGCGGGCCCGGTCTCCGCAGCGTCGGCGATCTCCCGCACCGGGGCCCGCTCGGTGGACGTGAAGTACTCCGTGATGCGGCTGACGACCTGCGCGAGCACCAGGCCGATCACCACGGCCCCGAACATCCGCAGGCCCACGTTGCTGACGAGCCCGTCGGGGTCGCCGATGTAGACCAGCGCCACCACCAGCGTGCCGACCACGGTGAGGATCCCCGCGGTGAGGAAGCCCCGGTTGATGGGCGCCATCGCGGTCTTGTCACTGGAGCGTGCGCGCACGGCGAACACACCGACGATCGACGCCAGCACGCCCAGCGCACGGGCGGCCAGCGGGAACAGCGCGCCGGCCGCCCACAGCCCGGGCTGGTCGGGGAAGATGCGCTGGAACGCCGGGACGCCGAGGATGATCGACGCCACGAGGGTCACCTCGTAGGACTCGAACAGGTCGGCCGCCATGCCGGCGCAGTCGCCGACGTTGTCGCCCACGTTGTCGGCGATGGTGGCCGGGTTGCGGGGATCGTCCTCGGGAATGCCGGCCTCGACCTTGCCGACCAGGTCGGCGCCGACGTCGGCCGCCTTGGTGAAGATGCCGCCGCCCACCCGAAGGAACAGGGCGAGCAGCGAGCCGCCGAACCCGAACCCGACCAGGATGGCCGAGCTCGTGTTCTGGAACGCCATCATGATGAGCGTGGCGCCGATGAGGCCCAGGCCCACGCAGAACATGCCGGCGACACCGCCGGTGCGGAACGCCACCTGCAGCGCCGGGGCCATCTCGCCCCTGCGCGCGGCGGCGGCCGTGCGCACGTTGCCCCGCACGGCCAGGCTCATGCCGATGAACCCGGTGAGCCCGGACATGACACACCCGGCGAGGAACGCCAGCGTGCGCCACGTGCCCGACTCGGCGAACGACAGCGCCTCCACGCCGTTCGGCTTCTCGACGGCGACCGACGTGACGAAGACGATCACGGCGAGCGGCACGAGGATGAATGCGATCGTGCGGAACTGCCGCTTGAGGTAGGCGAGCGCACCCTCTTGGATCGCCTTGGCGATCTCGATCATCTTCGGGGTGCCCTCGTCGGCCTCGAGCACCCTGCGCATGAGCACGAAGCCGGTCCCGATGGCGAGGAGCGCCGTCAACGCCGCGCCGATCAGGATGAACCACTCACCACCCCGCAGGGTGAACTCCTGGTAACCGCCTTCCGCGGCGAGTAGCGACACCATCGTCCTACGTCCCTCTCCTCTGGTTACTGGCTGTCCGCCGACTGGGCGTCGGCCGTACGCCCGTCAGCCGGTCGCGCACCGTTGACCCGCCGCCCCTCGTCGGCCTGTATGCGCCTGGTCACGTACACCTGGCGAGCGACGCGCTCGCCGATGGTGCGGGTCTGCCCGTCTATCTCGACCACGAGCGGCCCGTCGAACGGATGCTTCTCGACGACCGTCACCTGCACCCCGGGCACGACACCGAGCGTTCCGAGGAACGACAGGATCTCGGCGTCGGTCGACCCCGACACCGCCACCTCCGCCACGTCTCCGGGCTCAAGGTCGTAGAGCTCGGGCGTGTTGGGCAGTTCGTCGGCCTCGGCGATGGGAATCGGGAACCCGTGCGGGCAGGTCTCCGGCCGGTGCAGGGCCACGTAGAGCCGGTCGATCACCTCGTCGGGAAGGTCGTGCTCGAACGCCACCGCCAGCGCGTCGGCCTCGTTCCACGCGTAGCCGAGCATGTCGGCGAGGAAGCGCTCGACGATCCGGTGGACCCGGATGGCCGCGACCGCCGCCCGCCGCCCGTCGGCGGTGAACCGCACGCCCTGGTACGGGCGGTGGTCGACGAGTCCTCGGTCGGCCAGCCGCTTGACCAGCGTGGTCACCGTCCCCGGGGACAGCCCGAGCCGTTCGGCCAGCGTCCCGGTGTGTGCCTCGGAGCCGTCGCGGGTGAAGCGATAGATCGCCTTGAGCGCCTCGCGTTCCGAGCGGGTGAAGTCGTTCTGCATGAAGGGATTTGGCACCGTCAAAATTCAGGCTTCGGGCATTGCGATCCGTTTAACTACCACGCCGCGAGACCGGTCCCCAAACCGGGACGACCCGCGGCGCACGAAGTGCGCCCGCTAGGCGAGCCAGCGGCTCAGGGACTCGACCACGCAGGCCGGTCGGTCGGCGCCCTCGACCTCGACGGTGATGAGGATCGTCGTCTGCACCCCACCCGCGATCTCGTCACAGGCCGCCAGCTCGGCCGTGCCGCGCACCCGCGTGCCGGCGCGCAGGGGCGCGCCGAACCGCACGCTGCCCGTGCCGTAGTTGACGCCCAGGGATGCGCCGCGGACCTCCACGACCTGTGGGAGGAACAGGTTGGTCAGCGCCAGGGCGAGATGGACGTGGTCGCGGTCGCCGGTAGCGGCGGCGAAGCCCCCCAGGCGATCCGCCGTGATCTCGAGCCAGTCGCTGACACCGAGGCGGCGGCCGACGGCGGCCCGGACCTCGTCGAGTGAGTCGAACACGGTCTGTGCCATCGGTGTCCTCGCGTCAGGGATGCTGCGAGCTGACGCTGACCACCTCGCCGGTCATGTAGCTCGAATAGTCGCTCGCGAGGAACGCGATGACCGTCGCCACCTCCCACGGCTCGGCGGCGCGTCCGAACGCCTCCCGTCCCGCCAGCTCGTCCAGCAGCTCGTCGCTCGTCACCTTGGCGAGGAACGGATGCATCGCCAGGCTCGGTGCCACCGCATTGATGCGGACGCCGAACGGAGCCGCCTCGAGGGCGGCGCTGCGGGTCAACGCCATGACCCCCGCCTTTGCGGCGGCGTAGTGCGCCTGTCCGGCCTGGGCCCGCCAGCCCAGCACCGACGCGTTGTTGACGATCACGCCCGAACCCTGGCGGCGGAGGATCCGCAGGGCCGCCCGGGTGCACCGGAACGTGCCGGTGAGCGTCACGTCGACGACCCGGTGCCACTCGTCGTCGGTCATGTCCGCGAGGTCGGCGGTGCCACCGAGGCCGGCGTTGTTGACGACCACGTCGATGCGCCCGTGCCGGTCCTCGGCGGCGCGGAACAGCTCCCGGACCTGCGGCTCGTCGGTCACGTCGCAGGGGACCGCCAGCGGCGGCTCGCCGCCCGCGCCACCGCCGCCGGCGGCGCCGAGCGTCTCGGCCAGTGTGGCGAGCACGGCGGCGGTCTCGCCCAGCCGCCGTTCGTGGGCGTCGCTGATCACCACCGAGGCGCCCTCGAGCAGGAGGCGCCGCGCGGTGGCCGACCCGATCCCGGTGCCCGCGGCGGCCGTGACCACGGCGACCTTGCCGGCCAGCAGGCCGTGCCCGGGCGGCTCCACGGGCGGTCGCGGTGGCGCTGGTGACGGCGGGCGGCGTTCTTCGGTCACCGCACCGCTCCAGGCCCGAGGCAATGACGAACGGTCGTGCGGGCCCGCGGCAATGACCAACGGCAACCGTTGGTCAGTCCCTCGCCCGCTCCTGCTGCACCGGAGGCATTGGGTTCCGGCAATCGACGGGCGAGGCGATGGGTTCCGGTGGCGGAACCTATGACCTCGGGCTCGGGTGGGCGGAACCTATTGCCTCGGGTGGCGTCGCCGGCCGTTCCTCCTGCACCGGAGGCAATGGGTTCCGGCAACCCACGGGCTAGGCAAGTGACTCGGGGCTCCGCGACCACACAGACCATCTACCGGGGCTCCTTGGGCAGGCCGAGGGCGCGCTCGCCGATGATGTTGCGCTGGATCTCGTTCGACCCGGCGTAGATCGTGTCGGCCCGGCTGAAGAGGAACAGCCGCCGGAGCGCGGGGTCTCCGGTCGCCAACGCGTGGGCCCCGAGCACGTCCATCGCCAGCTCCCCCAGTCCCCGGTGGAACGTCGCCCAGAACAGCTTGCCGATCAGCGCCCCGGGCGGGAGGGCGCCCGCCTCGCCGCCCGCGAGGGTGCGCAGGGCGTTGAGCCGCATGATCTCCAGGCCGATGTGTGCCTGCGCCAGTCGCTGGCGCAGGACGGGATCGCCGGCCGTGCCGGAGCGGCGGGCGGCGGCGACGATGGCATCCAGCTCGTTGCGGAAGTTGAGCTGCTGCCCCAGCGTCGATGCGCCCCGCTCGAACGCCAGGGTCCCCATGGCGACGCCCCAGCCGCCGCCCACGTCGCCCACGACGTTCTCCGCCGGCGTGCGGGCGCCGTCGAAGAACACCTCGTTGAACTCGCTGTCGCCGGTGAGCTGCACGATGGGCCGGACCTCGACGCCGTCCTGCCGCATGGGAACCAGGAGGTAGGACATGCCGGCGTGGCGCGCGCTGCGGTCGGGGGCCGGCGACGTGCGCGCCAGCACGAAGCACCAGTCCGCCCAGTGGGCCAGCGAGGTCCAGACCTTCTGCCCGTGGATCACCCAGTCGTCGCCGTCGCGCGACGCCCTGGTGGCGATGTTGGCCAGGTCGCTGCCCGCATCGGGCTCCGAGTAGCCCTGGCACCAGAGCTCGGTGCCGGCGAGGATCGGCGGCAGGAAGCGCAGCCGCTGTTGGGGCGACCCGAAGGCGATGACGGTGGGCCCCAGCAGGCCCTCGCCGATGTGGCCCAGCCGTCCCGGGCCCCGGGCGCGGGCGTACTCCTCGAGGAAGACCACTTGGCGCCGCAGCGACAGACCCCGGCCGCCGTGCTCCTTGGGCCAGCCGACACACGTCCAGCCGTGGGCGCCCAGGTGGCGCTCCCAGGCGAGTCGCTCCTCGAACAGCGCGCGCTCGTCGCCGGGGCCGCCCCGGCCCCGGAGGGCGGCAAACTCGCCGGCCAGGCTGTCCTCCAGGAACGTGCGGACCTCGTCGCGGAAGGACCGGTCGTCGGCGCTCTCCCGGAGGTCCACGCCGGCACGCTATACGACCGATTCTGACGGATCGTCAGGTATGAGAGCCCGAAACCGAGGCCGGCGCGAGGACCGCCTCCGTCGGCTCGTCCGCCGGAGGCGAGAGCTCGCGGGCCCGAGGGATGGCGGCGCGGTCCGCCGATCGCCTCAGCGCAACGAACGCCAGCACGGCTACGGCATAGATGGCCAGCGCCGCCAGCTGGACGGCCCGAAAGCCGAGCGACATCGACAGGATGGTCGTCAGCACCGAGCCGATCACGGAGAAGAAGCCGTTGATCGCCCAGCCCCAGGCGGCATACGCATCGCCGTGGTCGGTGAGCCGCGACACCGTGGCCAGGCCCAGCGGCATGAACATGCCCAGGCACAGGCCGAGCGGGGCCAGCAGCAGCACCGCCACCAGCACGCGCACGCCCAGCGACGAGGACAGCAGCGACTCGGTGAGCGGGTCGAGCCCGAAGCGGTAGAAGACCGTCAGGCAGGCGAGCACGCCCAGGATCAGTGGCAATGGCGAGCGCCGCCATGCCGCCAGCGGCCGGCTCGCCAGCGCGCCGATGCCGGTGAACACCAGGATCGAGGCCAGCGTCACCGTGAGCGAGTAGGTCGGGTAGCCCAGGAACAGCACCAGCCGCTGGATCATCGTGATCTCGAAGAACATGAAGCCCAGCCCGAGCGCCGCGAAGTAGACGCCGGACGGCCCCTTGGCCGGGAGTGCCCTCCAGGTCCGGCGCACGGCGACGAACGGCAGCAGGAGGAACACCGCGGCATACACGACGGCGATGGCCAGCAGCAGGAGCAGCACGCGCTCGCCGATGACGTCTTCGGGGTCATTGGTGTCGAGCGGCGACAGGATGTCGCCCAGCACGTGGGGGAAGTCGTGGAAGTGCCAGAAGAACGGGGCGTCGTCGCTGATGGGGTCGATCTCCCGGCTGGAGCCGGCGACCAGCGCCTGGACGTCCGCATCGCTGCCGCCCGCCAGCCGGGCGACGGTCCGATCACCCGGCTCGTTGGCAACGAGGTCGACGCCGGGCGCGTACACGGCGTGGTGGTCGGGGAGGCCGGCCACCGTGGTCGCGAAGGCGTCGGCCTCGGCGTCGGTGAACGGCGTGCGCTTCACGACGATCGTCGACAGGCTGGTCGACAGGCCGTCTCCCCTCGGCGGCTCCTCGACGGCCACCATCAGATGGCTGGCGGGATCGTCGACGCCGAAGTTCGTGAGGGCTCGGCGCGCGGTCGTGATGTAGCGCGATGTCCGCGAGGGTTGCGTCCCGAAGTCCCACTCGCCGAACTGCACGACCATGATCCCGTCCTGGGTGAGGTGATCCAGGGACTCCTCGATCATCTCCGTCGTGTACAGGTAGCTCTCGGACAGCACGAAGGCGCCCAACGAGGCGGCGTTGTTGGCGGCATAGCTGTCCGGGGCCGGGAACCACACCAGGTCGTAGTCGGCGTTGTGGCGGGCGAGGTAGGACCGCCCGTCGCCCTGGTGCTGCTTGACGTCGGGCCGTTCGGTCAGGTGCCCGGTGTAGTCGGCGAAGTGGTCCTTCAGCAGCGACACGGTCACGGGGTTGAGCTCGACGGCCTCGATGTCGTCGGCCCCGAAGTACAGCGAGGCGAGGATCTCGTTGCCGCCCGCTGAGCCGATGATCAGTTCGCGCCCGGGCGCGCCGTCGAGCACGGCGAACGGGATGGCCCGCGGGTCGCTGTCGTAGCGCGTGAGCGAGGAGAGGTCGCCGTTGAACGGCCACAAGCCGGAGCCCGGATTGCCGTCGTGGATCAGCATCCGGTTCTCGCCCTTGTGGGCGGGGAGCGGACCCGTGACATCGACACGGAACACCGGCCCCCAGTCGGAGTAGTCGACGCCGGGGCCGCCTCCACCGAACTTGCCCGCCTCGTTCCGGACATCCGGCAGGATGCCCCGCCCCGCGACGACGGCCAGGAGCAGGGCGGCGGCGACCGATCCCACGACGAACGTCGGCGAGCGGAGGGGACTGGACAGCACGCCCACGGCGGCGAACACCAACGCCGCGACCATGACGACCGCCGGCGGCCCCAGGCGGACGATGAGGGGGATCGCCAGCAGGCACCCGAGCGCGGCGCCCACGAGGTCGGCGAAGTAGAGGCGCCCGACGCCATCGCCCGCCCGGCCCAGGACGGTGGCCAGGATCACGCCCAGGGCGATGAACGAGGCGAACAGCAGGAGGCAGATCAGGGCAAGGAGGCCCAGGTTGCCGAACGACGCGCCGGACCCGTAGTCCCAGATGGCCAACGTGTCGATGGGCAACCTGGCGATCGCCAGATAGCCGAGCGCGATGCTCACGGCGCCGACAACCGAGCAGACGGCGATGATCCGCTCGGTGGCCCACCGCCGCATCGGCTCCCAGATGGCCACGAGGATGGCGCCCGATCCGATGCCGAGGAGGCTGAGCCCGATGACCAGGTAGGTGTAGTAGTACCAGAGCTTGTAGCCGACGATGCGGGTGTAGCCGACCTCGAGAAGCAGCCCGGCGAGCGACACGAGGAGCAGGGCCAGCCAGCGCGGCAGCCGAGCACCGCCGGTCCGCCCTGCCGTCACGCTCGCGTCGGTCCTGTCCGTCGTGGTGGCAGCCATCGATCCCCGGTTCCCCAGCCGTCTCGCCGCCTCCCCGCTCCCCCCGGGCGGCGCCGCCGACAGTATCGGGCGGTCCCGGTCCACCGAAAGCCCGGGCCACCGAGAGCGTTCATGTCGCCATGGCGCCCGTAGCCTGCACCTCATGCGTGTTGGTGGACGAGTCGGTGGTGGGAGCGTGGGGTCACATCCCATGCTGGGGGCCGACCCGAGCCAGCTCGAGGGCGCCAGCGTCGACCGGTCGCTCGTGTGGCGGGTCTGGCGGTTCGCCCGGCCCTATCGCTGGATGCTCCTCGGCTACCTGGGGATCATCGTGGCCACCGCGCTCGTCCAGCTGGTGCCGCCGCTGCTCTTCCGCAGCATCATCGACACGGCCATCCCCAACGGCGACCGGTCGTACCTGAACCTCCTCGCCGGCCTCGCCGTGCTGGCGGCGCTCGGCAGCGCGGCCCTGGCGGTGGCCGACCGGTACGTCTCGTCCCGCGTCGGCGAGGGTGTGATCTACGACCTGCGGGTGGCGCTCTTCGCCCACGTGCAGCGCATGCCGTTGGCCTTCTTCACCCGCACCCAGACCGGGGCGCTGACCAACCGCCTCAACACCGACGTCGTCGGCGCCCAGCGGGCCCTCACGGGCACGATCGGCTCGGTCGTGTCCAACGTCATCGTCCTGGTCACGACGCTGGCGGCGATGGCCCTGCTCGAGTGGCGGCTCACGCTGCTGTCGCTGGTGGTGCTGCCGCTGTTCATCCTTCCGGCCAAGCGCGTCGGCCGGCGCCTGCAAGCGGTCACCCGCCAGCAGATGGACCTGAACGCGTCGATGAACACCACGATGACCGAGCGCTTCAACGTGGCCGGCGCCCTGCTGGTGAAGTTGTTCGGCCGCGGCAACGACGAGCAGCGCAGCTTCGCGGCACGGGCCGACGGCGTCCGGCAGGCGGGCATCAAGGCCGCGCTGCTCGGGCGCACCTTCTTCATCGCTCTCGGCCTGGTGGGAGCCATCGGCACCGCCGCCATCTACTGGGTCGGCGGGCTCCAGGTGATCTCCGGTGCGCTCTCGGTCGGGACGCTGGTCGCGATGGCGGCCTACGTCGGGCGCCTGTACGGGCCGCTGACCGCCTTGAGCAACGCTCCCGTCGACTTGATGAGCGCCTTCGTGTCGTTCGACCGGGTGTTCGAGGTGCTGGACACCCCGGTGCCGCTCACCGACCGGCCCGGCGCCGTGGACCTCGTCGACGTCCGGGGCGAGGTCGAGTTCGACGACGTGTGGTTCGCGTACCCCACCGGCACGATCGTCCCCACCCTCGAGCTCGATCCCGCCGTCGCCACGCCATCCGCCGACGGCCGCACCAACGGCGGCCCCGCTCGAACGCGCAACGTGTTGCAGGGCGTCTCGGCGCGGGGGCGGCCCGGCGAGCTCGTGGCCCTGGTCGGGCCGTCGGGGGCGGGGAAGACGACGCTGTCGATGCTGATCGCGCGCATCTACGACGTCACCGACGGCGCCGTGCGCATCGACGGCCGCGACGTCCGCGACCTCACGCTGGACTCGCTCCACGGTGCCGTCGGCGTCGTCACCCAGGACCCGCACATGTTCCACGACAGCGTCGGGAACAACCTGCGCTACGCGCGGCCCGGCGCCACGCAGGACGAGGTCGAGGCCGCCTGCCGCGCCGCCCAGATCCACGACGTGATCGCCCGCATGCCGGACGGCTACGACACGGTCGTGGGGGAGCGGGGCTACCGGCTCTCGGGTGGCGAGAAGCAGCGCCTGGCCATCGCCCGCATGCTGCTGAAGGACCCGGCCATCGTCATCCTCGACGAGGCCACCAGCAACCTCGACACCGAGAACGAGGCGCTCGTGCAGGAGGCGCTGGGCGTGGCGCTCGCCGGCCGGACCAGCTTCGTGATCGCCCATCGCCTGTCCACCATCGTCTCCGCCGACCAGATCCTGGTGCTCGACAACGGCCGGATCGTCGAGCGGGGCCGCCATGCGGACCTGGTGGCGAGGGATGGGCTCTACGCGGAGCTGTACCGCACGCTCGTGCGCAACGACCCCACCGCCGCCGACGAGACCACGGCGCTCGGGCTGGCGTAGCCCCGTCCGTCCCTCCCCAACTTGCGGCGGTTGGGGACCCCATGGGGGCCCTAGCCACCGCAAGTTCGTCGGTTGCCCTAGGTCGCCGTCTGGTCGCGCAGGAAGGCGACGTCGTCCTTGCGGCCCTCGGGGGCCGTCTCGCACACCACCGGAGCACCGGCCGCCGAGACGACGGCGACGAGCAGCTCGGGGTCGATGGTGCCGGTGCCGATGTTGGCGTGGCGGTCGGCACCGGACCCGGCTGCGTCCTTGGAGTCGTTGCAGTGCACCAGGTCGATGCGCCCGGTGATGGCCTTGATGCGGTCGACGGCGTCGATGAGGGCCTCACCCGCCGCCCAGGCGTGACAGGTGTCGAGGCAGAAGCCGATGCCCTTGTCGCCGATCGCCTCCCACAGGCCCGCGATGGTGTCGAAGTGGCGGGCCATCGCATGGTCGCCCCCGGCCGTGTTCTCGAGGTAGACCGGCACCTCGGTCTCGAGCTGCTCCAGGCCCTTGCGCCAGCGGAGGAACCCGGCGCCCGGCTCGTCGTCATCGGTGACGTGCCCGCCGTGCACGATCACCGCTCGGGCACCGATCTCGGCGGCGGCGTCGCACGTGTTCTGCAGGATCTTCCGCGACGGGATGCGGATGCGGTTGTTGGGCGACGCCAGGTTCACCAGGTAGGGCGCATGGACGTAGACCGGCACCGGCGATGCCCGCAGCTCCTCGACGTCGTCCCGGGGCGGCGGCTTCTTCCAGCTCTGGGGGTCGCCCAGGAAGATCTGGACGAGATCGGCGTCCTCGGCGGCGGCGACGCCGAGCGGGTCGGCCTGGTTGACGTGGGATCCGATGAGCACCCCATCAGGCTACGCCCGCGGTCCGCCGGGTCGGTTCCCGTTCCGTCGATACCCCGTTAGGGTATGTACGTGGCCGGCTACACCATGACCAAGGACGACTACCTCAAGCGCCTGCGCCGGATCGAGGGCCAGGTGCGGGGCCTGCAGCGCCTGGTGGAGTCCGACACCTATTGCATCGACGTGCTGACGCAGATATCCGCCTGTACGAGCGCCCTGCAGAGCGTGGCGGTCGGGCTCCTCGACGAGCACCTCCACCACTGCGTCAGCGACGCCGTGGCATCGGGGGCCCCCGACGCCGCCGAGAAGGTCACCGAGGCCACCCGCGCGATAGAGCGCCTCGTCAAGAGCTGAGGCTCCAGGGCGGCCCCTCGGTCAGGGGCCGATCTCGACGTCCAGCTCGGCGGGGTCGGCGCCGTCGAGGCCATCGAGCCCCTCCTCGCCGGACAGCGTCGTCGGCGCCCAGGTCTCCACCAGCGGCACCGCCTCGTTCCCCGCGTCCACGACGTCGCCCGGCCGGATGCCCCGGGACTCGAGCGTGGTCCACAGCCCGCCGAGGGCGGCCGCCGGGTCCACGTAGAACTCCGATTCGCGCACCCGCCAGAACCTCCAGCCCGCCCGCTGCAGCTCGAGCTCGCGCTCGAGGTCGGCGACCTGCGCCTCACGCCCGGCGTGCCAGTCGTCGCCGTCGCATTCGACCGCCAGCCGGCCCTTGGCGCCGCTCACCACGAGGTCGATCCGCCGGCCGTTGACGTCGACCTGTGGCGTCGCGTGGAATCCCCGGTCCCGGAGCGCGACGAACACCCGCTGCTGGAAGCGCGACTCGAAGGGCTCACGCGTGTCCGAGTCCCAGGTCAGGTCGTCGAAGCGCTCGAGCGCCGCCGGGGCCGGCGGGCCCGACATGTACGACAGGAGCGACCGCCGGAGGTCGGCCGGCGACAACAGGTCCGGCGTCACCGAGTGGAAGAGCCACATCTGGTCGCGGCCGCGGCTGGCGGCAACGTTGAACCGGCGCTGCCACTCGCGCGCCGTGACCGCGCGGCGGCGATCGGCGACGACCATCGAGAGGAACACGACGTCACGCTCGTCGCCCTGGAAGTCGGGCGGGGTGCCCACGCGGAGCCGCCGCCGCTCCCACTCCTCGGGTGACACCCGCTGCTCGAGGAGGTCCTCGATCAGCCGCACCTGGCCGCTGCCCTGCAGCACCACGACGCCGAACGTCAGGTCCTCGTACGCCGGGTCCGCGAGGCAGGCGACCAGGCCCCGGACCAGCGCCTCGGCCTCGAGCGGGTTCCGCAGCCGGGTCGAGCTCCCGTCGGTGAAGGCGCCGGCGACGTGGATCGTTCGCAGCGGCGGAAGGCGCTCCTCCCCGAACTGGCGGAGCGGCACCAGCGGCGCATCGGCGTAGAACTGGAGAGACGACCAGCCGACGATCTCGGGCATGCAGCGGAAGTGCTCCCGCAGGCGGATGACCGACCCGAATCGGGTCTGCAGGAGGCTGAACAGGTTCGACTTCGGCGTGAACGCCAGCTTCAGGTAGTCCGGCACGTCGGCGAGGTAGTCGTCGAGCCGATCGAAGATCGGCTGCAACTCGCCCCTGATCACCTGGGACGGCGCGCACTGCCGCTCGTCACCGACCACGATCACACGCGGCGCCAGCCACAGCAGGAACAGCGACTCGATGCTCGCCTGGGAGGCCTCGTCGATGATCACGACGTCGAAGCTGTTCTGGTCCGGTGGCACGGTGTCGACGACGTCGCGGAGCGGCATGATCCACGCCGGCACCGCGTCCCGGGCCTCGATCATGGCCGCCCGGGCGGCGGCCGCGTAGCGGGGCGCCCATCGGCCGGTGCCCATGCCCCGGTCCTCGATGTTCGACCGGTACGACCGCAGGGCCTGCTCCTGATGGGCCGACATGCGCAGCAGGCATTCGCCCCAGGCCTCCTCGGCCGCGAGCTCCGCGGTCGTTCGCCCGACCCGATCGACGGCGTCGCGTAGCTCCGCGGCCAGCCGGTCCTCCAGGCCGGGCTCCCGGGCGCCGTCGAGGAACGTCTTGGCCTTGCCCCACGCCCATGCCGCCGGGAAGGAACCGATCCGGCCGTCCCACTCGTCGGCCCGGCAGGTGCGGTCGAGGAGGTCGGCGAGAACCGGGTGCGCCGCCTCCACCAGGCCCCGCAGCTCGTCGCAGCGGAGCTGTTCGGCCTGCTCGGCGGGCGCGCCGGCCAGCGCCCGCAGCGCCGACCCGTAGGCGTCGACGTCACGCGCGGCGACCGCCGCTCCGAGCCGACCGATCTCGGGAGCTGCTGCGGGTGACTGCGCCTCGAGCTCGAAGCGGGCCGCGAGGTCGCGCAGGACCTGCGTCGCGCGCTCGGCCTCGAGCCGGGCCTGGACCGCGCTCAGCACGCCGGCGAAGCCCACCCAGTCGCTCGGCGCCGCCAGGGGGACGCGGGCGCCGCGGGCGCCGAGGCGCCGCTCGACGGCGTCGCGGGCGGCGACGACCGCGAGCACGTTGTCGAGCGCGGTCGCCAGGTCCACGAGCTGGGCAACGCGCCGGGGGATCGGCAGGCCCGGGTCGAGGTGGACGCCGACGAGCGCCCAGTGCCCCGCGAGCACGCCTGCGGTGTGCTCGGCCTCCAGCGTGGCCATCACGCAGTCGAGCTGCGCGCCATCGGTGATCGGGGCGCCATCCACGGCCGCGCCCGCGAGCAGGCGCTCGGCGCGCTTCTGCACGGCCGGCCGGAAGCGCTTCCTGAGCTGACTGCCAGCCGCCAGGTGCACGGCGAGCGCGCGTCCGGCGTCGAGCTGGTGAACGAAGCTGCCGGGCCCGTAGGCATCGAACTGCGGCAGCGCCACCGTGCGGAGCCCGATCGAGTTCAGGCGGTCCTGGGCGACCGCCGCGTGCCGGCCGAGCTGCGCCAGCTGGTGCCAGATCCCGAGCTCGCGCCGCGCCAGCGCATCGCCGACCGCGTGCCGGCGCCAGTCGTCGGCCCACATCCCCGGGTCGGGGCCGAGGCCCAGTGCGTGGATCGCGGCCTGCGACCGGTCGACCTCGGTGCGGACCGCCGCCAGATCCTCGCGATCGAGGGCCGAGAGCGCCATGGACAGCTCGCTGGCAGCATCCTGCGCCTCGGTGGCGGCGGCGGTCTCGGCATCGACCAGCGCCTGGATCGCTACGCCGGTGGGCACCGCAGCCAGGTCGGGGAACAGTTGGCGCAGCCGTGCCACCCGCTCCGGCGTGCGCGACGCCAGGAGGCCCCGGAGCTCGACGAGCTCGTCGACCCGCAGCGGCGGATCGAACGGCGCGTCCGCGGGGAGCGGCGTCGGCATCCAGTCGCAGGCCGGGGCGTTCCCGTGAAGCCGCTCCGCGATGCGTGCCTTGGTGCCCTCGTAGCCATCGGCGACCGACGGATGCACCTCCGTCTCGGCGGCGCGGAGCGCGCGGATCCGCTCGGTCAGCTGCGCGACCCGCTGGCAGGCCGTGTCCCGCGCCGCGGTGCGCCGCCGCGTCTCCTCCTCATGGCGCGCGACCGAGAACGTGGAGTAGCGGTCCGACAGCGCGGTGACGCTCTCGTCCAGCTCACGGGAGCCACCCCGCGCCACGTCGGTCATCGAGACGCAGAGCTTCTGGATCTCGGGCGGCAGCTTCTCGCGCAGCACCCGAAGGGCCTGCGCCTTCTGGCTGGTCACGAGCACGCGCTGGCCGCGAGCCAGCAGCGCGGACAGGAGGTTGGCGATCGTGTGCGTCTTGCCGGTGCCCGGTGGACCGAGAACGACGACACCGTTGTCGGTGCGCAGCCGGTCGATGATCTGGCGCTGCTCCGGGTTGACGGGCAGCGGGAAGAGCGGATCGCCACCCACCGTTCCACCGTCGGTGGCGCCCTCGCGCTCGAGCCAGGCGAGCCGGTCCTCCGGCTCCAGCGCCGCCAGCAGCTGGGCCAGCCCGAGCGGCGCCGCCGCCGTCGGGCCCGACAGAGCCTCGAGCATGCGGTCGAAGTAGTCGATCAGGCTGGTTCGGTCGCGCTCGCGCAGGATGAGCGCCGGCGCGAAGCGCAGGTCGGGGCCCCGCTCGCCCGCCTCCGACGGCTTCCACGAATGTTCGTAGGGCAGTGCCCGGCGGAGGGCGAGCGCCTGCCAGCGGGCGAGCAGCTCCTTGTTGTGGTCCCCGAGCGGCACGGCCGCACCCGAGCGGATCTCGTCCCGGACCAGCTGTGGCCGGTGGGAGTCGAAGTCCGGCTGTCCCTCGAGCAACGCCCGGTCGCCGAAGCTGGTGGTCGCCTGGTCGGGGACGACGACGTCGACCCGCCCGGTGGCGGCATCGGTCCTGACGTCGACCCGCGTGGTCAGCAGCGGATGGCGGACGTCGCCGGTCGGCGAGGACCACGTGAGCAGTCCGGTGCCGATCACCAGCTCGTACATGTCGTCCTGCTGTTCGAGCTGGCGGCCCGCCCGTGCCAGCTCCTCGTACCACGAGCGGCGGGGCGCGAGGAGGCGGTCGGCCTCCGCCCACACCTGCCAGCGACCGACCCACGGCCGGTAGCGGCGGACGGCCTGGTCGCGGGCGTCGTCGGGGATGGCGTCGGGGAGCTCCGGCGCGTCGAGCGCCGAGTCCTGGATGTCGGCCCGGCTGAGCCATGGCTCGAGCTCCGCCGGGGGAGAGGGCGGGGGTTCCGAGGCCACCGGGTCGATCGACAGGACCGTCTCGCCCGGCCCGGCCTCGGTGTCCAGCGTGAGCTCTGCGGGGAGGTCGTAGAGCCACCGCACGACCGGGTGGCGGTCGACGCTGCGGACGGGCGGGCGGCCGGTCCTCGCCAGCTCGCGGAGGAACTCCACGAGTCGGGCCGTCGGCCCGACCATCCGCATCCGCTGCTCGTCGATGTTCATGTGTGTCATGGCCGTCTGCGCATCCTGCCCGCGCCTCGATCCGCCGATCCCAGCCCGGGCACAGGGTAGGTGCCGCAGGGTGGCGGGTCACCGCGCGTTACGGGCGGGCCCGGCCGTGTGGTCGGTGTAACGGAGCGCGGTGCTCGCGCGATCTATGACCGGACGACCCGACCGCCACGGGTCGTCAGAGAGACCGGCCGGCGCCTCTGGGGCGACGCCGGGCGCAGCGGCCCCGGGGTTTCGGGCGGCGGGGCCGCTGCGCGACTCGAGTGTGTCCCGGGCGGGGGGACGTAGCATGGGCGCCCGAAGGCGATGGGGCTCGCCGACAACCGCAGCGACCACTGCCGATGGCTCCTACTCGGTCGACATCTGGAGGAGGCTGATGCGGTTCTTGTGGGTTGGGCTCGCCCGCGCGGGCGTCGCACTCGTCTACATCTCGGTGTCGATTGTCGGCGGCCTGGTCGCGGCGGGGGGGCGGATACACCCTCGCACGGCTGTTCCGCTAGCGGGGCCGCAGGTTCCCGGATCCGGTACCGTCCCGCGCCGGTATGACCGGCATGTCAGATCCCATGCCCCGCCGCCGCGTGATCCAGGGTCTCGCCGCCGGCGCCGGGCTCATGCTCACCGGATGCCACCCATGGCTGGGCCAGCCCGGTCACGGCCACCGGCTCAGGCGGGCGGGTGACCGGCCCGACCCCGGCAAGCCCGAGGGCGTCGACCTGCTGCCGCAGATCGAGCACATCGTCGTCTACATGCAGGAGAACCACTCGTACGACTCCTACTTCGGCACGTTCCGGCGGGGCGACGGCTACCGGCTGCGGGGTGGCGAGCCGCAGGACAGCAACCGGCTGACGACGGGTGAGCCGGTGCGCGTGTTCCACGCGCCGGACACCTGCCAGAGCGGGCGCGGCGTCTCCCAGCGGTGGGAGAACACGCATCTGCAGATCAACGGGGGCCGCATGGACGGCTTCCTCTACAACGACAACACCAACGCCATGCGCTACTGGGACGGCTCCGACGTGCCGTTCTACTGGTCGCTCGCCGGGACGTTCCCGCTGTGCGATCGCTGGTTCGCGTCCGCGCCGGCGCAGACCTACCCGAACCGCATGTACCTGCAGGCCGCCACCAGCCAGGACCTCACCACCACCGACGTCGGCCGGGCGTTCGCCATGCCCCACCCGGCCGGGGGCACGATCTGGGAGAAGCTCGACGTGTTCGGAATCTCGTGGCTCGACTACGCGTGGGACCTCCCGGACATCGCGCTGTTCCCATCGCTGTGGCGGGCGCGGCTCGACCGGGTGCGAACGTTTCCCAGCTTCCTGGCGGACTGTCGGGCCGGCACGCTGCCCGACGTCTCCATCGTCAGCCCCGGCGTCACTGCGTACACCGAGGAGAACCCGCGCGACATCCAGCTGGGCGAGGCGTTCAGCGCGTCGGTGATCAACGCGGTGCTCGCCAGCCCGGCGTGGCCGCGCACGGTCCTCGTGTTCATGTACGACGAGCACGGCGGCTACTACGACCACGTCGCCCCCCCGCGGGCGGTGCCGCCCGACGACATCCCGCCCGACGTCGAGCCCACCCCGGACGCCCCCGCCGCCTGGGACCATTACGGCCTGCGGGTGCCGGCCTTCGTCATCTCCCCGTTCGCCCGGCGCAACTACGTGTCACACGTCGTGCATGACCACACGTCGGTGCCGCGGCTGATCGAGACGAAGTTCAACCTCGGCGCGTTGACCCGGCGCGACGCCAACGCGTCCAACCTGCTCGACTGCCTGGACTTCCGGAGACGCCCGGCGTTCCTCGACCCGCCCGAGCTCGCCGCCCCGGGGCTCCCGCCCACCGGCAGCGTCTGCCAGCCCGAGACGCCCCCACCGCCGACGCGGCCGGCGGAGGATGCCAAGGCCAGCCCTGCGGTCGCGGGCCTTGGCATCCTCGCCGGCACCGAGGCGCACCACGCGGTGAGCGGCCCGCCGCTGACCGAGTCGCAGGACGAACGGCTCCGCCACCTCGACCTGCTCGCCCGCCGCTGACCGCTGCGAAAGGATGCCCTCATGGCCGAGCTACCCCGCCCCTCCGAAGGCATCGTGTTGACCCACTTCATCGTCTCCGACGACGTGCAGCGATCGGCGGCCTTCTACTCCGACGTCCTGGGCGGCGAGACGGTCATGGCAGGGGAGCCGTCCATCGTCCAGCTCGCCAACGCCTGGATCATCATCAACGTCGGCGGCGGGCCGACGATCGACAAGCCCGAGGTCGTCCTCGAGACGCCGCCTGATCCGAATCGGACGAGCAGCTTCCTCAACATCCGGGTCGCCGACATCCAGGCCGTCTACGACGACTGGCACGGCCGGGGCGCACAGTTCCTCACCCCGCCCCAGGACCTCGGCAGCGAGCTGCGGTGCTACGTCCGCGATCCCGACGGCCACCTGATCGAGGTCGGCCAGTCAGTCGGCTGACCAGCCAAAATGACCATCCCGGACGATGATCCGTCCGGGACCTGCGAGCGGAAGGTGTGGGATTCGAACCCACGGTGACCCGGAGGCCACAACGGCTTTCGAGGCCGCCCCATTCGTCCGCTCTGGCAACCTTCCGGGGCTGCAAGCTACCAGCGAAACACGGCGAGTCCGACCCGGCGACGGGCTCAGACGACGACCGTGCGCGGCCTCGCGGCGGCGGTTTCGCCGGGGGCGTAGGCGTCCCAGGCCTGCGCCAAGCGCCGCACCGTCTCCTCGAGGACCGGGGGCTCGGCGGAGTACGGGAACCGGAGGTAGCGCAGGTCCTCGCCCGTGGGCGACATGACGTCGCCAGGAATGACCTCGACGCCGTAGCGCAGGGCGACCTGGGCGAACGCCGACGCCGTGCCCGCCGGCAGCCGAACCCACAGCGACGGCCCGCCCTTGGGCCGGCGCCATTCCCAGGAGGGGAGCACGTCGTCGAGCAGGCGGCCGACGAGCTCCAGGTTGCGCCGGAGCATCGCACGGTGGTCGTCCCGCAGTTGGTCCATCTGGGGCAGCAGCCTGGCGGCCACCGCCTGGTCGAACAGGGGCGAACCGAGATCGTTCATCGCCTTGAGCTCGGCCAGGCGGCTGACCAGCGACCTCGGTCCCCGCAGCCAGCCCATCCGCAGCCCGCCCCAGGCGGCCTTGCCGAGCGACCCCGCGGTGAGCACGGTGGCGTCCGCGCCGGCGAACGCCGCGATCGAGGGCGGGCGATCCTCGTCGAGCGGGCAGTTCTCGAGCGCGTTGTCCTCGATGATCGCCACGCCCGTCTCGGCGGCCAGCTCCGCAAGCTCCCGCCGGCGGCGGACGGCGAGCAGCGCCCCGGTTGGGTTGTGGAACGTGGGCATGAGATACAGGGCGGCCGGCCGGGTGGCCGCCACCGCAGCGCGCACGCCCCCTACGTCGACGCCGTCGTCGTCCACCGCCACCGGCGTCAGGCGGGCGCCGCGGGTGCGGAACACGTCCAGCGTGCCGGCGAAGCTGGGGGACTCGACCACCATGCTGTCGCCCGGCCGCACGAGGAGCTGGGTCGCCAGGTTCACCGCCTGCTGGGCGCCGGTGGTGGCCAGCACCTCGTCCGGTTCGGTCGGCGTGCCGTCGCGGGTGAGCATCGCCGCGACGGCCTCCCGGAGCTCCGGTAGTCCCGCGGGCGCGTAGCCGATCTGCGTGAGCAGCTTGGGCCCATCGTCGGTGACGACGTCGACCATCGCCTCGGCCACCGCCGGATGCGCCGGGAAGATGGCGCACGCCAGCGAGATCACCTCGTCGTGCGTCTCGATGAGCGATCGGTAGACGGGGCTCAGCGTGAGGCCGGCCGCCGGGACCCCCCGGCGCGCCGACCGCTGCCGGACACGCGTGCCGCTGCCCTGTCGGCTCTCCAGCAGGCCCTCCGCCCGCAGGGCGTCGAACGCCGTGACGACCGTGGACCGGCTCACGGCGAGACGGGTCGCGAGCTCCCGCTCGGCGGGCAGGCGCTCTCCGGCGGCGAGCATCCCCTGGTCGATCGCACGCCGGATCGCCTCCCCGAGCTTGCGATGCAGGGGACCGGGACCCTCCGACCAGGCACCGAGGGCCGCTTCAATGGACTGGTTCATACCAATGCCTTCCGAATTGGCTCTGGATCGCTGCCCGATTAGGAGCCAAAGTACATTCCAATCGAGCCCTGAGCCAGGGCCAATTTCGTGAAATTGGACTGTGCGCAGGCCAAGTGATCGGACCAACGGAAGGAGGGACAGGTGCAACCGATGACCTCGTTCTTGGCCGAGGAGCGAATGCACAGCCTGCGACGGGACGGGGCGCTCGCGCATCGGTCCGGCCGGCGTCGCCCCCGGCGCCGGCCGATGGATGTCCTGATGTCTCGTGTCGACCACCACCGGAGCGCCCGCGATGTTTGACGTCTACTGCTCCAGCCACCGAACCCGGGTGTTGCTCGACGCATCCCGCATCGATGCGATCCACAACACCGCGCAGGGACCGGTGGTCATCTGGCGCTGCTGGTGTGGCGCCAGGGGATCGCTCCGGGGCGGTGCCGCATCGGTGCCGCGCCGCCGTGGTGTGGTGTCGCCGGCCTCCGACGCCGCCTGACTCACCGCAGCGGAAACCCCGGCCTCCGCTGGCCGGTCAGCCGGCGCCGCGGCGTTCCTCGAAGAAGTCGGTGAGGAGCACGGCCGCCTCGTCGGCACGCACCCCGGACACCACCTCGACCTCGTGGTTGAGACGCGGATCGACGGCCAGGTTGTAGAGCGACCCGCATGCACCGGCCTTGGGGTCGGCGGCACCGAAGACCACCTGATCGACGCGGGCCGCGACCAGCGCCCCGGCACACATCGGGCAGGGCTCGAGCGTGACCACCAGCGTCGTGCCCTCGAGGCGCCAGGATCCGACGACCTCGGCGGCGTCCCGCAGTGCCAACAGCTCGGCATGGGCGGTCGGATCGCCGGCGCGCTCCCGCTCATTGTGGCGCTGCGCGATCACCTCACCGTCGCGCAACACGACTGCGCCCACCGGCACGTCGTCGTGGGTGACTGCCAGAGCGGCCTCGTCGAGGGCAAGCTCCATCGCGGCATCGAGATCCACGGCGTTCGACGCTACCGGCTGCGGCGGGGGCCGCTGACCGGCGAAATGCCGTCGCGCCGGCCGCGCGCCGGGGGCTTCGGGTCGGGGATCACGAGCCCCGGTGGGCGGTGTCACGATGGAGGTAGTGAGGGCCGGCTTCCTCCAGTTGTGGCGTGACCGCGAACGGTTGCGGGACCTCGTCATCGATGCGAACGACGGGATCGTGGCCATCGCGGGCGTGCTCGAGGGCGTGCTCGGTGCCGGGCTCGCGAACCGGGCTGCGGCGACCGCGGTGGTCGTGGCGACGATCGCCGGTGCGATCGCCGTCGGTGGATCCCGCTATACCGAGGACGCCGCCGAGTGGGACGCCCGTGCCAGGCTGCTCGATGAGGAGCGGCACCAGCTCCGCCGGTCCCCGGATCAGGAGCTCGACGAACTGGCCCGCTTCTACGAGGCGAAGGGCCTCGCACCCGACCTGGCGCGCCTGGTCGCGGTCGAGCTCACTGCCGCCGATGCCCTGGCCGCCCACGCCGAGGAGGAGCACGGCATCGAGGTCGACGAACCACCGCCACCGCCCCTGGTGGCGGCTATCGCCTCGGGACTCGTGTTCGCGCTGGGAGCCCTGGTGGTGGTTGTGACGGCGGTGCTCACGCCGTCGGCATGGAGGGTTCCGACCACCTTCATCGCCGTCACCATCGCGCTGGGGCTGAGCTCGGCGGCGGTCGCCCGCTGGGGCGATGTGCCGCTCGGCCGCACCGTCGCCCGCAACGTGGCCGTCGGGCTCACCGCCATGGCTGTCTCCTTCGCGGTGGGGTCCCTCATCGAGGCGTGACAGCCTGCCGCTGTCGAGCCGATCGCCCAGATCCGCCGCTATGACGCGCGTGGCTTGTCCGGGGATCGGGGATGCGCCAGGTCGGTGATCGGGATGCCGGTTGTCCGGGAGGCGACGGCTGTTCAACCATGCAGGGCGCGATCGAGATGATCGCTGAATTCAGATCATCTCGATCACGCCCACTCTGGACTGCTCAGTTGCAGCCGGCCGTGAATCGGTCCACGGTCACATCGCCATTCGCGTTGATTGTGAAATGTTGGGCGATGTGAATCCTTACCTGTGTGCCATCTGTGGCTTTGCCGGTCGCGTTGATGTGGCTGGTGAAGGATTCCTTCGGGAAACCCGGCCCTTGGTCCGAGAGTGTCGTCGTGAAGTGGCCGCTGGCGAGCTCATCGCCGGTGGCGGACCTCGTGACGAACGTGCCTGTCTGCGTCGCTGTGACGTGGAAGGTCGTGTCGGTGAAGTGCAGGTGGAAGATGTCGTGGAAGACCAGGTCGATGGAGGCGGCGTTGCCCGCTGGGCACTCAGCCAGCGGAGGAATCGTGGCCTCGACGTCCTTGACGATGCTCTTGTCGTGCGTTGGCGGCTCAGCGTTGGCGGGTGCGTAGCCCGCCAATCCAGTGGCGACAGCAGCTGCCAGAGCTGCGATCGTGAACCGCGATAGTGCCCGCCGGAACATGGTGTTCCCCCTTGTCCGCCCAATGTCGCCATTCCGCGTGGCGACGTCGAGAGCTTCGCACAGGGAGGCCATCAGCGCTATTGAGAATTGTTGTCGGGCGGTCGCCAATTTGAGGCTTTGGCCAGGGTCAGGTCGAATTTTGATGATCCGAACTCTCCTAGACTCAATTTTCGAGAAGTCGGATATCGGCAATTCGACACGGTGCGTGCGGTCATACGCACGAAGCCTGCCTCGAGCGACACCCTGCAGCTCAGGCCGGGATTGCCACGCTGCGCGCGGAGGGTTCGGAATCGCCTGAGCGATCTCGAGAGCAACGCTCGGAGCTCCGGACCCGGCGTGACTCAGACGGGAACGGCGGCGGACGAAATCCCAAGGTCAGCGGGTATCAGGCGGGACGGTGCGGAACCGTCCGGACCTGCGGTGCGGAGGGAGTGGGATTCGAACCCACGGTGGGCAGGACCCACACACGCTTTCCAAGCGTGCCGATTCGGCCGCTCTCGCATCCCTCCTCGGGTGGTCCCCGGGGCAGCACACGCTATCGTGTGCCGCGCCCGTGACCGCAGGTGGCGGCCGGGTCCTGTGCAACTGCAGCCCGTGAACCGAGTCAGGGCCGGGAGGCAGCAGCTCTCAGCGGAACCTGTGGTGTGCCGCAGACCGCCTGGCCGTCACCTCCGGTGACGGGCATTGTGTTTCCCGCTCTTGGCCACTTCGTGGCCGGGTCGTTCGGGCCCAGGCACCTCCGGTGACGGGCATTGTGTTTGCCGCTCTTGGCCGCTTCGTGGCCGGGTCGCTCGGGCCCAGGCATCTCCGGTGACGGGCATCGTGCTTCCCGTTTCTGGCCGCTTCGTGGCCGGCCGCTGGCGCCGTAGCTGCCGCCGATAGCATCCGGCCGATGGCCGCGTACCAGTCTCTCTACCGGCGCTACCGCCCACAGCGCTTCGACGAGGTGCTGGGGCAGGAGCACGTGACCAAGGCGCTGCGCAATGCCGTGCGCGAGGGCCGCGTCGGCCATGCCTACCTCTTCAGCGGCCCGCGGGGCACCGGCAAGACCTCGACCGCTCGCATCCTGGCCAAGGTGCTCAACTGCGACGCGCCGGTCGACGGTGAGCCGTGTGGCAAGTGCGAGAACTGCGTGGCGGTGGCCGAGGGGCGTGTCGTCGACTGGCTGCTCGAGCAGGACGCGGCGTCTAAGAGCAAGGTCGACGACATGCGCGACCTGATCGAGCGCGTCCCGCTGGGCACCTCGGGCAAGCGCCGGGTCATCATCCTCGACGAGGTCCACATGCTCAGCCAGGGCGCCGAGAACGCCCTGCTCAAGACCCTCGAAGAGCCGCCGGAGCACGTGGTGTTCGTGCTCGCCACCACCGACCCCCAGAAGGTGCGGCCCACCATCCGCAGCCGCACACAGCACTTCGAGTTCCGGCTGCTGTCCCCGGACGTCCTGGCCGATCACGTCCGCCACGTCATCGCCGATGCCGGCCTCGGTCTCGACGCTGAGGCGGTGGATCGCGCCGTCGACCATGTCATCCGCACCGGCGCCGGCTCCGCGCGCGACACCCTGTCGGCGCTCGACCAGGTGGCGGCATTGGGCGAGGTGTTCGACGCCTCCGAGCCCGTGGACGCCGTGCTGGACGCCCTGTGTGACCGTGACACCGGGGCCGTCCTGGTCGCCGTCGCCGACGCCCTGGCCGCAGGGCGCGATCCCCGCACCATGGGCGAGGACCTGATCGCCGCCCTGCGTGATGCCTTCCTCGCGGTCATGGGTGCGGCGGACGAGCACGTGGCGCCGGCCCGGCGGGAGCGGGCGGCCCGCGTCGGCCAGCGGCTGGGGCCGGCCGGCCTCACCCGGGCGCTCGACGTGCTGGGGGAGTCCCTCATCGAGCTGGCTCGTAAGCCGGACCCGCGCGTCGTGGTCGAGGTGGCGCTCGTCCGCCTCACCCAGCCGGCGACCGATCGGACGCTCGACGCGATCCTCGACCGGCTCGACCGGCTCGAACGCGGTGATCGCCCTCGCGGCGGTGGCCCGGGCGGCGGAGGATCCGACGCGGCCCCGGCCGGAGGCGCGGCCGCGGCCCGCAAGGCGCTGTCCGGCCGGGGCCGCGATGACGCCGGGCGGTCGGCGGATCCATCGGCCGGAACAAAGGGCCCCGCAGGCGACAAGCCGACCCTCGGCGCCGTGGTCCGGCAGCAGGGGGAGCGAGGCGATGCGGAGGAGTCACCGGGGGCGGTGGCGGTGGCGGCCGGGCGCATCCCGGAGCTCGACGAGCTCACCAGGGCCTGGACGGATGCCGTGTTGACGGCACTGCCGAAGTCGGTCCGGAGCCGCTGGCGCGGCGGGCGCTGGATCGACCCAGAGTCGAGCGCCGTCCGCTTCGCAGTTTCCAACGAGTGGCACCAGCGGGCGTGCGACGAGTCACGACGCGAGGTCGAGGATGCGCTGCTGGCACACTTCGGCGAACCCGTTCCGGTGGCGATCGTGGTAGAGGGTGAGCCAACCGGCGGTGCCCCGACGACCTCGGCCGTCGCGCCGCCCGACGACGTCGAGCACATCGACCCGGCCGAGCTGCGCGACGCCGACGACGCCGCAACCTCGGGCGTGGACCTTGTGGTGCGCACGTTCGGAGGCGGCGAGCTCATCCAGGAGGACTGACTGATGGCTGACGCTCCGTCCGATCCACCGGCGCCGAAGCCGCCGGAGTCCGCCGGGTTGGCGGGACCGGGCGACCTCGGTGGCTTGCTCGAGTCGGCACAGGAAGCGTTCGCGGCGCAGGCGCGGGCCGCCGACGAGGTGGTGACGGGCAGCGCCGGGGGCGGCGTGGTGACGGTCGAGATGACGGGCACGGGCGAGGTCCGCTCGGTACGGCTCGCACCCGAGATCGTCGATCCGCAGGACATCGAGATGCTCCAGGACCTCATCGTGGCGGCGCTCCACGACGCCGGCGCGAAGGTGGCGGCGCTCCAGCGCGACGCCCTCGGTTCGCTCGGCGGCCTCGACCTCGATGGGCTCGGGGGTGCGCTCGGCGGCCTGCTCGGGGACCCCGACGCTGGCCCCGGTCCCGGCAAGGGTCAGTGAGCTCTGGTGGCCGTGTACGCGGGTCCGGTCCAGGACCTCATCGACGAGTTGGGGCGGCTACCCGGCGTCGGGCCCAAGTCGGCGCAGCGGATCGCCTTTCACCTGCTCAAGCTGTCGAAGGCCGACGCCCTGCGCTTGGCCCGCGCCATCACCGAGGCCAAGGACCGGGTCGCGTTCTGCCAGACCTGCTTCAACGTGGCCGAGGGCGAGACCTGCGGCATCTGCGCCGACGCTCGGCGTGACGCCACGGTCGTCTGCGTCGTCGAGGAGCCCCGCGATGTGGTGGCGGTCGAGAAGACCGGCGAGTTCCACGGGCGCTACCACGTGCTGCAGGGGGCCATCAGCCCCATCGAGGGTGTGGGGCCCGAGCAACTCCGCGTCCGTGAGCTGCTCGATCGGATCGGCCGCGAGGGCATCGCCGAGATCATCCTGTGCACGAACCCGAACCTCGAGGGGGAGGCCACGGCGCTGTACCTCGGTCGATTGCTGAAGCCCCTCGGGCTGAGGGTCACCCGCATCGCCAGCGGCCTGCCCGTCGGTGGCGACCTCGAGTACGCGGACGAGTTGACCCTCGGGCGGGCCCTCGAGGGACGGCGCGACGTCGAGGCTTGATCAGATCAGGTCGACCCCGCCAGCGGTTGCCCCCGCGTCCCCAGGTGCGCCGGCCCGACGATCGAGGCGGGCGGACGGGACCGACCATCGGACCGGCACACCTGGAAACGCCAGCACACGAAGCACCAGCGCAAATCCCCGCGTAGCCCCCCGCTGCAACGTTGCACGTACGTTACACCTGTAACGGCGGGTGCGCTAGTCGAACGCACTACGCGTCAATTAGCTCACGTAATGTGGCCAATTCCCGAGGTCCGGGACATGACGGGCTCGTCTAGGGTCGCACAATGGATTTCGCACTGAGCGCTCGGGCCGAGGAGCTCCGCAAGCGGCTCGAGGGGTTCATGGACGAGTGCGTCTATCCCAACGAGGCGCTCTATCACCAACAGATCGCCGAGTCGGGCAATCCCCATGTGCATGCCCCGGTCCTCGGTGAGCTCAAGGTCGAGGCGAGGGAGCGGGGGCTGTGGAACCTCTTCCTCCCGCACCAGACCGAGTGGACGGACGGGCTCTCGAACCTCGACTACGCGCCCCTGGCCGAGATCACCGGGCGCAGCCCGCTGGCGCCCGAGGCGCTCAACTGCTCGGCCCCCGACACCGGCAACATGGAGCTCCTCACGATGTTCGGCACCGACGAGCAGAAGGAGCGCTGGCTCCGGCCCTTGCTCGAGGGCGAGATCCGGTCGTGCTTCGCGATGACCGAACCTGCGGTCGCCAGCTCGGATGCCACCAACATCTCGCTTCGGATCGAACACGACGGTGACGACTACGTGCTCAACGGGCACAAGTGGTGGATCAGCGGAGCCGCCCGTGAGCGCTGCCGGGTGGCGATCGTCATGGGCAAGACCGACCCCGCAGCGCCCCCACACCGGCAGCAGTCGATGATGCTGGTGCCCATGGACGCTTCCGGTCTCGAGAACGTCCGCAGCCTCCCGGTGTTCGGATACCAGGACAACGAGGGGCACTGCGAGCTCGTCTTCCGGGACGTTCGTGTCCCCGTCGACCACTTGCTCGGGGAGGAGGGCGGTGGCTTCGCCATGGCCCAGTCCCGGCTCGGCCCCGGCCGCATCCACCACTGCATGCGGGCAATCGGGGTCGCCGAGCGGGCGCTCGAGCTGATGTGCCGGCGGGTGCGGGCGCGCACGGCATTCGGCAAGCCGCTGGCGGAGCAGGGCGTGATCCAGCAGTGGATCGCCGACAGCCGGATCGAGATCGAGCAGGTCCGCCTGCTGGTGCTCAAGACCGCATGGCTGATGGACACGGTCGGCAACAAGGGCGCCCGCATCGAGATCTCGGCGATCAAGGTCGCGGCCCCGGACGTGGCCCTGCGGGTCATCGACCGGGCGATCCAGGCGCACGGCGCGCTCGGCGTGTCCAACGACGCCCCACTGGCATCGATGTACGCGCACGTCCGCACCCTGCGCCTGGCCGATGGCCCGGACGAGGTGCATCGCATGTCGGTGGCACGGCGCGAGCTTCGAAAGTACGAGGAGGCATAGGCGCGGGCATGGGACGCATTGTGGCGGGCCTGGCGGTCGCGGGCCTGTTGATCGCTGGCGGCTGCGGCGACGACGACGGCGGCGGCGGCGCGTCGAGCCAGGCAACCGAGGAGTTCTGCCAGGGCTTCAACCGCATCAACGAGCGGTTCTCCGACATCAACCCGGTCACGCACCCGGACGCACTCCGGGAGGCCCTCGACATGTTGCGGGACCTGGACCCCCCGGAGGAGATCGCCGACGAGTATGAGACGGTCCTCAAGGGCTTCGAGAAGCTCTCCAAGATCGACGTGACGGATCAGGACGCCGTCAATGAGGTGCGGAAGGACCTGCCGCGCGCGGAGGAGGCGTTCAACACGGTGGGGGACTTCGTCGAACAGGAGTGCTGACTGCCCGAGCGCGTCTCGGTGGCTTGGGCGCCGGGGTCACCCAAGGGTGCTGTGCGGCCGGTGCACGACGAGGCTCACCCGGGTCCCGTCGGGCGACGGCGTGAAGCTCACCTCGTCGGCCAGGGTGCGCATGAGAGCGATGCCCAGCCCGCTCTCGTGCCGCAGGCGCCGCGGGTCCGTCACGGCGGGCAGGGCTTCGACGTCGTCGGGATCGAACCCGGAGCCTCGATCGATGACCTCCACCCGGACCTCGTCGTCGCCGACCGTGCAGCGGACGACCACCGGACCCTCGGACCAGTTGGTCTCGTGGGCCTCGATCGCGTTGGAGCACGCCTCGGTGACCGCGATCTTCAGATCGTCGAGGCGCGCCTGGCTCAGCCCGGGCGCCAACGACCCGACCGCCGCGTCGACGACCAGGCGCACCAGCGATAGATAGGCGGAGTGGGCCGGGATCTCCAGCTCCACGACCGCCATGGGCTACCCGCCGCCGATGGCGTCGTCGAGGGACGCGTGGAGCGGCACGGCGCTGTCGAGGCCGGTGATCTCGAACAGGCGCCGAATCCGGGCCTCGGTGCACACCAGGCGAAGGTCGCCGCCGTGGGATCGAGTCCGCTTCAGGATGCTCACGATGGTGCCGAGACCGGTGGAGTCGAGGAAGTCGACGGCCTCGAGGTCGAGCACCAGCTGTGCTGATCCGTCGTTCACGAGGCCGATCAGGCGCTCGCGCAATGCGGGAGAGGTGGCGACGTCGATCTCACCGTGAACCGTCACGACGGTCCACCCCTCGATCTCGGACACCTCCGTGCGCAGGTACATGGCCTGCTGACCCTACCCGCTGGCTTCTCGGACCCACGCGGTGCAACATGGCCCGCGTGACACCCGTGGAATTCCACGGGCGTAACCTGGGATCTGGTCATGGCCCTCGCCGACGTGACGTCCGTGCTCGAGGGACCGGTCGACGAGCCGACCGGGTACCCGACCCGCGCCACGGGCGCCGACCCGATGAGGGTGCTGCTCGGCGCGCTGGCCGGCCGTGACGTCGGTGGCGAGGACGGCGGCGGGCCATCGGCTCTGGTCCATGTGCAGCGGGTTGCCGGACGCCCCGGGCGGCCAGGGCAGCTCGCGCGCCCCCTGCCTCCCGAGGTCCTGGGGTGCCTCGATGTCCCGCACCTCTGGTCGCACCAGGCGGCGGCGATCGACCTGGCTCGTGCGGGACGCTCGGTGGTTATCGCCACCGGCACCGCGTCCGGTAAGTCGCTCTGCTACCAGGTGCCCATCGCGGAGGCCGCCCAGGCGCCGGTGCGCCGCGGCACCGCCCTGCTCGTGTACCCCACCAAGGCCCTGGCCCACGATCAGCTGCGGGCGCTCGGCGAGCTGGGATTCTCCCACGTCGTCGCCGGGGCATACGACGGGGACGCCGGCCCGGAGGAGCGCGCCTGGATCCGACGGCACGCCACCGCGGTGCTCACGAATCCGGAGATGCTCCACAGCGGCATGCTTCCCCACCACGATCGCTGGGCGACGTTCCTCGGGCGTTTGCGCTACGTGGTCGTGGACGAGCTCCACGCCTTCCGCGGGATATTCGGGAGCCACGTCGCCCACGTGCTGCGCCGCCTCCGCCGGTTGGCCCTCCGTTACGGCGCCGATCCCACCTTCATCTGCTGTTCCGCCACCATCGGCCAGCCGGACCTCCTGGCGTCGGAGCTGTGCGGGCTCCCGGTGGAGGCCGTGAAGGACGACGGCTCGCCGCAAGGCGAGCGCCTCGTGGCGGTGTGGAACCCCCCACGGCTCGACGAGCGGACGGGGGTGAGGGCCTCGGGCAACCGGGAGACGGCCGGTCTGGTAGCCGAGCTCGTGGGGTCGGGGCACAAGACGATCGCGTTCTGCCGCAGCCGGCGGTCGACCGAGGTCGTCGCGTCCGACGCCCGGCGTCGCCTGCCTCCCGCCCGCCGGCGACGCGTCAAGCCGTATCGCGGGGGCTACCTGGCGGGTGAACGCCGGGAGATCGAGGAGGAGCTGTTCAGCGGCCGCCTCGACGGCGTCGTTGCGACCACCGCACTCGAGCTGGGAATCGACGTGGGTGGACTCGACGCCGTGGTGCTCAACGGGTTCCCGGGCACGATCGCCTCGTTCTGGCAGCAGGCGGGTCGAGCCGGGCGGTCGGGCCAAGCGTCGGCGGCCGTCCTCGTCGCCGGCGCGGACCAGCTCGACCAATGGATCGCCACGCATCCCGACGCTCTGGTGCGGCGGGCCCCCGAGCCGGCGGTGATCAACCCAGCGAATCCGTTCGTCGCCGACGCGCACCTGCGCTGTGCCGCCCACGAGATGCCGCTCACCCACGCCGATGAGCGCTACTGGCCGGGCTTCCTCGACGAGGTCGTCCTGCGCCTCGCACGCGCCGACGATGTCGTCGTGCGCCAGCAGATCCGGGGACGGGGCCCCCAGGCGCTCTATTCGGGTGGCGGCTGGCCGGCCCACGGGGTCGGCCTCCGTGCCGGGGCCGGCGGCGAGGTGAGCATCCGCGCGGTGGACGGAGAGGCGGTCGGCACCGTGGAGTTGGCCCGTGCCTGCGGGCAGGTGCACCCGGGAGCCTCCTACCTGCACGCCGGCCAGACCTGGCGGGTGACTGCCCTCGACCTGGACGGCCGCACCGCCGTCGTGGAGCCCGACGACGGGTCGACGTACACGGTGGCGCGCACCGATATCGACATCCGGATCGTGCGTCGCGACGCCACGCGCCGGCTGGGCGAGCTCGAGGTCGGCCTGGGGACGGTCGAGGTCCACGAGCAGGTGATCGGCTACCAGCGCAAGGACGCCATGACCGGCGAGTCGCTGGGGATGACCGCGCTCGACCTGCCCCGTTCGACGCTCTGCACGCGGGCGTTCTGGTACGAGGTCCCCGAGCGCCTGCTGGAACTGGCGGGGGTCGCGCCGGCCGACGGCCCCGGTGCCCTGCACGCCGCCGAACACGCAGGCATCGGTGTGCTGCCGTTGTTCACGATCTGCGACCGCTGGGACGTCGGTGGCGTGTCGACGCTGCACCAGGCCGACCTCGGGGCGCCGGCGATCGTGATCTACGACGGCTACCAGGGTGGCGCCGGGATCGCCGAGCTCGGCTACGAAGCCGCCGCCCGTCACCTGGCGACCACGGCCGAGATCATCGAGTCGTGTCCCTGCAGCAGCGGCTGCCCGTCGTGCGTCCAGTCGCCCAAGTGCGGGAACGGCAACGAGCCGCTCGACAAGGCCGGTGCCCTGGCCCTGCTTCGCGCCGCGCTCTGACCACGATCGGGCGCCCATCACCGCTCCACCCGCATGGTGGCTGCCGCTTCGAGCAGGACGTCGTCGACCAGGGTCCCGACGAGCGGGATGCGGGTCGGTGACCGGTAGCGCACGACGACCTCGACCCTGCCACCCACCTCGCCCCGTTCGACCACCTCGGTGTCGAGGCGATCCGCGGCCAGCGGGCCCGCCTGCTCGGCCGCGCGTCGTGCGGCCGCCGGATCGTCGTCGACGGCGGCGGCGCGCACGGCTTCGCGGGCGGCGTGGGTCACGAGGAGTTGGTCGCGTGCCAGCACGCCCGCCTGGATGATCGCCAGCAGGAGGCCCGCAACCAGCGGCAGGACCAGGGCCAGCTCCACGGTCGCCTGGCCGGCGTCGCGCCTCGGCGCGCGACCACCGCCACGCGCGCCGGCCCGGAGTCGTCGCATGGCTGACGGGACTAGAGGTTGTCGGTCAGCTTCTCGATCACCGACTCGAACAGGTCGGTGAAGCTACCGGTCTGGGCGGCCCAGGCGATGACGCCGAGGGCGATGCCGCCGGCCGCCAGGATGACCAGGCCGTACTCGGCCGTCGCCTGTCCGCGGTCGTCGGTGAGCCGGCGACCGACGCGGCCGGCGGCTCGCGATGCGAGCCCGTGGGCGTAGAGCAGGGGGTGGATGAACATGTCGACCTCCGGGGTCGCGCCGAGGTGTGGCGTGGGGCTGCGTCGGGGGGAGGGGTTCAGGGGCTCAGGGAGCCGAAGGATCCCGCCAGGAGCGGGACGACCGTGAGCAGGGCAAACGCCGGCAGCGTCGTGAGCACCAGCGGGAAGAGGAGGGTGACCGGCAGCCGGCGCGCGGCCTCCTCGGCGTGACGCCGGCGGCGGAGCCGGCTTTCGATTGCGACACGCTCGAGTGAGGGCACGAGCGGCGTGCCGTAGCGGTCGTGGGCCGCCAGGGCGTCGGCGAGCGGCCGGACCGACGCACCTGCGTCGTCGAGGAGCTGTCCGAGCGCCGACGAGGTGGTACCTCCCCGCTCGATGTGGGCGGCCGCCCGTTCGAGGGCGGCTCCGAGCGGTCCGCCGGGCCGGCATCGGATCGCGCCCACCGCGGTGGCGATCGGCAGTCCCGCAGCCGTGGTCAGGTGCAGGAGGTCGACCACGTCTGGAAGTTGGTCGGTGACCGCGGCCTCGTGCGCTCGCCTGGCCCGCCGGGCGACGAGCGTGGGGGCGAGCAGGGACCACGCCACCGGGACGAGGGCGAGTGGCGGAGCCCACGGCGCCAGGCCGGCGGCCACCAGCACGGCCCCGCCCACCCGGCGATCGGCGGCGGGATCGGGGGGCCGCCCGGCCCCGCGCCGCAGCCAGGCGCCGACGGCGGTGACGAGGCTGGGCCTTGCGCCGTGGACGCGGTTGCGGCCGCCGACGATCGGGAGAATGCCGCCCGGGACGAGGGTGGGCGGCGTCGGATCGGGGTGGCGAGCCGCGACGCGGCGTTCGCCAAGAACAATGGCGACCAGCGCCGCCCAGGCCAGGCCCAGGCCGAGGGCGATCATGACAGTTCACCTCGCGTCAGCCGTGCCATCCACCAGGCGCCAAGGGCATCGAGACCCAAACCCCCGGCTATGCATGCCCACCCGGCCGGCGAGTGCAGCAGGAAGCGCCCGGCCGCCCCGTCACCCATCCCCAGCAGCACGGCGAACACCACCGGCGCCGCCGACAGCACCACCGCGCTGGTGCGTGCCTGCGACGCGAGCGCCCGACGCTCGGCGCCGAGCTCGAGACGCTCACGCAGCGTGGCCGCCACACCGTCGACGGCTCGCGCGGGCGTCACTCCCACGACGGTCGCCAGCACCAGCGCCGTTGCCGCAAGCCGGGTGCCGGCGTCGTCGTGTCGCAGCGTCCAGCCGTCGAGCACCGCGGCCATCGACTGCCCGCGGCCGGCACCCAGCGCCAGGGCCCGAAGCTCGGGGCCGAGCGGATCCGGCGTCGCCCGGCCCGCCTCGTCCAGCGCCACCGGGAGCGAGGACCCGGAGCGCAGGGACGCCGCGAGCCGCTCCAGCGCCGGCGGTAGCTGACCGCGACGTGCCACCAGTGCCCGGGCGCGTCGCCGGCGGCGGGCGAGCAGGGGCGTGACGGCCGCCCCGAGCACCGCGAGCACCAGGACGACCGGCCCCAGGACGAGAACCGCGAGCGCCGTGCCGGCCACACCGGCGACCACAGCGGCGGGCGGGGCCTGCGTCGCCGGTCGCATCGACGGGGCGGTGGCTCCGCTCTCGGAACGCGAGGCGGCGACGCGGGCCAGCACGCGCTGCGTCGACCACCAGCCACGGAGCGACCAGCCGGCCGGCAGGGACAGGCAGGCGGCAACAAGCAACGCGTTCGGCGTCATGCCGGCTCCCCAATCGCCGGTTCCGGCGCAGGGTCGGCGGCGTGGCCCGTGCCGGCGTGTCCGCCGGTCGGCCAGACGGCGACATCGGGGCGGCGGGCGGCGCGTGTCGGGCGGGCCACACACCGGCGGCCGACCGCCAGCGGGCGGGTCGCAACTGTGTCGCCGGGGCCGGCCACGACCTCGGCAACCTCGGCCACCAGCCGTGCCCCACTCGCACCGCGGACCACCCGTACCAACAGGTCGAGGGCGCCGAGGACCTGCTCGCGGACGGCCGGCAACGGCAAGTCGATCGACCCCATGAGCGCCATGGTCTCGATGCGGCGCAATGCGTCGCCCGTGCCATTGGCGTGGACGGTGGACAGCGACCCGTCGTGCCCGGTGTTCATCGCCTGGAGCATGTCGAGCGCCTCGGCTCCCCGGACCTCGCCGACGACGATGCGGTCGGGCCGCATGCGCAGCGCCGCCCGGACCAGCTCACGGACGCCGACCGCGGCGAGCCCGTCGGGACTTGCCGGGCGGGTCTCCAGGCGCACGACGTGCTCGCCCGGCGGGCGCAGCTCGGCCGTGTCCTCGACCGTCACGACCCGCTCGCCGAACGCCAAGTGGCCGCACAGCGCGTTGAGCAGCGTGGTCTTGCCGGCGCCGGTTCCGCCGCAGACGACCATGTTGAGGCCGGCGTCGACGGCGCCCGCCAGCAGATCGGCGACACCGGGCGAGCAGAACTCCCCGAGCGGGATGGCGGCGGCGCCGAAACGACGAATGGTGACGGCGGGCCCGTCGACCGCCAGCGGCGGCAGCACCACGTGGACGCGCGACCCGTCGGGCAGCCGGGCGTCGACGACCGGGCTCGTGCGGTCGGCGCGAAGGCCGAGCGGCGCCACCACCCGCTCGACGAGCAGGTCGATGGCCGGTCGATCGAGCTCGAGCTGGGTGCGCTCGAGGCGGCCGGACCGTTCGACCCAGACGGGACCGGGACCGTTGACGAGCACGTCGTTCACCCGAGGGTCGGCGAGGAGGGGCTCGAGCGGCCCGAGGCCGCCGATCCGGGCCCGCACCCGGGACACGACGCCGGCCACCTGGTCGGCCCCGAGGAGCGGCGCCTCGTCGCGGACGAGGTCGGCGAGGGCGGGATCATCCATCGGCCGGTCGGTCGCCGACGCGATCACCCGGCGATGGACCCGGGCATCGAGCTCGACGACGTCGGTGCGACGGTCACGCAGCATGGCGCAGCCCCCGCTCGAGCGATCGGGGCAGACGCCCGGCCATGAGGCCGGAGTCGACGGCTCGGGCCACCGCCGGGTCGGCCTCGATCTCTGCTCGGACGGGGGCGCGGACGGCCGACTCGACGTCGTGGCGGGAGATCGCGCGCCCCGGCTCGCGGATCATGACGACCTCCGACGGCCGCAGCGACGAGGCCATCGCCCGCCGGAGCGCCAGGTAGCACGGGCGGATGACGAGGATCGAGCGCTGCGCACCCTCGGCGACGGCCGCCGCCACCCGTTCCGTGGTGCCGCAGTCGACCACGACCGGTCGCGGCCCTCGGTCGAGGAGCGAGGCCAGGACGGCGGCTCGATCGAGCAGCAGGGGCCCGGGGCCACGGGGCAAGAGCGTCAGGCCCGGCGATGCCTGGACCTCGAGCCGCGCCAACCCGTCGGCGGGCACCTCGTCGCCGGCCGCCAGCCAGCCGGCAAGGCCGGGGCCGTCGGGCTCGGGGAGGCCGAGGACCGCGGGCCCGTCGCCCCCGAGGTCGGCCAGCACGATGCCCGGGCCGGGGCGCCGGGCGAGGAGGAGGGCGAGCGATGCGGCGACGACGGTCGTGCCGACGCCGCCCTTGACGGACCAGCAGGCGACCAGCATGGGGGGACCTCCGGGACGAAGTGGGCACACGGGGGGAAGTCCGGGAGGCCGCCAACGGCGCCACGAGCAACGGAGGTGTCGGCGCCGCAGCCAGGCGGTTAGGTCCGGAAGGCTACACAAGGACCCCGAAGGTGTCAAATCCAAAAGTGATGCATGGAAATCGAATCAATTATTTTGTAACCATGCCAAAGACCTGAACCGGCCGCTCGCCGGACAGGCCGGCTCCGCCGTTAGGGTCGCCAGCCGTGACTCCGCGCTCCGCCGCGTTCTTCGATCTGGACAAGACGGTCATCGCCAAGGCGTCGATGGTGGCGTTCAGCGGTCCCTTGCACCGCGCCGGGCTGATCTCGCGCCGCCGGCTGCTCCGGGCCGCGTGGGGCCAACTCGTCTATGCCCAGTTCGGGGCGACGCCCGCCAAGCTCGACAAGCTGCGCGATTCGGTCCTCCGTCTCACGCGGGGCTGGCAAGAGGCCGAGATCGCCGCCATCGTGCGCGAGACACTCGTCGATGTCGTCGAACCCATCGTCTTCGACGAGGCGGTGGACCTGATCCGTGAGCACCAGGCCGCAGGCCGGAAGGTGTTCATCGTGTCGGCCTCGCCCGAGGAGATCGTGGCGCCGCTGGCGCAGTTCCTGGGCGTCGACGAGGCATTGGCGACCCGAGCCGAGCTCGACGCGGAAGGCCGCTACACCGGGAGGACGGAGCGTTACTGCTACGGGCCCGAAAAGGTGTCCGCCATCGAGGATGCGGCCCGGCGAGACGGCATCGACCTGTCGGCGTCGTACGCCTACAGCGACTCGGCCACCGACCTGCCGATGCTCGAGGCCGTTGGTCACCCCGTCGTTGTCAACCCCGATCGGGAACTGCTTCGGGCCGCGCGTGCCCGGGACTGGGACGTGCTGCGCTTCTCGCGGCGCGTTCCGCTACGCGAGCGGGTGCCCATGCCCGCCCCGCGTCACGCGGCGCTCGGTGGAGGCGCGGTGCTCGTGGCGCTGGGTGCAGGCTTCGCAGCCCGGTGGCTGTGGGACCGGCGCAAACCGGCGGCTCCGCCGAGGTCGCCCGTGAGGGCCGCAGTCGCCGCCGCGAGCCAGCGGGTGGCCCACGGCGGTGCCCCGGCCTCATCCGTCAGACGGAGCGCACCTTCTTGGCAGCGATTGTGGCGAGGGCGACGAGGGCGATGAGCAGCAGAAGCTTCTTCATGGCCGGGATGGTAGCGAGTCGCGTGCCCGGCATCCGACAGGCTGCGTGACGGCGTCGGCCAAGGCTCTAAGGTCACGCCCTATGAGTGTGCTGGGGCCGTGCGTACCGTTTGATCGCGGGCGCCCCGCGACCGACGCGAGCGGCGTCGACGAAGCACAGTCGCCCCCCGCAACGAAGCAGCGGGGTCGGCGCTCCGGGGGGAGGGCGGGGTGGTGACCGCTCAGCGGCCGTTCGTGCCGGTGCATCGACAGCTGGAGGCGCGGGCCATCGGCAGGCGCACCCACCAGACGTTCCTGTTCGCCGGCGCGACCGGCGTGATCGTCGGCCTCGCGGTGTACGCCATCCAACGCATCACCATCGACGGCCTGTTCGATCGCCTCGCGGACCGGCCGCTGTGGCTCCAGGCGTGCGCCCCCGGCGTGGGCCTGCTGGTCGCCTACCTGTGCCTGCGCTGGATCGCCCAGGGCAGGTCATCGTCCACGACCGACGAGTACGTGCGCAGCTTCCACGAGGAGGCGCACGAGCACATGTCCACCCGGCCCGTCGTGGGCCGGGTCCTCGCAAGCATCGCCACCATCGGCTACGGCGGTGCGCTCGGCCTCGAGGGACCGTCCATCTACGCGGGCTCCGCCATCGGGTCGACCATCCAGCGGCGCTTTGCCCGCTTCTTCTCCCGCGAGGACGCCAAGCTGCTCCTCGTCGCCGGGGCGGCCGCGGGCATATCGGCGATCTTCAAGGCGCCGGCCACAGGGGCGCTGTTCGCCATCGAGGTGCCCTACCGCGCCGACCTCGCGCGGCGCAACGTGCTGCCGGCGATGGTGGCGTCGGCGACCGCCTACGTCACGTTCGCCGCCATCGACGGCACGGATCCGATCCTGCCGGTGGTGGGCGGGTCACCGTTCGACTGGCGGGACCTCGGCGGTGCGCTCGCCGTCGGCCTGCTGTGCGGCCTGGGGGCCCGCCTGTTCAGCGGCGCGGTGCGGTTCCTGCGGGACCCCTGGGTCACCGACATCCCCGTCGGGCTGCGCATCCTCGGGGCCGGCGCGGCCCTCGCCCTCTGTGCGTACGTGGCCGAGGCGGCTGCGGACGCGCCGCTGACCCTGGGCCCCGGCTACGACGTGATCCGCTGGGCCACCGATCCCGGCCTCGCCCAATGGCTCGTGCTCACGCTCCTGGTGGTCCGGGTGGGGGCGGTGCTGGCGACGCTGGGCGGGGGCGGGGCCGGAGGCCTGGTCATCCCGTTGGTGGTGCTGGGGGCCCTGACCGGCCGCTTCGCCAGCGGTGCGCTGGGGATGGCGGACACCGACCTGTTGCTGGTGGTCGGCATGGCGTCGTTCCTCGGCGCCGGCTACCGCACGCCCCTGGCGGCGATCATGTTCGTCGCGGAGACGACCGGACACCCCGGTTTCGTCGTGCCCGCATTCGTCGCCACCGCGGCGTCACAGCTGCTGGTCGGCGACTCGTCGGTGTCCGACCACCAGCGGGCCGGGCGCCTGGGGCACCTCGAGCGCCGCTTCGAGCTCCCGATCAGCGCCGTCCTCGAGACCGACGTGCGCACCGTGCCCCCCGACGCCACGATCGAGGAGTTCCTCACCGTCCACCTGGTCGGCTATCGCCAGCGCGCAGTCCCCGTCGTGGACGACGCCAACCGCTACCTCGGCCTGATGGCGCTGGACGAGGTGGTGACGATCAGGCGGGAGGCGTGGGCCACCACCGAGATCCGCACCATCGCCAACGTGGCCGCCCCGCGCGGCCGCACGACGTGGCTGGTGCGTGACGCAGTGCAGGCCATGGAGGGGGGTGACGCCGACGTGCTCGCGGTCGTCGACGGGGACGACCGCTTCGTCGGTGTCGTCACCACGGACGAGGTCCTCCGCCTCGACGAGATCCTCGAGCGCACGAACGGGGCGCGGTGACTGGGGTTCGTTCCGCAACCGGAGGTTGCGGAACGAGAGTTTGGCCGCCGCCTTTCGGCGGCGTCGTATATCGGTCACTCGACCGGCGGAGCCGGGTCGAGCGACGGTGGGGGGCTCCGGCGGGAGCCTCTGCCCCCCACGCCCCCCGCCCGGCCGCGCTCGGGACCGCCTTCTGCAACCGATGATGCAGCCCGAGGCTTTGGCCGCCGCCGCGCGCTCAGGCCCTCAGACCGCGAGGAGGTCGCGGGCGCCCGTGTCGGACGACGGGTGGCGCAGCTTGGACATTGCCCGCGCCTCGATCTGGCGGATGCGCTCGCGGGTGAGGTTGAAGTGCTCGCCCACCTCCTCGAGCGTGCGGGGCTCGCCACGATCGAGCCCGAAGCGCAGCTTTAGGATCTCGCGCTCGCGCTCGTCGAGAGGCGCCAGCAGTCGGTTGATCTCCTCGGGCAGCAGCGCGGTCGCCGCCACCTCGAACGGCGACTCTGCGGAACGATCCTCGACGACATCGCCGAGCTCGGCGTCGCCGTCCTCGCGCAGCGGCTCGGAAAGGGACAGGGGCTCGGCGGCGAAGCGCAGGGCTTCTGTCACCTTGTCCTCGGGCATCTCGACCTCGGCCGAGAGCTCGGCCAGCGTGGCGGGGCGACCGAGCTTCAGCTCGAGCCGTGCCCGCGCCTTCTGCAGCCGCGCAAGCGTGTCGCCGGCATGGACGGGGAGCCGGATCGTACGCCCCGTGTTGGCGATGCCACGGGTGATCGCCTGGCGGATCCACCACGTTGCGTAGGTCGAGAACTTGAAGCCCTTGCGCCAGTCGAACTTCTCGACGGCGTGCATCAGACCCAGGTTGCCCTCCTGGATGAGATCGAGGAGGGGCAGGCCGGACGCCTGGTACTT
>DATFVX010000046.1:0-19624 GCA_035259985.1 Acidimicrobiales bacterium | reverse complement strand
GTCGCGCATCTCCCACGGCTCGTTGCGCCAGGTGAAGTACGTGTAGCTCTGGGTGAACCCGACCTCGGCCAGCTTGGCCATCACCTTGGGGCGCGTGAAGGCCTCGGACAGCAGGATCACGTCCGGGTGGTCGCGCTGGACGCGTTCGATGAGCCACGCCCAGAACGCCATCGGCTTGGTGTGGGGGTTGTCGACCCGGAAGATGCGGATGCCCTGCTCGACCCAGTAGGCGATGACGCCCAGGCAGGCGTCCCAGAGCGCCTTGCGGTCGTCATCGCGCTCGGGCCAGAAGTTGATCGGGTAGATGTCCTGGTACTTCTTGGGCGGGTTCTCGGCGTAGCGGATCGACCCGTCGGGCCGGCGCCAGAACCACTCCGGGTGCTCGCGGACCCAGGGATGGTCGGGCGAGCACTGCAGGGCGTAGTCGAGCGCCACCTCTAGCCCCAGGTCCCGCGCTTCGCCGCAGAACCGGCGGAAGTCCTCCAGCGTGCCCAGCTCCGGAGCGATGGCGGTGTGCCCGCCCTCGGCCGAGCCGATCGCCCAGGGGCTGCCCGGATCGTCGGGCGCGGCGCCGAGCGTGTTGTTCGGGCCCTTGCGCTCGGTGACGCCGATGGGGTGGATCGGCGGCAGGTACACGATGTCGAAGCCCATGTCGGCGACGGCGCGGAGGCGCTTCACGGCGCCGTCGAAGCCGCCCTCGCTCCGGGGGAACAGCTCGTACCAGGCGCCGGACAGGGCCCGCTGCCGGTCGACCCACAGCGGCAGGGGCGGCGCCTGCGTCATGTCGGCGTCGGGGACGCCCGCCACCAGCCGGGCCACCTGGTCGTCGAGGCCGGCGTTCAGGCGCACGTGCACGCTGCACGACGAACGCCGCAGCCCTGCGGCCGCGTCGAGCACGCGCCCCTGGTGCCGGGTGCCGACGCCGGCGGCCAGCGCCTCGAGGATCCGGGCGCCCTCCTCGAGCTCGAGCTCGACGTCGTCGCCCGCTGCGACCTTGATCTCGACGTCGTGGCGCCATGTGGCGAACCGGTCGCGCCAGGCCTCGACCACGACCTCGTGGCGCCCGATCTCGGTCGGCTCGAGCACCGCCTCCCAGCGGTCGTTGCCCCGCTCCACCAACGGGACCGTGGTCCAGCGGCCCCTGTCGTGCCGGCCGACCCGGCGCCAGCGGATCCGGGCCCCCAGCAGGTCGTGGCCGTCGCGGAAGATGTCGGCGGAGACGGTCACGCGCTCGCCCACGACGGCCTTGGTCGGGAACCTCCGCGAGGGCGTCGCTGGGCTGATCGCGTCGATCGTGATGCGTCCGAGCACCGACCCAGCGTAGGCAGGTGGCCGGGACGCCGTTCTCTGCCAGCCTGACTGGCGCTCGGCGACCCCGGGACTACGGAGTAGGCGGACCATCCCCGCTACGGTGCCCCGGATGAAGGCGCTCCGCAGCTTCACGGTCCGGCCCTCCCTGCCCCAGGAGCTGGGCGCCCTCGAGGAGCTGGCGTTCAACCTCCGCTGGTCCTGGGACGACCAGACCCGCGACCTCTTCCGCTGGGTCGATCCCCACCTCTGGGACGCCAGCGTCCACGACCCGGTGCGAATGCTCGGGCTGGTGGACCGCGAGCGGCTGGAGGCGCTGGCCCACGACGCCGGCTTCAAGCGGTTCCTGGGCGAGGTGCGCGAGGAGCTCCAGCGCTACCTCGACGGCGAGCGCTGGTTCCAGTCTCGCGGTGCGAGCCCCCTGCGGCTGGTCGCCTACCTCTCCCCCGAGTTCGGCATCGCCGAGGCCGTGCCGCAGTACTCCGGGGGCCTGGGGGTCCTCGCCGGCGACCACCTCAAGTCATCCAGCGACCTGGGGGTGCCGCTGGTCGGGGTGGGGCTGCTCTACCGCCACGGCTACTTCCGCCAGAGCCTCGACGCCGACGGCTGGCAACAGGAGCGCTACCCGCTGCTCGACCCCCACGTGATGGCGCTCCGTCCCTGCGCCGACGTCCGCATCAGCGTGGACATCGCCGGGGTGCCGCTGGTCGCCCAGGTGTGGCAGGCGAACGTGGGCCGGGTCCCGCTCTACTTCCTCGACGCCGACGTCGACGACAACCCCGACGACGTCCGCGCCGTCACCGACCGGCTCTACGGCGGCGACGTGGAGCACCGCCTCCGCCAGGAGATCCTGCTGGGGGTCGGCGGCGTGCGCGCCCTGCAGGCGGTGGGGGCCGAGGCGCAGGTGTTCCACACCAACGAGGGTCATGCCGGCTTCCTGGGCCTCGAGCGGATCCGCCAGCTGGTGACCGACGAGGGCCTCACCTACCCGGAGGCCATCGAGGCGGTGCGGGCCGGCTGCATCTTCACCACCCACACGCCGGTTCCCGCCGGCATCGACCGGTTCCCGCGGGAGCTGATGGACAAGTACTTCAGCGGCTGGTGCGCCGAGGTGGGCGTGGGGGTCGACGACCTGATGGCGCTCGGCCACCGGCCCGGCGACGCGCCCGACGAGCGCTTCAACATGGCGGTGATGGGGCTGCGCCTGGCGGGCCGCTCGAATGGCGTGGCACAGCTGCACGGCGAGGTCAGCCGGAAGATGTTCGGCGACCTCTGGCCCGACATCCCGCCCGACGAGGCGCCGATCATCTCGATCACCAACGGCGTGCACGCCCACACCTGGGTGTCGCCGGAGATGGCCGACGTCTTCACCCGCCACGTGCTCCCCGACTGGGACGAGGCCGGCCCGGCGGCGTGGGACCAGATCTTCGAGATGCCCGACGACGAGCTGTGGCGAGCCCGCGAGCAGGGCCGGGAGCGGCTGGTGGCGTTCGTGCGGCGCCGCCTGCGCGAGGGCGCCCGCGCCCGGGGCCTCGCGGGCTCGGACGTGGCGTGGGCCGACGAGGTGCTCGACCCCAGGGTGCTGACGGTCGGCTTCGCCCGCCGGTTCGCCACCTACAAGCGGGCCACGCTGCTTCTGTCGCAGCCCGACCGCCTGAAGGCTCTGCTGCTGTCGCCGGACCGGCCGATACAGCTCGTGTTCGCCGGCAAGGCGCACCCGGCCGACGAGGGCGGCAAGGAGATGATCCGCCAGATCGTGGCGTTCTCGTCCGACCCGGAGGTGCGGCACCGATTCGTGTTCGTCGACGACTACGACATCGCGGTGGCCCGCGCCCTCTACCAGGGTGCGGACGTGTGGCTGAACAATCCGCGGCGCCCCCAGGAGGCGTGCGGCACGTCCGGCATGAAGGTGGCCCTCAACGGCGGCCTCAACCTGTCGATCCTCGACGGCTGGTGGCACGAGATGTTCGACGGCGAGAACGGCTGGGCCATCTCGTCCGCGGAGGACGTGGAGGACGTCGATCAGCGCGACCAGTTGGAGGCCAGTGGCCTGTTCGATCTGCTCGAACGCCAGGTGGTCCCGCTGTTCTACGAGACCTACGGGGGACCGGTGCCGCGGCGCTGGCTGAAGAAGGTCCGCAAGTCGCTCACGTCGCTGGGGCCCAAGGTCACGGCCTCGCGGATGGTGGCCGAGTACGTGGAGCGCCTGTACGAGCCGACCGCCGCCCGCACCAATGCGCTGTCCGCCGACGGGCTGGCGCGGGCCCGGTCGCTGGCGGCCTGGAAGCAGCGCGTCGCGGAGGGGTGGCACGGCGTGCACGTCGACCGGGTGGAGGGCGACGGCGCCGGCGCCGAGCTGGGCGGGTCCCGCACCGTGGAGGCGGTGGTGTCGCTGGGCACGCTGTCGGCCGACGACGTCGACGTGCAGCTGGTCCACGGGCCCGTCGGCCAGGGCGACGAGCTGACCGAGCGCACGTCGGTGTCGATGCACCCCGCCGGCGCCACCGACGAAGACCACGCCCGCTATGTCGGCTCGTTCTCCTGCGCCCGCGCCGGCCGCTACGGGTTCACTGTCCGCATCGTCCCGCGCCACCCCGACCTGGTTGGCAACTCCGAGCTGGGCCTGGCGGCCTGGGCCTAGCGATTCGTTCTCGCGCCCGGATTGGTCGTTGGAGCAGCCAATCCGGGCGCGAGAACGCGTTTTCTGCCTCCCCCTACCGACCGACGAAGTTTGCCTTCCCTGGTCCGTGCTCGAGGAACGACGCGACGCCGATGCGGGCGTCCTCGGTCGCGAACACCTCGGCGAACAGGTCCTGCTCCAGGGCGAGGCCGGCGTCGAGCGGCCCCTCCAGCCCGCGGTCGATCGCACGCTTGGCCAGCCCCTGCGCAACCACCGCACCAGTGGCCAGCTCCCCCGCAAGGCCCACCGCCCGTGCGTGCAGCTCGTCGGGCGCCACCACCTCGTCGACAAGTCCGATGCGCAGCGCCTCGTCGGCGGTGACCTGGCGACCGGTGAGCACGAGCTCCTTCGCCCGGGCCGGACCCACGAGGCGCGCCAGCCGCTGCGTCGCCCCGCCCCCGGGGATGATCCCGAGCAGGATCTCGGGCTGGCCGAGCTTGGCCCGCTCCGAGGCGATCCGCAGGTCGCAGGCCAGCGCCAGCTCGCAGCCGCCGCCGAGTGCGAATCCCGAGATGGCCGCGATCACGCATCGGGGGATGGCCGCCACGGCGTCGAGTGCCCGGCGAAAGCCGCCGCCCACCGCCCGGGCCTCGTCGGGACCTCCGAACTCCGCGATGTCGGCGCCGGCCGCGAAGATGCGGTCGCCGCCCGTGACCACGACGGCCCCGGGGGGATCGGCGGTCAGGTCTCCGGCTGCCGCCTCCAGCTGCCGCAACAACTCACGCGACAGGGCATTGACCTTGGGATTGTCGAGCGAGACGAGGGCGACGCCGTCGTCGCGACGATCGACGTGGACGAGCGGGGTGTCGGTCGGCATCGGCCGTGACCCTACTTCTGGCGTCGAGCGGACCTCGGACCCAGTGGTACCCGGATCTGGGGCCCCGGTTCCGGGGCCCCGATCGCCCGGCTACTCGCCCACCAGCTCCTCGGCCGCCGTCCACGGGTCGACCTCGCCACGGGCGACGGCCTCGGCCAGCTCGGCGGCACGCGGCCCGGCGGTCAGCGCGCGGGCCCTGTCCAGCAGCAGGGCTGCAACGAGTCGCGTGACCTCCTCCGCCGCCCGCCGCCGGCGGCGATCGTGCAGCTCCCCGCCGGACGCCAGGTGCGCCCGGTGGTCGACCACCGCGTGCCACACCTCACCCACGCCGGCGCCGGTCGTCGCGGTCGTGCACAGCACCGGCGGCCGCCAGCCGGCCGCGGGCGACATGGAGAGCATGCGCTCCAGGTCGCGTGCCGCGTCCTCGGCGCCGGAGCGGTCGGCCTTGTTGACCACGAACACGTCGGCGATCTCCATGAGGCCGGCCTTGCTGGCCTGCACGGCATCGCCCCACCCCGGCGTGACGACCACGACGGTCGTATCGGCCTGGGCCATGACGTCGATCTCCACCTGACCCACCCCGACGGTCTCGAGGATCACCCATGGGTACCCGGCGGCGGCGAGGACCCGCACCGCTTCGGGTGCCGCCACCGCGAGGCCGCCGAGGTGACCCCGCGTGGCCATGGACCGGATGAACACGCCGTCGTCGAGGGCGTGCTCGCCCATGCGCACCCGATCGCCGAGCAGGGCGCCCCCGGAGAACGGTGACGACGGGTCTATGGCCAGCACGGCGATCGGGTCGCCGGCGGCGCGGACGGTCTCGATCAGCGCGCTGGTCAGGGTGGACTTGCCGGCCCCGGGCGCCCCGGTGATGCCGATCGTGGTGGCGTCGATGGCGAGCCCATGCGCCGCCCGGCCTACCTGGCGGGCCTCCCCGCCGCCGCGCTCGATGATGGAGATCAGGCGGGCCAGTGCGCCGCGGTCACCACCGCGCGCTGCGGCCAGCAGGTCCTCGGGACCGGCCACAGCCACGGGACACTAGAGGCCGAGGCCCACCGATGTCTCGGTGGGTGCGCCGACGTCGACGACCTCGGTCACGCCCGGCACCCGGTCCTTGAGGATTCGCTCGATGCCCGCCTTCAGGGTGACGGTCGACGCCGGGCAGGAGACGCACGCACCCACCAACTCCACCGTGACGACGCCGGCGTCGGCATCGACGCCGCGCAGGAAGATGTCCCCACCGTCGGCCTGGATGGCGGGACGGATCACCTCGATGACCTCGGACACCTTGTCGGTATCGACCACGGGACTCCTCGGGCTGCGATGCGCGACGCATGCTCGCGAAACGATGGCGGCAAGGGCAACAACGCCCGGTCCACCGGTCATGTTCCCCGACCGACCCCCCGCCCCGGTTAGCGGACGCGGCCCCGGTCTGGGAATCTGAGGTGGTGACGGCGCTGCTGCTTGCTCATCAGGGCGGTTGGGACGAGATGCTGTTCGTGGCCGTGCCCATCGTCATCTTCGGCAGCCTGCTCGCGGTCGCCAACCGGCGCGCCTCACGCATCGAGCAGCAGCGCCCACCGAGCGGCGAGGGACCGCCGGCCGACGACACTCGGTAACCGCCGTGCCACAACTCACCGTCAGCGAGTCGGTCGACCAGGCGACGCTCGATCGGATCCGTTCACCGCGCCAGGACATCGTCGGCGAGCGGGACGCAGGCGAGGACCGCTACGTGCTCGAACACGGTCCCTTCGAGCGCTACACCCGCACCGTCCACGTGACGCCCGAGAACGGTCGCTTCTCGGTGACGCAACGATTCGACTACCGCCTCCCGGCCGGCACGTGGCGCTTCCTCATGAACCACCCGGTCCGTGGCGCACTGGCGCGCGGGCCCAGGCCCGACGGCCGGATGCCCTGGTGGTATCCACCGCAGCGGCCGGACGCCCGCGCCGCCTCGGTGCTGGGGATGCTGGCGACGCTGTCGCTCGTGGTCGGGTACCACGGGACGTTGCTCACCCAGACGATGAGCTTTGCCGCCGACGAGTTCGGCGCGGACACGACCGCCCAGGGTGGGGCCTTCGCCGCGGTGCGGGCGGGGGCGCTGCTGGCGATAGTGCTCGCCGCCCTCGCCGACCGCAACGGCCGTCGCCGGCTGCTGGTCGTGTCGCTGCTCGCCGCGATCGCATCCACCGTGGCCGGTGCGCTGGTGCCCAACCTGGCGACCCTGGCCGCAACCCAGGTGGTGAACCGGGGCTCGGTGTCGGCCGCCAGCGTGCTGGTGGTGGTCATCGCCGCCGAGGAGATGCCCGCCGGCGCCCGGGCCTATGCGCTGAGCCTGCTGTCGATGACCGGGGCGCTGGGCGCCGGGATGGCGCTCTGGGTGCTGCCCGTCGCCGACGTCGGCGTGCGCGCCTGGCGCATCCTGTACGTGGTCCCCATCATCTTCATCCCGGTCGTGCTCCGGTTCGGCCGGCGACTGCCCGAGAGCCGGCGCTACGTGCGCCCGCACCGCAGGGTCAGGCTGGCCGGTCACTACCACCGGCTGGCGCTGCTGGCGGGCACGTCGTTCCTGCTGCTCCTGTTCACGACCCCGCAGTCCCAGTTCCGCACCGAGTTCCTGCGTGACGAGCGCGGCATGTCGGCGGCGCTGGTGTCGCTGTTCATCATCGTCACGTCGACGCCGGCGAGCATCGGCATCATCGTCGGTGGCCGCCTGGCCGACACCCGGGGACGGCGGGTGGTGGGTGCGGTCGGCACGGTCGTCGGAGTCGGCCTGCTGACCCTGTCGTTCACGCTCGCCGGCCCGGCCATGTGGCTCACCGCGACGTTCGGGTCGATCTTCGCCGCTGCCCTGGTGCCTGCGCTCAGCGTGTACGGGCCCGAGCTGTTCCCCACGTCGCTGCGGGGTCGGGCAAACGGGATCATCAACACCGTCGCCACCGTCGGGAGCGTCATCGGCCTCGTGTTGGCGGGCTTCCTGATCGATCGGCTGGACTCGTTCGGCCTGGCGCTGGGCCTCCTGGCCCTCGGCCCGCTGGTGATGGCCGCTGTGGTCCTGGCGTTCTTCCCGGAGACGGCCTGGCGGGAGCTCGAGGACCTCAATCCGGAGGATCGGACGGCGCCAGCCGCGGTGCCGACGCCGGTCCCCGTGGCGGACGGCCCCGTGGGCCACGGTGGCGGCGCCGCGGACGGTCGTGCCGGGGTGGGCTGACCTGGGTGGTCAGAGCCCGGACACCCAGGCCGACACCGTCTCCGCCACCTGCTGATCAGCGCCCTTCAGCTCGTGGCGCCCACCGTCGACCCACGCGTGGGTGACGTCGCCGGGGATGGCGGCGGTGTGGGCTTCGAGCTCCGCCGGTGAGCCGAAGGGGTCGCGCGTGCCGGACACGAACAGGCACGGCACGCCGATGTCGGGGAAGTGGTCGACGCGGAGCTTGTCGGCGCGACCCGGGGGATGCAGGGGATAGGCGATGAGCACGAGGCCGGCGGCGGGCAGGCCCTCGGCCACGGCCATCGAGCACATGCGTCCGCCCATGGACCGTCCGCCCAGCACGACGGCCGCCGGATCTATCCCGGTCCGGTCCGCCAGCGCCGCCGCCTCGTCGCGCACGCAGGCGATGAGCTTGGGCGGCCGGTCCGGGGCCTTCCGTCCCTCGCGCCGATACGGGAAGTCCGCGCGGTCGACCGGAAGGGGCGCCAGGGCCCGCTCGATCGCTACCAGGGCGGGATGGTCCCGGCCGCTGCCCGCCCCGGGGAACAGCAGCACCGCCCCCGGGCCGACGCTTCCCACGCGACCCCGCCCCCCGCTAGGCACCGGCGAGGAGGATCCGCCGCGCCTCGGCCAGCTCGGCCAGGCGGGCGGCGGCCGCGGCGGTGTCGCCGCCATGATCGGGGTGCGCCCGGCGGACCAGGTCGCGGAACCGGCGCTGGACGGCCTTGCGGTCCGGCCGGCTGCCGTTGCCGTTCCTCAGGTCGAGTACACCGATGGCCCATCCCACGGGGTCGCGGAAGGCGTCGGCCGACCAGTCCTGGCGGCGGCTCAGCCCCGAGAGGTACGCCACCAGGGAGCCGTCGATCGCTCCGGTCCAGCGCATCGCCCGGCGGATCGCGTCCATCACCCGGGTCCGCGGACCGAACGGCAGCTCGCCGGCGGCGTAGACCGCCGCCAGGATGTGGTGCGCCGGGGAGCCCTTGTCGTCGAGCTCGAACGCCAGGTCCTCACCCTCGCCCAGCAACCGGTGGACGCTGCGCTGCAGGCCGATCCGATCGGTCTGGAGCCGGTGGCGCAGCCGGGGCTGGGGGATGCGGCGGCCGGCCTCCAGGTGCAGCGTGAGGCGATGGAGGTCGTCGAACAGCTCGGGATCGAGCGCCGGGATGTAGGCCGCCACGATGCCGCCGAGCAGGATGCCGCCGAACCCGGGCGCCGGGCTGCAGGGGAGGTCGCGGTCGCCCAGCGCCACCCGCCGGGTCGGGGCGATGGGTCGCGAGTGGAACACCTCCAGCTCGGCGAGGATCACGGACCGATGCTAACGGTGAGCCGGGGTCATCGAGCCAGGCGGCCGGCGACGGCCCCAGCATGGCGAACTCGCGGTGGTTACGGCCCCCATGGGGTCCCTAGACGCCGCAAGTTCGGTGCGGGTTACACGTAGGAACGGAGAGCGTTGCGGAGGTCGCGGGCCGCGTCGATCACGGCGTCCTCGTCGACCTTCGGCGCCCGCAGGTGCGAGCACAACGCGTCCACCCGCCCCCTGAGGTGGTCCCACTCCTTGGGCCCGAGGCCGTAGGGCGTGTCCGCCCCCTCCACGGCATGGCCGAGGTCCAGCATCGTCACGGTTCCCTCGTGATCGTCCGGGTCGTGCTGGAGCCGATCGGCGGCCACGAACACCTCGCCCAGCAGCTCGGCCCCGGCCGGCCCGTCGTCGGCCTCCGGCGGCAGCTCGTGGGGATGGGCGACACGGTCGAGCAGCTCGTCGACCGCCTGCTCGTCGGTGGAGTAGACGAACAGCTCGTCCTCGTCCCAGGCGTGGTCGATGCCGGCGGCGTCGAGCTCGTCGACCAGTGCGGTCAGGCGGTCGTCCTCCCAGTCGGAGAGGTCGTAGGCCACCTGGTCCTGCGCAGCATCGAGGCTCCGATCCGCCTCGCTGTCGCCCTCCACGATGTCGAGGATGTTCTCGACCGCTGCCTCGTCGGCCTCGGCCACGTGTAGTGAGGTGGCTTCCCACCCGTGCGGGATCCCGGCCTCGCGCAGACGATCGGTGACGGCGCCGCGCTCGATCTCGCTCCAGTCGTCCAGGTCGTAGACGACCTCGGCGTCGGCGGCGCCGTCGGGTTCGGGCCCGCCGCCCGGCACGGCGTCCTCATCGGGCTCCGGCTCGTCGATCTCGCCGGGCAGCCCGGAGATGCTGATGCCGAGGCCGTCGTCCTCGCCCTGTTCGTACGGGTCGGATAGTTGCCCCACGAATCCATTCAACCAGCCGACTATGTTCCCCGCATGGCCGCCAGGCAGCCACCGGACCGAAACCTCGCGCTCGAGCTGGTGCGGGTCACCGAGGCGGCGGCGCTGGCCGCCTCGCGTTGGATGGGCCGGGGCGACAAGAACGGCGCCGACGGCGCCGCGGTCGACGCGATGCGCATCGTGCTCGACGGGGTCCCCATGGACGGCGTCGTGGTGATCGGTGAGGGCGAGAAGGACGAGGCCCCGATGCTCTACAACGGCGAGCAGATCGGCGACGGCACCGGGCCGCTCACCGACATCGCCGTCGACCCGGTCGAGGGCACGACGCTGACGGCGCTGGGCCGCGGCAACGCCATCTCCGTGATCGCCGTGTCCGAGCGCGGGACGATGTTCAACCCCGGCCCCTGCGTCTACATGGAGAAGATCGCCGTCGGCCAGGAGTCGGCCGGCGCCATCGACATCACCAAGTCGGCGACCGAGAACCTCCAGGCGGTGGCGCGGGCCAAGGGCGAGTCGATGCGGGACGTCACCGCCGTGATCCTCGATCGGGAGCGCCACGGCGACCTCATCGCCGAGGTGCGGGCCGCCGGGGCCCGGATCCGGCTCATCCAGGACGGCGACGTCATCGGCGCGGTGTCGACGGCCTGGCCGGACGCCGGCGCCGACATCCTGTTCGGAATCGGCGGGACCCCCGAGGGGGTCATCGCCGCCACTGCGATGAAGTGCATGGGCGGGGAGATCCAGGGCCGCCTGTGGCCCCGCAACGACGACGAACGCCAGGCCGCCATCGACCAGGGCTACGACCTCGAGCAGGTCCTGACAACCGACGACCTCGTCGGCGGGGACAACTGCTTCTTCGCCGTGACCGGCATCACCGACGGCGAGGTGCTGCGGGGTGTCCACTACCACAGCCAGGGCGCGTCGACGCAGTCGCTGGTCATGCGCTCCAAGTCGGGCACGGTCCGCCTCATCAGCGCCCAGCACAAGCTGTCGAAGCTCGCCCGCTTCTCCGCGATCGATTTTGCCTGACGGCGCATCGCGGTCGAGGGCCGCCAAACCACACCCTCCGCTGGCGCGCTACATGTGGCTGGCTATCCGGGCGGCGGCCCAGCGGCGGACGCCGCGGGGTACGGGCCCGGCCGCCGCGGCGGCGACCTTGTTGACCCTGCCGGTGACCACCCACGACTTGCCGGCGTGGGCCGCGGCCAGCGCCTCGGCGGCGCACTCCTCCGCGGACTGCCAGGGCATCCCGAGCGGACGCCGGGGCTCGACGCCGGCCCGCTCGTGGAACTCGGTATGGGTGAAGCCGGGGAGCACGGTCGTGACGGTCACGCCGGTGCCGGCGAGCTCGCTCGACAGAGCCTCGCCGAACATGGCGACGAAGCCCTTGGTGGCGCCGTATGTCGCATTGCCGGGCGTCGCCTGGAGGGCGGCCATCGAGGAGATGTTCATGACCGTTCCCCGGCCTCGGGGCACCATGGCCCGGATCGCGGCGTGGGTGAGCCGCGCCAGCGCGGTGACGTTGACGGCGATCTCCTGCGCCTCGGCGTCGATGTCGGCGTCGACGAAGGGGCCGTAGGTGCCGAAGCCCGCGTTGTTGACGACGAGATCGATCGCCCTGTCGGGGTCGGACACGCGGGCCTCCACGGCGGCGAGCGAGCCCGGGTCGGCCAGGTCCGCCGGCAGCACCTCGACGGTGACGCCCCGGCCCGGGCGGCCCACGCCGCCGAGCTCGGCGGCGAGCGCGTCGAGGCGGGCCCGGTCCCTGGCCACCACGACCAGGTCGGTGCCCTCGGCGGCGAGCTGGCGGGCGAGCGCAGCGCCAATCCCCGAGGACGCCCCCGTGACCAGCGCAGTGCGCCAGGTGGTCGATCCCGGCGAGCTACCAGACATGGCCGCGCAGCGTAGACGTCACCCGGGCAACCAGCGCTTGCTGAACCTCGCATCGGCGATCGGCCGCCATACCCGGCCCCGTCCCTCCTCCAGGAGGTGCACGGCCTCGAACCGGACGTCGACCACGTAGTCGGCGAGCGCGGACACCGCGGCCTCGATGCGGTCGACCTCCATCTCGTCGGCCAGCGTGACGTGGGGGACGAACGGGAGGGTCAGCGGGCGTTCCAGCGGCGCACGGAAGATGCGGCCCCGCAGGTCGTGGAGCGCGGCGACGCTGCCGTCGACGCCCAGGTAGACCACCGGCGTCGTCGGATGGAAGGTGGTGGCGGGGCCGAGCCGCAGGTCCAGCGGGCGGGTCTGGGCCGCCGAATCCCGAAGGACCTCGAGGACCGCCGGCATGTCGTCCTCGCGCACGTTCACCGGCGGAACGAGCGTGAGATGGGCGGGGATGCGCCCCAGCGTGCCGTCGCCCAGGGCCCGGCGGAGGCCGTCAGCCTCGGTCGCTGCGGGCTCCGGCAGGAGCAGAACGACCCCCAACCGGCGCCGGGACATGCCGCTCGGCCTACTCAGTGCCTGCGCGCATAGACGCGTCGTCTGGGCGAACGGTGGTCAGTGTTGCCGGGAGGCCGAGCTGTGCGGCCTGGGCTTACGGTGCAAATTCCGTACTGTTCGGTGCCCACTTGTGTCCCTTCCCGCTCGCCCTCTCAGTGCCTGCGGCCGGGCAGGTCGACACCGGTGCATCGCCGGCGGCCTGCTGCTGCAGCCACTCGAATGCGTCGCTCACGGCGTCCGGCACCGCCTCCACGTGGCCCTGCCCCTTGTCGTAGACGCGGCGCTCGACCACCTGACCCTCTGAGCACATGCGCTGCACCAGCGCCTGGCTGAGCGCCGCCGGCACCACGTCGTCGGCGGCGCTGTGCACGATCAGGATCGGGTTGTCCGTCACCACGCGACCCGGGTCGTTGGCGGCCTCGAGGTCGGCCCACGGCTCCACCTCGGCGAGCCCCGGCTTGAGGAGCTCGGCGTTGGGCGTGCTCGCGAAGTGCCGGATCACGTCGCCGACGCAGCCCTCGTCCACCTGCGGGAGCTCCCCCTCGCCCGCCGGCGTGAGCACCAGCGCCGGATCGGCCCCGGGGTACGCCGCGGCGAACCCGGCGATGATCATGTAGAGGAACCCGGCGATCGGCAGCGACCCGGCGGCACTGAAGATGATGGGCAGCTCGGTCGCCGGCGCACCGGCCACGGTGCCCACGAGCTCGTAGTCAGGCGCCCAGTCGGCGGCGAGCTGGCCGGCCCACAGAGCCCCGTGGCCACCCTGCGAGTACCCGAAGATCGAGAGCTGGTCGCCGGCGTCGGCGTCGGGGAGGTCGCGGGCCGCGACGGCGGCGTCCAGCACGCCCCGGCCCTCGCTCTCGCCCACCAGGTAGGGATGCCGGCCCGGCGTGCCCAGGCCCTCGTAGTCGCTCAGCACCACCAGGTAGCCGGCGTCGACGAACGGTCCCATGAGCGACAGCTCCGTGGCGGCGGGGCGCTTCGACGGGGCGCACTCGTCCGCGATGCCGCTGGTCCCGTGGGCGATCGTGAGCACCGGACGGCCCCCCGACGGCGCCTCGCCGGGCGGCACCAGGGCCGTCCCGGTCACCACGATCGGGTCGCCCTCCGGCGACTCGGAGGCGTACATGATCCGCCAGCCTGTCGCCCCGCCGACGTCGAGGCCGTCCACGGGCTGGTAGCGCAGGAGCGTGCCGTGGTCGTCGTCGGGCACCGGGTCGGGCGCGGCGTAGAAGTCGCCGTCGGTCACCTCCTCGGGCCCGCGCCCCGCCGCCGCAGCCGACTCGTCGTCGGCGCCCAACTCGTCCGACCCGCCGGACCCATCGGAGCCCCCGGAGCACGCCGCGATGAGGGCTCCGGCCAGCAACAGGGCTACCGATCGACGCACGGCTCTCGTCATGGTCCCAGTCTCCATGCGGGCACGGGTCCGCACCCAAACGGGACGTCGGTGTCGGGCGCGACCGTCGGCGTCTCGAACGTCTCGTCGAGCCGCGCCCGACGAGGGTCCTGACCGGCGGCCGCTAGCGCCGGAACGGTCCCGTGCGCTCCGTACGTACCTTGCGGTGGATGGCCGGCTTGGTGCGCAGCTCGGTCGTGAGGATGCTCGCCACCTCCGCCGCGAGGCCCTCGGCCTCGGCCGTGATCTCGGCGGGTGGCCGGCCCGAGCGTGTGAGCCGAAGGAGGTCGAACCGGACCCTGGCCAGCCGCATGTGGCCGGCGGCCGTGAGCTGTGACCGGTGGGGGTTCACAACCACGAACTGGTAGGCGATTGCCACGGTCTCACACCGTTGGCAGTTCTCGTTCGACGCGACCGCCGCGTTGTCGGCGGCGAGGTTGGTGGGCGCACGGTTGGCGAGGACAACCTGGAACGCCGCCGCCACGGCGCGGCAGTCATTGCACTGGGCGTAGGCGTACGCCTGATTGACGGCGGACACGTCATCTCGGAAGGTTTGCGCCAGCTTCAGTGCCGACCGCGCCTTGGATTGCCCATCGCGGTGGACCTCGACGGTCACGTCGGTCCTGACCGTCTTGCCGTGGCCGGCCTCGGCAGGCGCGACGGTCCCCCACAGCACGGCCAGCGCTATTGCGACCGGGCCGGCGCACCGGCTCAGCCGTCTTCCCTGCACGAGCGTCACGGGTTGCTCCTCCTTCGCGGTGATCTGGACTGGAAACCCTCGGCGATCATCGCCGCCAGGTCGAGGAACGCGACCCTGGTGGGGTGGCGCAGTTCGGCGAAGCCGGTCTGGCCACCGGCGGCGAGCTCGGCGTCCCAGGGGATGCGGACCACCCCGGCGCAGCGAGCGGAGAAGTGGGCCTCCATGCGGTCCATCTCGACCGGGCCATTGCCACGGACGCCATTGATCACGGCGACGGCGCCCCGAACCAGCTCGCCGTAGTTGTGCTCCTCGAGCCAGTCGAGCGTCATGGCTGCGACCCGACCGCCGTCGAGGGCCGGCGGCATCACCACGACGATCTGGTCGGCCTCGCCCAGGACACCCTGGATGGCGCCGTCCAGGATGCCGGTCCCGGTGTCGATGATGATCAGGTTGTAGTGGCGGTCCAGGATGTCGATGGCGCGGCGATAGTCCCGCTCACCGAGTGCCTGGGAGATGCGGGGATCGTCGTCGGACGCCACGACCTCGAGCCGGGTGTCCGACGCCTGGGACGTGTAGGTGCGCATGTCGGCATACCGGTCGAGGGCCTCTTGTTGGGCGAGCAGGCTCGTGACGGTCTCGAACGACTGGCGCTGGATCCGGTAGGCCAGGCTCCCAGCGTCCGGGTTGCCGTCCAGGGCCACCACGCGATCGCCCCGCTGCGACGCGAAGGTGTGGCCGAGCATCACGGCGGTCGTGGTCTTGCCGGCGCCGCCCTTGCGCGACAGCACGACGATCCGGCGCGAACCGGCGATCGGGGTGCGCAAGCGCTTCAACAGATCGAGCTCGCGACGCTCGGCGCGACCCGGCCCCGGGTTCAACGTGCCGCGTGTGGCGACGAAGACCGCGCGCTGCCAGCCTCGGGTCGGTCGCCGCCCCCGGCGACGCAGCATCGTCTGCTCGGTGAAGTCGGCTGCGGTCAGGTTCGTCATCGACGCCCGGGCCTTCGTCCCGTTGACCCGGGTGGCCCGGGGTCCGCGACCGTTCCCGTTGGCGGACGCCGGTGCGCTCTCGCCCGCCGGACCCGGGGTCGACGCGGGCACGGGGGCGGCCGAATCCCGCCCTTCCTTGGTGTCCATGGGTGCCTCCTGAGGGACGGGTCTCGTCGCGGCGCCGGCGGCCGGAGGGATCGCCCGGCGACGGCGGCGCACGGCGCGAACGGCGCGGGCGACGAGGCGTGGGACCCGGCGTGCGAAATCGACCGCCAGGAGTGTCAGGCCCAGCACGGGCAGCGCCAACAGCGCCATCGACAGGAGCGCGATCGCGACGACGGCCGCATCGCCGGCCTCCCACGCCGCCTTCAGGGTCTGCACCTGGAGCTGCTCGCTCTCCCAGACGTCCCGGAGGAACTCCGGGGCGCGCACAACGATGTAGCCGGTCACCGCGAGGAGCAGCGGCACGACGAGCAGGACCCAGAGGGTGATGGCGGCACGCGCGCCCGGACGCAGCTCGGTGACGCGACGGTCGGCCCGCTTCCCGGGGAACATGCTGGTGAGCACCGGGCCCACCCGATCGAACAGGTCCGGCACGCCGACGAGGTCGGTCAGGATGTAGTAGCCGTCGAGGCGGACGATCGGTATCAACTGCTGCAGGATCTCGATGTGGATGAGCACGATCGCCAGGACCAGCGGCTCGTACCCGGTGATCGCGTATCCCGCAGCCACCCCCAGGATGGCGAGGCCGTTGAAGTAGACGCCACCGAGGTCGGTGCGTACGCGGGCGGCCCGGCCCAGGCGCTGGGCGTCGGTGACGTCGGTGTAGAGGGCCGGATAGACGAGATAGAGGCCCATCCCGATCCGGCCCGGCCGGCCGCCGCCGTAGCGGCAGGCGGCGGCGTGCCCGAACTCGTGGAAGACCACCGAGGCGGCGACGATCGCCAGCACCACCAGGATGGTGACGGGATGGGTGAGCGCCCAGGCCATGCTGTCGCTGACGCTCGCGGTGCGTAGGAGCCAGACATCCACGGCGACGAGCGAGACCAGGGCCGCCACCACGACCGCTGGGAGGAAGAGCCCGACCAGCAGCGCGCTCACGACGTGGACGAACCGCTCGGGCAGGAGCACGAGGCGCAGGCGGAGCCCGAGCAGGCGGCTCGGCGGCGGCTGCGATGGGGGTTGGGTGGCGCGCGCGGAAGTGTCCGCCGTAGGTGCCGGCTGGCCCGGCGTGTCCTCGTCCTCGAGGAGGCCGAGCGGGCGGAGCTTGGCCTCGACCAGGAACTGGAGGCCCTCGGTGGTCAGGCGCCGCCGGTATTGGGTGCTGACCCGGTCCGCCACCTCCTCCGGCGAGTGGCGGCCGTCGAGGTTGGCGGCCACGATGAACAGCAGGCGCGACACCTGGAGCATGCGCTGGTCGCGGCGCTCGATCAGGTAACGCGGCTCACGGAAGCCCGACCCCGGATACCGGCCGAGCAGGCGCACGTCGTCTGCTAGTCGGGGGATCGACATCGTGGTATCCCTGATCGGGGGGACGGGGCGGGACATCATGCAGCTGTCCCGCTCCGTCCGTCCCCCGAGGGGTGCCTAGAACTGGCCGACCGCGATGAGCTGGCCGGCCGCTGCGTGCGCCGAGCTCTTGAACGACGCGACGTTGAAGGCGAGGGCGATGTTGACCCCGACAACGTTCGCGATGTTCACCAGTGCGAGGGTCTCCCGCTCGGGGATCAGCTCGCCGGAGGTGGCATCCAACTCGGCATAGCTGAGCGCACATGTTTCGTGCATGGTGCCTTCTCTCTGTGATGCGTCGCGGGGACGCTAACGATCAGCCTTGCAAGACGATGACGGCCTGTCCGGCCCACGCGCTGGCGTGGCTCTTGAAGCTGGCCGCGTTGAACGCGAGCGCCAGGTTCGTGGCCGAGACGTTGGCAAGGTTGAACACCCCGAGCGTCTCACGAGGCTCGAGTACCTGGACCTCGTGGCCCTCGAGCTCCTCAAGAGTGAGGGTGCTTGACATGGATGGATCACCTCCTTTGGCTGGGACGTCCGCCGTCGTGCCCGGGATGCGATGGCTGACAGGCGACACCGGCGGCACCCCGCCACCGAACCCTGGGCGCGTCACCACCGCGTCACGTCGGCGTCACCGCTTCGCCCGGCGTGCCCGGTGGCGGTCGGCCAGGGACGCCCCGGCGACGCGCCGGTGACGCGCCGGTGACGCGTGCGGCGCGGTCATCGGTGGGTGGGTGACGACGTCGGGGTCCTGGTCATCAGGGCATGGTGCGAGCCCGGCCGCGAGCCCGCGTTCCGAGCCCGGGTGCTGGCCGTCAGTACGACGCTCGAGGAGGTCGAGGTCGTGGGTGTGGCGACGTCGGTGGGCGAGGCCGTCGACCTGGTTCGCGGCTGGCTCGGGGGATCGGCGCTGTGTCACTGAGGGCTCCTCGGCGGACCGCCGATGCCGCATACCATGCGTGCAGGATCTCGGCCGCTTGACAACATTCCGTAACGGCGGTTGAGTATTCGTCAGACCACGGAGGGTGCAATACGCGGTGACGTGGAGCATCCCCGGTCAAGGCGGAGACATGACCCGTGGCTAGACCATTGTCCCTTCGGCTGCTCGGGGGCTTTGCGGTGGAAGGCCCCGACGGATTCGTCGCCTTGCCGACGTCGGCCCAGCGCGTGGTCGCGTACCTCGCGCTGCAGGACAGGCCCGTTCAGCGGACGCGCCTCGCCGGCGCGCTTTGGCCCTCGACGACCGACGGACAGGCCGGCGCCAACCTTCGATCCGCACTCTGGCGGACACGCAAGGTGGCGCCGTTGATCGGCAACGACCATTCCGGCCTCACCCTCAGCCCCGGTGTCGACGTCGACGCACGGTGGCTGCGCAGCCGCACCGAGGATGCCGTGCTGGCACGGATCAGGGGCGCGCCCAACGGGGTGTCGTTCGACCTCGAGCTGCTGCCCGATTGGTATGACGACTGGGTCATCGCAGAGCGCGAACGATTCCGGCAGATGCTGTTGCGCACGTTCGGGAGCCTCATCCCCCGCCTCGTGTCACGGGGCCGGGCGGACGAGGCCATCGATGTCGGCCTGCACGCCGTGCGCCTCGAGCCGCTGTCCGAGACGTCGCACCAGGCCCTCATCGCCGCCTACCTCGCCGCCGGGGACCGGGGCGGCGCGCTGCGCCAATTCGACGAGCACGTCACCCTGCTGCGCGAGGAGCTCGGACTTGCGCCGGCGGACGCCACCGTCGCGCTCGTGCGGCACCTGCTGCCGCAGCCTTCGCGGCGCTCGCGGCGGGCGACGTCCTCGACCCGCGGCTGACGACGCCGACGTCCTGATCGGTGCCGGCGCCGTGGCGCGAGCCGGCCCGCTACACCCCGCGCACGGCTCCGGCGGCGGCCATCCGTACGTGGGCGCGGCGGGCGGTCGCCTCCGCCTCGGCGTCGTCGGTCTGCCGGACCCGCTGTTCGGCCTCCTCGGCTGAGCGCCGGGCCCGCTCGACGTCGATCTGGCTGCCGAGCTCGGCGACGTCCGACAGGATCGTCACCCGGTCGTTGGACACCTCCACGAACCCCCCGTGCACGGCCGCCACCTCGTCGCCGGACGATGACCTGATCGTGACCGTGGCGATGTCGAGCGCGCCCACGAAGTGGGCGTGCCCGGTGAGGAACGCGAGCTCGCCGCCGCCGACCGTCCGCGCGATCACCATGTCGGCGTCGCCCGAGTAGAGGATCCGCTCGGGCGATACGAGCTCGACGTGGAGTGTCACGTGCGGCGCTCCCTATCCCTCACTCGCCGCCCGCGCGTTGGCGCAGCTGGTCGGCCTTGCGGCGG
>DATFVX010000045.1:0-8541 GCA_035259985.1 Acidimicrobiales bacterium | reverse complement strand
CAGGTTCATCCCCGGCGCGCTGTGCACGCCCACCGCCAGGCCAACGCCGGCGGCGGCCTCGAAGAAGGGCCGGAGCGACGGATCGTCGAGGTTCCGCGGGCCCACCACCGGCGGGATCATCACGGCGACCGCACCGAGATCGGCGGCCCGCGCCAGCTCGGAAACCGCGTCGGCCGGATGCTGCAGCGGAACGATCGCCACCGCCCGGAGGCGGTCGGGATGGCGGGCGCACACACCGACCAGCCAGTCGTTGTATGCCCGGCAGAAGTCCAGCGCGAATGCCGGGTCCTCGAACGTGGTGGCACCGATGCTCAGCCCGCCGTACAGCACCTGGACGTCGATGCCCTCCTTGTCGAGGTCGCGGATGCGGGCGTCGAGGTGCAGGGCACCGTCGGCGGCCTGCGGGTGCATGGCCGACTCGATGGGGACGCCGCGGCCCGGTCCCTCCTGGGTCGGGAACAGCTTGCCCTCGATCAGGCTGACGGTCCTGCCCCCCGACTCGCCGGCCCGCTGCCAACCCGGATGCCGCTCGGCCAGCGCCCGCCAGGGCGCGAGCTCGTCATCGGGCGCGTCGAGGCGGACGACCGGCTCGTTGATGTGGGCGTCGGCGTCGATGACCAGTGTCCGTGCGTCCATGTGGCCCCCCGACCGCTCCTGGTCTGTCTTCCTAATCATATGACTGATAGACGCCCTCCGGCCATACCCATGGAACCAGAGAGGCGAACGGGGCCGCCAGCAACGGCGTGACCGGCGCGTCGCGCCACGCCTCCTCCATCAACGGCCCCAGGGCGCTGCCCGCCTCCCCCGGGTCGCCGTCGAGGTAGCACACGGTGATACGGAAGTCGCCGTCGGTGTACCGGCCCCGCCGGTGGCGGGCGGCGGTGGCGAACACCCACGCGCCGGCGACCCCGGGCGTCGTGACCAGCCGATCCAGGTGCTCGCCCTGCCGCCAGCGGAGGTAGCGGTCCAGCCGGCCGGGATCGGCCGGCCGCTCGGCGATCAGGTAGATGCCGCGGTTGGGCCTGAACGGCACCACCTCGGCCGAGACGAGCACGCGCGGCGCGGCCCGGGCGTCCAGGAGCCGCAGTGCCCCCAGGAAGCGCCGGGGCAGGTCCCGCGGGAAGCGGCCGAGGTGTGCCAGCCGGCTCCCCAGGTCGAAGAAGTCGTCGAGCGTCTGCTCGACCGGGTCGCCCATCAGGTAGAGCACGACGTGGTGGACGTCCTCGAACACGCCGGACGCCGCCGACCGGGCCGCATGGCACGCTTCGTTCGACACCCACCGCTGCCCGTGGACGATGCCGGGCAGCTGGTACTGCTCCGGCATGTGGTCGAGCTGGTGCCACGCGAGGTAGGCGCGGTCGTCGGGGTCGTCGTGGGTGTCGTCGTCGGATCCGCCCCGGCCCGACAGCGAGAAGAACCCGACCTTGACCCGGTTCACACCGCCCCCCTCCGTACGCCGCCGAATCCCGCCAGCGCCTCGAGCTGCTCGAGGTAGTGCGCCAGCGAGTGGTGCACGACCCGGGCGGCGACGATGGTCGTCCCCGCCGCCGCCAGGGCGCCGAGGGCGTCTGCGCAGGCCGAGGTGCCGTCGCTCGGGTCGAGCGCCCGCGCGGGGCTGATTACCACCTCGAACCCGTCCGGCAGGTCGACCCCGCCCAGCCAGTCCGCCACCTGGGCGACCGAGACCCCGAACGGGGCCCAGCCGTCGGCCAGCGTCGCGGCCCGCCGGAGCGAGCGCCGGGTGCGGCCGCCGACCCACAGCGGGACCCGGGGCTGGACGGCGCAGGGCCGGACGACGAAGCCGCCGTAGTCGTGGTGGGACCCGTGGTACTCCGGCTGCTCCCGGGAGAGCGAGGCCCGCAGCGCCATCAGGGCATCGTCGCCCCGCGCCCCGCGGTCCTCGAACGGGGCGCCGAGCAACTCGAACTCCTCGCGTAGCGATCCCACGCCGACGCCCAGGATCAGCCGACCGCCCGACACCAGGTCGAGCGTGCCGTAGCGCTTGGCGATCTCCAGGGGATGGTGGTAGCCGAGCACGAGGACGTAGGTGGCCAGCCTGATCCGCTCCGTCACGGCGGCCAGGTAGCCGAACGTCGCCAGCGGATCCCAGTACGTCGCCCCCCGGACCTCGGCCACGTCGGTGGGGATGGCCACGTGCTCGCTGCACGTGAGGTGGTGGTAGCCGAGTCGGTCGGCTGCCCGGGCGATCTCCACCACCTCGGCCATGCCCGCGGCCTGCTCCCAACGGGCGTGGGCTCCCGGCACGCGGGTCAGCACCGGCGTGACGACCGACAGGCGCATCAGGAGCCGGGGCTGAGGTCGGCCACCATCTCGCGCGCCGAGAAGTACCAGCGCCCGCGCTCGTAGACGAGCTCGTCGCGATACCTGCCCACATCCTCCACCTCGGGAGCGGCGCCGTTCGGGCCCGGGCGCAGCGTCAGGAAGCGGCACTCCTGCCGCGCGTGCACACCGTCGACGTCGACCAGTGCGTCGGCGGTGACCCGGATGCGGCCGGCCGGCGCGGCCCGGAAGAACCCCAGCAGCTCCCGGTGGCCGGAGAACGTCTCGCCGCCGGCGCCCCGCAGCACACCCTCCTGGACGAAGGTGCCGATCCAGGTCTCCAGGTCGCCAGTCTCCAGCGCCCGGTTGTAGCGCGCGGTGAGATCACCGATCGCCAGGCGGTTCGCCACGGTCATGAGGGTGGTGTGTTCCTGGTAGCTCATGCCCACTCTGTGCCCTCCGCTATGAACATGCCTCTGAGTGCAGCGCCCACTAGATCCGGACCTGCCGGCCTTCCCAGTACGGGTCGCGCAGCAGCCGCTTGTACAGCTTGCCCGTGGGCAGCCGCGGCAGCTCCGCTGCGAAGTCGATCGACTTGGGGCACTTCACCGCGGCCAGGTGCTCGCGGCAGTAGGCGATGAGCCGGCGCTGGAGCTCGGCGCCTGCCTCGGCGCCGGGCGCCGGCTGGACCACGGCCTTGACCTGCTCGCCGAAGTCGTCATCGGGCACCCCGAACACCGCCACGTCCGCCACCGAGGGGTGCATCACGAGGACGTTCTCGATCTCCTGCGGGTAGATGTTCACGCCGCCCGAGATGATCATGTAGGCCTGACGGTCGGTGAGGTACAGGTAGCCGTCCTCGTCCAGGTGGCCCACGTCGCCGAGCGTCGACCAGCTCGGGTGCCCAGGGTTGAGCGTGCCCCAGGTCTTGCCCGGGTCGTTGTGGTACTCGAACGGCAGGCCGTCGGGGCTGTCGAAGTAGACGAGGCCGGTCTCCCCGACCGGCAGCTCCTCGCCCGCCTCGTCGCAGATGTGGAGCGGGGCGCCGAGCGACCGTCCGACCGAGCCCCGGTGGTCGAGCCATTCCTCCGAGCGGATGAAGGTGACGCCGTTGCCCTCGGTCCCGGCGTAGTACTCGACCAGCACCGGCCCCCACCAGGCGATCATCTGCTCCTTCACCGGCACCGGACAGGGCGCCGCGGCGTGGACGGCGACGCGCAAGCTCGTCAGGTCGTGGCGACGACGCTCCTCCTCGGGCAGCTTGAGCATGCGCACGAACATGGTGGGCACGAACTGGCCGTGCGTGACGCCGTGGCGCTCGATGAGCTCCAGCGCACAGGCGGCATCGAACCGCTCCATGGCGACGACGGTCCCGCCCAGCGCCTGGACCCCGGCGCAGAAGGTGAGCGGTGCGGCGTGGTAGAGCGGCGCCGGCGACAGGTAGACGCTGTCCCCGTCGACGCCGTACAGCGACTGCAGCAGCGGGAGGAGGAGCGGGCTGCCCTCGCTGGCCCGCCGCCCGGTGAGCGGCCGCTTGATCCCCTTGGGCCGGCCGGTCGTCCCCGAGCTGTAGAACATCAGGTCGCCCAGCGGCTCGTCGGCGAGCGGGACCGCCGGGTGGCGGCCGAGGGCGTCCTCGTAGGGCTCGTGCCCCGGAGTCTCGGCCGACGCAGCGTCGACCATCAGGCGGACCTCGACCGCCGGCGTGGCGGTCAGGAGCTGCTCGGCCACCTCGCGCCTGGCCATCGACGTGACCAGCGCACGTGCCTGGCAGTCGTTCACGACGTACGCGGCCTCGTCGGCGGTGAGGTACGAGCTCACCGGGGTGAGGTACAGCCCCGACCGCAGCGCCGCCCAGGCGACCTCGAAGTAGCGGGGGTGGTTCTCCATGAAGATGGCCGCGTGGTCGCCGGTCCGCAGCCCGGCGTCCCAGAACAGGTGCGCCAGCCGGCACGAGCGCTCGTCGAGCTCGCGGTACGTCACCACCTCGCCGCTCGTCCCCATGATCAGGGCGGGCTTGTCGGGGCTCGTCGCGGCATGAACCCGCGGGTACACGGCCTCTCCCCCTGGCGCTACGACCGATGGATGCTCGGCTATCGATGCACCTCTATCTGATGTATCTTTTGACTGTTAGGCACCCTAGCGCGGCCACGCCGGGGAAGGAGACTGGGCGGATGCTGTTCCTCCACGAGGTGCACAGGGTCGCAGGCGCCAAGGAGAAGGAGTTCGAGGTCGCCTTCCGGGCCGGGTGGATGGAGGGCCTGGCGGCCGACGGCGATGCCCGGCTGTTGTGGTTCCTGCACCACGCCCACGGCACCGGGCCCTCCTACCAGGTGGTGACGGTCACCGGTGTGGCCGACGGCGCCGCCTGGGAGCGCCTCGCCCGCCGGGTCCAGCGCGGCGACCTGGCCGACTGGGCCCGAGAGGCCGATTCCTGCCGGCACGACGTCCAGTCTCGCCTGCTGATGGCCCTCGACTTCTCGCCCCTCGAGGTCGACCTCGCCGACGTGCCCACCGACGGGCGCCGCCACGAGCCCGCGCTGTACATGGAGGACACCATGTGGCCCCGGCGCGGCAAGGCCGAGGAGTACATCGCAGCCGCCGGCGACATCTACAGCCGGATGCTGGGGGCCGAGTCCGCCCACCGCCTGATCAGCATCCAGGCCGCCTACCAGACCATGCCGGGCGCCGGGCGCTACCCCGAGGTCACGCTGATGCAGAAGGTCCACGACATGCCGGGGCTCGTCCGGCTGCTGACCACCGACATGCCCGAGGAGATGGCGCAACCGGGCAACTGGATGCACGACGCCCTGGAGTTTCGCGACCAGTGGCGCAGCAAGCTGCTGCGCACGGCGTCGTGGTCGCCACTCAACTAAAGAGGCCGAGCGGATAGGGATGCAAGTGGGCACAGAACTGTACGGAATTTGCACGGTAAGCCAAGGCCGCACAGCTCGGCCTCCGGGCAACGCTGACCACCGTTCGCCCAGACGACGTGCCTATCCGCGCAGGCACTAAGAGGCCGAGCGGGAGACGCATCATGCTGTTCATGCACGAGGTGCACTCGGTGGCCGGCGAGCACGAGCACGAGTTCGAGGCCGCCTACCGCGATGGCTGGATGAAGCTGCTGGCCCAGGGCGACGACGCCCGGCTCCTGTGGTACCTCAACCATGCCCACGGCAGCGGCGGGTCGTACCGGGTCGTGACCATCACCGCGGTACGGGACGGCGCCGCCTACGAGCGCCTGGCCGGCCGCCTCCGCCGGGGCGACCTGCTGGATTGGTCCCGCACCGTCGGTGCCCTGCGCCACGACGTCCAGGGAAAGATGCTCGTCCCCGTCTACTGGTCGCCCCTGCAGGACGTCGACCTCGCGACGGTGCCGACCGATGGCTCCGAGCACGAGCTGTCGCTGTACATGGAGGACACCGGCTGGCCCTCGGCCCCGCTCGACGACTACATCCGCTTCTGGGACGAGGAGTACTTCCGCAACATGCGGGCGATGCCGCCCGAGCACAGCATCCTGGAGATCGAGGCGTGCTTCCAGGTGGCCCACGGCACCCGCTACCGGCCGGAGGCCATCCTCATGCAGAAGATCGTCAACTACGGCCTGCTGCTCAACCTCATCTCCGAGCCCGAGGAGTACGACCCCGACGTGTGGCCCGGCCGCTACATGCACCGCGGCCTGCGCTACCGCGACCAGTGGGAGAGCCGGCTGCTGCGCACCAGCAAGTGGTCGCCGCGGTACTGACGCCGGCACCGTTGGCTAGCAGCAACGCTCCACGAACTGCTCGAGCTGGTCCAGGTTGCGGCACTCGAAGGTCTCGTGCGTGAGCGCGGCGTACTCGCTCATCACGGAGTCCCCCGTGTCCCACGACGAGGCCGGCTCGGGGTTCAGCCAGTAGACCCGGCGGGCGCGGCGACGCAGCTCGGCCAGGACCCACGACTGGGAGGCGTGGTAGTTGTTGCGCGCGTCTCCCAGCACGACCAGCGTCGTGCGCGGGGTGACCTCGGCCCCCCAGCGGCGCCAGAAGTCGGAGAACGCGTGGCCGTAGTCGGAGTGGCCGTCGAACCGGGTGATGCCGGCGCTGGTGCCGAGCGCCCGCATCGCCTCGGCCAGGCCCGCCCGGTCGCGCAGCTGCTCCGTCACCTCCTCGATGGCGTCGACGAAGACGAACGACCGGACCTTGCCGAACTGGCTGCTCAACGCATAGACGAGCTGCAGCGTGAAGCGGCTGAAATCCGCCACCGAGCGGCTGACATCGGCCAGCACGACGATCTCGGGCAACGACCGGCGGCGGCCCCGGATCACCGGCTCGAGCGGCACGCCGCCGTACGCCAGCGAGCGGCGGATCGTGTGGCGGAAGTCCAGCCGGCCGGGTGCCGGGCGACGGGACTTCGCCAGCCTGGCGGCCAGGCGCCGGGCCAGCGGCTGGATCGCGGCCCGGATCTGGTCCAGCTCACCGGCCGACGCCCGGCGGATCTCCAGCTGCGTCGCCATGAGCCCGGCGGGCGCGTGGTCGCGATCGGCGAACGACGTGCGGCGCCGGATCTCGGACTCGATCTCGTCGCGCAGCTGGTCCGCCCGCAGCGCCACCGTGCGGCGGGCGAGCGTGGCCTCCAGCGGCGTCAGGCCGGTCTGGGTCGTGTCGCCCGCCTTGGCGGCGGTCACCACGGCGAGGGCCCGCTCCGGGAGCGTTGCGAAGTCGATGCGGCGCAGGGTGCGGAACAGGTGGTAGTGGACGCCGCCCGGAGGGGTCCCCAGTGCCGCGTGGCGGCGGACCGCCTCGCGGGCGACCGCCCGCAGGACGGCGCCGTCCCCCTGCGCCACGACGCGCTCGATCCGCCGCCGGAATGCCCCGTCGGCGTCGTCGCCCTCCGGATCGACGGCGAAGTAGGCGTCGAACACGGTCTCGAACGTGGCCCACTCGGCACGGCTCTTGGCGAGCGTCGAGCCCAAGGCCCGACGGACGATCGCCCGCTCATCGAGCGACACGGCGTCCACGGCCCGCATCGCGTCGACGTGCTCGGTGATCCCGACGGCGACGCCGGCGGCCCGCAGCTCCTCGACGAAGCCGCTCAGGACGTCGATCACCGCCACCTCCGTTCGTCGCCCTCGCTCAGGTCCATCGTTCGTACCCGTCGTTCCTGGTTCCGAGATGGTTGCTGGCCAACCACTTCTGCGCCAGGAACGGCCGCCCAGGGCCGAAGCCCCGGATTGCGGAACGACGCCACGCCGCCTCCCTAGGCTCGCGGCCCATGGAGCACATCCCCTCGGCCGACCGCTACGAGACCATGCCCTACCGCCGCTGCGGGCGCAGCGGCTTGATGCTGCCCACCATCTCGCTCGGGCTGTGGCACAACTTCGGGCAGGACCGCCCGTTCGAGACGCAGCAGGCGATCTGCCGCCGGGCCTTCGACCTGGGCGTCACCCACTTCGACCTTGCCAACAACTACGGGCCGCCGTACGGCTCGGCGGAGGAGAACTTCGGCAGGTTGCTCGCCACCGACTTCGCCGGCCACCGCGACGAGCTCGTGGTCTCCACCAAGGCGGGCTACGACATGTGGCCGGGACCCTACGGCGAGGGCGGCTCCCGCAAGTACCTGCTCGCATCCCTCGACCAGTCCCTGGGGCGGATGGGCCTCGACTACGTCGACATCTTCTATTCGCACCGCTTCGATCCCGACACCCCCCTGGACGAGACGATGTCGGCGCTGGCGACCGCGGTGGCGCAGGGCAAGGCGCTGTACGCCGGCATCTCGTCCTACTCGTCGGCGCGCACCGTCGAGGCCGCACGGCTCCTCGCCGACCGGGGCGTGCCGCTGCTGATCCACCAGCCGTCGTACTCGATGTTCAACCGCTGGATCGAGAGCGACCTGCTCGACACGCTGGGTGAGCTCGGTATCGGCTGCATCGCCTTCTCGCCGCTGGCGCAGGGTGTGCTGACGGACCGCTACCTCGACGGGATCCCGTCCGGTTCGCGGGCCAGCCATCCGAGCCCGCTGTCGCCGGATCAGCTCACGGAGCAGACGATGGCGAAGGTGCGCGCGTTGAACGAGATCGCCGCGCGCCGGGGCCAGACGCTTGCCCAGACGGCGATCGCGTGGACGCTCCGCGACGCGCGCGTCACCTCCGCGCTCGTCGGCGCGAGCAGCGTCGAGCAGCTCGAGGCGAACGTCGCGGCAATCGACCGGCTCGGGTTCACGGACGACGAACTGGCCGAGATCGACCGGTTCGCGACCGAGAGCGACATCAACCTCTGGGCC
>DATFVX010000044.1:0-2347 GCA_035259985.1 Acidimicrobiales bacterium | reverse complement strand
ATGCCGAGTCGTTCTTCGAGCGGATGCCGCTCTTCGCCCCCGAGGTGATCACCGGGCTCGCTCTGCTCGACGGCCGGCCGGTCGGCATCGTGGCCAACAACCCGATGCAGAAGGGCGGCGTGCTGTTCGTGGATTCCGCCGACAAGGCGGCGCGGTTCGTCTGGTTGTGCGACGCGTTCAACGTCCCGCTGCTGTTCCTGGCCGACGTCCCCGGGTTCATGATCGGCACCGAGGTCGAGCGCCAGGGGATCATCCGCCACGGCGCCAAGATGGTCACCGCGGTGAGCGAGGCCACGGTCCCCAAGCTGTCGGTGATCGTGCGCAAGGCGTATGGCGCCGGCCTGTACGCCATGTCGGGCCCCGCCTTCGAGCCCGAGGCCACACTGGCGCTGCCGACGGCCAAGATCGCGGTCATGGGGCCCGAGGCCGCCGTGAACGCCGTGTTCGCGAACAAGATCGCAGCGATCACCGACGAGGGCGAGCGGGCGGCGTTCGTGGATGCGCAGCGGGAGCTGTACGAGACCGACGTCGACCTCTACCGCCTCGCCTCCGAGCTGGTCGTGGACGCGGTCGTCGACTTCGCGGACCTGCGATCCGAGTGCATCCGCCGGCTCGAGATGGCCACGGACAAGGACCGGTCGTTCAGTGCCCGGCGCCACGGGGTGCCCCCGGTGTGACCACCAGGGACGGGGCGCTGCCGCCCCTGCCACCGTCGATCGTCGTCCGCGAGGTCGGCCCCCGCGACGGGCTCCAGCCCGAGAAGCCGGTGCCGGTGACGGCCAGGGTCCAGCTCGTGACGGCGCTCGTCGATGCCGGCGTGTCGTTGATCGAGGTGGCAGCGTTCGTCTCGCCCAAGGCGGTGCCCGCCATGGCGGGGGCCGCCGAGGTCATGGCCGCGCTGCCGCGGTCCCCGGCCGTTCGCCACGTCGCGCTCGTCCCCAACGTGAAGGGTGCGGAGCTGGCGACGGAGGCGGGTGTCGACGCGCTGACGCTCACGGTGTCGGCGTCCGAGGCGTACAGCCAGCGCAACGTGCACATGTCGGTCGACGAGTCGCTCGGCCAGGTAGGCGCGATACGTGCGACCATCGGTGCCGACATGCCCATCGACACTGTGGTGTCGTGCGCGTTCGGCTCGCCCTATGAGGGCGACATCGCCCCGGGCCCGGTGGCATCGCTCGGCCGGCGCGCCCTCGAGAGCGGATCGACCAGCGTGACGTACGCCGACACCACGGGCATGGCGACGCCCCGGCGGGTGGGCGACCTGCTGGCCGAGACCGGCACCGACGTCGGCCTCCACCTCCACGACACCCGGGGTACGGCGCTGGTCAACGCCTACGCCGCCCTCCAGGCCGGCGTCACCCGGTTCGACACGGCCGTGGGCGGGCTGGGCGGGTCCCCGTTCGCCGAGGGTGCCGGCGGCAACCTGGCCACCGAGGACCTGGTCCACCTGTGCGATGACCTCGGTGTGGCGACCGGGATCGACCTGGACGCCCTGCTCGCCGTCTCGTCCCAGGTGGCCGGTGTGGTGGGCCACGCCGTAGCGTCGCGGATTGCAGTCGCCGGCCCCCGTTGGAAGACGTAGATGCCCTGGTGCGAGACCTGTAGCCGCTTCCTCAACCCCAACACCCTCGAGCCCGACGGCACGTGCCCGACCTGCGGCCGGCAGGTCGCCGAGCCGGCCGCCGAGAAGGCCGCCACGCGGCAGAGGGCGCCCTGGCACTTCAAGCTCCTGGTGTTGGCGACGGTGATCTACCTGGGTTGGCGCCTGGTGCAGCTCGTCGAGTGGGTGATCGGCCGGATCTGATCCTCCCCGGTTCCCGCTGGCCCACAACCGGCTGAGCGACGACGAGTTCGACGGGGCGACCTTCTCGCCCGATGGCGGAGCGCTGTTCGTCAACGTCCAGGCGCCCGGCACCACCTTCGCCATCTGGGGGCCGGGGCGCTGAGCGCGTAGGATGACGGTCCCCGTCGGGCTGTGGCGCAGTTTGGTAGCGCACTTGACTGGGGGTCAAGGGGTCGCGGGTTCAAGTCCCGCCAGCCCGACCAAGAAAGTCCAGACCAGAGCCGGTCCGCAGGGGCCGGCTCTGCTGTGTTTCTGGCCAATGGGACCCACCATGTGACCCGAGCGTCGGCGATCCTCCTACTGTGTCGGTTCATCGCCGCACGACGCGGGACGGGCGAGGGATCGGTCTTTCAACGAGCCGACGGGCGCCCCGTCACCACGACCGTGAAGCCGGTCAGTCCCCGCACCCGCCAGTACGCCCGTGCCGTGCTCCGCCGGGCGCTGCGATGGGCCGAGCAGAACGGGCTCGTCGTGCGCAACGTCGCCGCCCTGGTCGACGGGCCC
>DATFVX010000043.1:0-10251 GCA_035259985.1 Acidimicrobiales bacterium | reverse complement strand
ATCTTTCCGTCGTCGAAAGCGGCGTGCAGCTCGGCAAGCTGCGCCAGGACCTCGGCCTGGTCGACCTCTGGTGCAGAGGCGTCGGGCTGCTGCTCGTCGGCCTGCTCCGCGCGCTGGGCCTTCCGCTCGAGCTTGGCCTGGGCCTTGGCCTGCTTGTCGCGGTCCCGTTGGAGCTTGCCGAAGGTCGTTCGCCGCCGTGACACGTCTAGTCAGAGCACCCGGACGTTCTGGGCCTCGTCGCCCTTGCGGCCCGGTCCGATCTCGAACTCGACCTGCTGTCCCGCCTCGAGCGAGCGGTAGCCGGTGCCTTGGATGTTGGAGAAGTGGACGAACACGTCGCTCCCGTCCTCACGCGAGATGAAGCCGTAGCCCTTCTCGGCGTTGAAGAACTTGACGGTGCCTACTGCCATGGTGTCTCTGCCTATCTGTTTCTTTGCCCGTGCCGACTCGAGGCGCGGTACTGCAGGGACGAGGCTACGCCGTACGGGCGGCTGATCGCGCTTTTTCGAATCGCCGCCCCGAGCGGTCGGGCCGCCTGACTGGCCGGGAGCCGCGGGGATTTGCGACGGCCCGGCTACCTTGACCCCGTGGTCGCCGAGATCGAGCGCGACACCGTCACGCTGGCCCGTCGGATCGCCGACCTGGCCACGGCGCGGCGCGCCGGCGTCCTCCGCGGCGCCTGGTGGAGCGACCGCGTCATGGACTGGGCGATGGAGCGGCCCGGGTTCAAGACCCAGCTGTTCCGCTTCGTCGACGTCTTCCCGGCCCTGAGCGACGCGCCCGATGTCGCCCACCACCTGTCCGAGTACTTCGACGGGGTGGACGCCCCCAAGGCCCTGGACCTGGGCATCGACCTCGCGGACCGGGTACCCCTCGGCGCCCGCGTGGAGGCCCGGATCGCCCGCCGCAACATCATGCGGATGGCCCGGCAGTTCATCGTCGGGGACTCTGCCCGCGATGCGGTCGCCGGGCTGCACCAGCTGTGGCGGGCCGGCAGCGCGTACACCGTCGACGTGCTGGGCGAGAAGACCGTGGTCGGCACCGAGGCCGACCGCTACGCAGCCCGCGTCGAGGAACTGGTCGTGGCGCTCGACGACGCCGGTCGCCACTGGGCACCCGACGACCACCTGGAGCGCGACGACCTCGGGCCGCTCCACCGGGTCAACGTCAGCGTGAAGCCCACGGCGCTGGCCACACACTATGAGCCGCTGTCGCGGGAGGCGGGGCTGGCGTCGGCCAAGGAGCGCCTGCGGCCGATCCTCCGGCTGGCCCGGGAGCGGGGGGCCTTCGTCAACGTCGACATGGAGCACTTCGACGTCAAGGACATGACGCTCCAGCTCTTCCGCGACCTGCTGTCCGAGGACGAGTTCGCCGCCATGCCCGCCGGCATCGTCGTCCAGGCCTACCTGCGCGACAGCCGCGCCGACCTCGCCGACCTGGTGGCCTGGTCGGCGCACCGCGCCGAGCCGATCACCGTGCGGCTGGTCAAGGGTGCCTACTGGGACGCCGAGACCGTCCACGCCCGGGCCGAGGGTTGGCCCGTGCCAGTGTTCGAGGACAAGGCCGACACGGATGCCAACTATGAGCGCTGCGTCCGCCTGCTGCACGACCACCACGGGGAGGTGCGCGCCGCCTTCGGGTCCCACAACATCCGGTCCCTCGCCTACGCCATCACTTACGCGCGCCACAAGGGCATCCCCGACACCGGCTACGAGGTCCAGATGCTCTACGGCATGGCCGAGCCGATGCACGAGGCCATTCGCCGCCTGGGCTTCCGGCTCCGGGTCTACGCGCCCGTGGGCGAGCTCGTGCCCGGGATGGCGTACCTGGTGCGGCGGCTGCTCGAGAACACGTCCAACGAGTCCTTCGTGAGGCACCGCTTCGCGGAGGGCCGGGACCTCGACGAGCTGCTGGCGAGCCCGGGTCCAAGGGAGCTGCCGGCGCCGGCGGCGGGCGAGCGGCGTGCGGCCACCGATCCCGGCGAACCCGCGCCCTACGAGCCCGAGCCCGTGTCCGAGTGGCGCCGGCGTCCGGCACGCGACGCCATGTCGGCCGCCGTCCGATCGGTGGCGGCCGGCCTGGGGGCACAGGTGCCGGCGCTCATCGGGGGCGAGCGGGTGACCACCCCCAACACGCTGGAATCGGTCGATCCGGCGATGCCCGCCGCGCTGGTCGCCAGTGCCGCCTCCTGCACCGCCAACGACGTCGACGCCGCCGTCGCGATCGCGGCGCGGGCCACGCACGACTGGCGCCGGACACCGGCACCGGAGCGGGCGGCGGTGCTGTTCCGGGCCGCCGACTGGATGCGGGATCGGCGCTACGGGATCGCCGCCCTCGAGTGCTTCGAGGCGGGCAAGCCCTGGGACCAGGCCGACGCCGACGTCTGCGAGGCGATCGACTTCTGCGAGTACTACGGGCGCGAGATGCTCCGCCTCGATGGCGCGGCCGCCGACCTGGTGCAGTCACCGCCGGGGGAGACGAACCGCCTCGTCTACCAGGGCAAGGGCGTCACCGCGGTCATCGCGCCGTGGAACTTCCCCCTCGCCATCCCCACCGGCATGACCGTCGCCGCCCTGGTCGCGGGCAATCCCGTGATCCTCAAGCCGGCGGAGCAGGCGCCCGGCGTGGCGTGGCGCCTCATCGAGGCGCTGGTGGCCGGCGGCGCACCCCCGGGCGTCGTGCAGTTCCTCCCGGGCCTGGGCGAGGTCGTCGGTGCCCGGTTGGTCGAGCACCCCGAGGTGGCGGTGATCGCGTTCACCGGGTCGCGGGCCGTCGGCCTGGCCATCAACCAGCAGGCCGCCGTGACCGTGCCCGGCCAGCGCCACGTGAAGCGCGTGATCGCCGAGATGGGGGGCAAGAACGCGCTGATCGTCGACGACGACGCCGACCCCGACCAGGCCGTGCCGGGGGTCGTGGTGTCGGCGTTCGGCTACGCGGGGCAGAAGTGCTCCGCGGCGAGCCGACTGATCGTCGTGGGTTCGATCTACGACCGGCTGGTGGAGCGCGTGGTCGGTGCCACCCGCGAGCTGCTGGTCGGCCATCCCTCCCGTCCCGAGGTGCAGGTCGGTCCGGTCATCGACGAGGAGGCGCACAAGCGGGTCCTGCGCTGGGTCGAGGAGGCGCCGCAACAGGGCCGCATCCTGGGCCAGCACGACGACGTGCCCGAGGAGGGCTACTTCGTGGCCCCCACGGTGGTCGCGATCGACGACCCCGACGCCCCGATCGCCCGCGAGGAGATCTTCGGCCCGGTGCTCACCGTGTTGCGGGCCGACGACCTCGACGCCGCCATCGAGATCGCCAACCGGTCCGAATACGCGCTCACCGCTGGCATCTACTCGCGCTCGCCCGCCAACATCGCCCGGGCGGCGGCCGAGCTGCGGGCCGGGAACGTCTACATCAACCGGCACATCACCGGGGCGGTCGTGGGCCGCCAGCCGTTCGGCGGGTTCGGCATGTCCGGCGTCGGCTCGAAGGCCGGCGGGCCGGACTACCTGCATCAGTTCCTCGACCCGCGGGTGATCACCGAGAACACGCTGCGGCAGGGCTTTACACCCGAGACCGCCTGAGGCCCCGGGGCCGCGGAGGTCAGCCGGCGTTCTGGTGGGCGTGGTCCTCGCTGTCGATCACGAGGTCGACGAGGGGGAGGACGCGGTGGCGCAGCTGCTCGGTGAGTGCGATCTGCGTCGTGCTGCGGTCGATGCCCTGCACCTCGAGGATGCGGCTGATGACGTCCTGCAGGTGGTCGTTCGTGCGCGCCACGACGCGGCAGTGGAGGTCACCCGGCCCGGTCACCGAGTGGATCTCGAGCACCTCGGCGATCTCGCGCAGGTGCCTGGTGACGTCGTCGAGCCGGCCCTGGGCGATCTCGAGGCTCACGAAGGCCAGCACCTCGTAGCCCATCGCGCGCAGGTCGAGGTCGGGGTCGAACCCCGAGATGACGCCGCGCTGCTGGAGCTTGTCGAGCCGTGCCTGCACCGTTCCCCGTGCGACGCCGAGCTGGCGGGCCAGCTCCATGACCCCGGCGCGCGGCGTGTCGCACATGGCCCGAATCAGCCGGGCGTCAAGACCGTCCATCCCGGTGGGCAACATGAGCAATGTGTCTACCACACCAGCGCTCTCACTGGCTGAATTGTCCAGCATCTGACCGCTGAGTTGACGTCTTGACCCCCCCACGCCTTTCCTGGGTCGTGCAGTTCGACCACGGGGGCCGGCCCGCCGGGCGGCCCATCCAGGGGTGACTATGGCCACGACCGCACTCCATCATGATCGCCAGGGGAACCCGGTGGCACCACCGGTTATCGGTGGGATCGATCACGTCGAGTGGTGGGTGGGTAACGCCCGGGCGTTCGCCGGCCTGTTGACGTCGTCGTTCGGGTTCGAGGAGGTGGCGTACGCCGGGCCGGAGACCGGGCGCCGCGACCGGGTGTCGCACCTGTTGCAGCAGGGCCGCATCCGGTTCATCGTCACCGGCGCGCTCGGGCCCGAGTCCCCGATCGCCGAGCACGTCCGGACCCATGGCGACGGCGTCAAGGACATCTGCTTTCTGGTCGACGACGCCGAGGCCGCATTCGCGGCGGCGGTGGCGCGGGGTGCCCTGCCGGAACGGGAACCGCGGGTCGACACCGACGAGCTGGGGGGCATCCACCAGGCCGCCATCCGCACCTACGGCGAGACGGTCCACACTTTCCTCGACCGCTCCGCCTACACGGGGCCGTTCGCTCCGCAGTTCGGTCCGCCCGTGCTGCCGACCCCCCGTGGCCCGGCGGCGGTGGGGCTGACCCGCTTCGACCACATCGTCGGCAACGTCGAGCTGGGGCACCTCGACCAGTGGGTCGACTACTACCGGGACGTGCTGGGCTTTGACCTGCTGGTCCACTTCGGCGACGACCAGATCTCGACCGAGTACTCGGCGCTGATGTCGACGGTCGTGTGGAACCACGACAAGGTGGTGCTACCGATCAACGAGCCGGCCGCGGGCCGGCGCAAGAGCCAGATCGAGGAGTACCTCGACTACTACCGGGCTCCCGGCGTCCAGCACCTGGCGCTGCACACGCCCGACATCGTCCACGCGGTGAGGGCCATGCGGGATCGGGGCGTGCGCTTCCTCGACGTCCCGCCCGAGTACTACGACGACGCCCGCGCGCGTATGACCGGGATCGACCTGCCGTGGGCCGACCTGGCCGAGCTGGGGGTCATGGTCGACCGCGACGACGAGGGCTACCTGCTGCAGATCTTCACCGAGACGATCTGCGACCGGCCCACCGTGTTCTTCGAGATCATCCAGCGCGAGGGTGCGACCGGCTTCGGCGCCGGCAACTTCAAGGCCCTGTTCGAGGCGATCGAGCGGGCCCAGGCCGCCCGCGGCAACCTCTGACGGCTCGGCCCCGAGGCGCTCGTGCCGCGCTGTGCCCAGGGCCGCCGGTACCCGTGGTCAGTCGGGTTGGTCGGGACCGGTGAGCCGCTGGACGACCACGATCGGGCCGTCGCCCTCGCCGAGGCTCAGCGGCTCTCCCGCGGCGTCGGGCGAGGGGAAGCTGAAACCGAGCCGGGACGCCTCCATGGCGGCGCGCGCGACGGTCGCCTCGAGGTGCTCGACCGCGGCCTCGTGGTCCAGGCCGTCGGTCGCCCGCTCGAGTCGGGTGCGGGCCTGCGCCATGAAGGGTGCGAGCTCTGCGGGCAGGGGATCGGGGGTTGTCTCGGCCAGTGGGGGACTCCTGGTTCGACGGGTTCATAGAGGCTATCTGCATGATGCGGAACCTGCCCGCGGAGATGCGAGCGGCCTCGCGGGCGGGTGGGCCGCCGGCAGCCGTGTGGTAGCTTTTTCGTTCCGCCGGGCCGTTAGCTCAGTTGGCTAGAGCACTTGCATGACGCGCAAGGGGTCGGGGGTTCGAGTCCCTCACGGCCCACCTCGAAAGCCCTGGTCAGAGTCCTCTCCCGCTGGGTCTGGGCGGGTTGCGCGGACGGGGTCGCCGGCCTCGACCTCGGCCATCGAGCCGGCGTCATGGGGCTGCGCGACCCTGTTCGGATGCTGGTGATCGACGCCGCCAACGTGATCGGGTCTCGCCCAACCGGCTGGTGGCGTGACCGGCCAGGCGCCACCCGAGTCTTCACGGAACGAGTGCGGGCGACGGTGACCGCGGGGCGGCTCGGCCCGCCGGTGACCATCGTGCTCGAGGGCCGAGCCCGGGCGGGAGCCGATGAGGCGGACGTCGACGGCGTGAAGGTCGTGCATGCACCCGGCGAGGGCGACGACACGATCGCCGCGCTAGCCGAAGCGAATCGGGAGGTGGTCGTGGTTACGGCCGACCGTGCACTGGCCGAACGGGTCAGCGCCGCCAACGCGGAGGTCGTAGGGCCGAGCTGGCTGCTCGAACGGCTCGTCGATTGACCGGCAGACCCTTCTCGACGAACGCGCTATCGCAGGGAGGCGAACGCCGCCCGCATCTCGCTCGTGAACAGCTCCGGCTCTTCCCAGGCAGCGAAGTGCCCACCCTTGTCGACCTCGTTGAAATAGATGAGGTTGTGGTAGGCGCTCTTCACCCATTGGCGCGGTGCCTGGAAGAGCTCACCGGGGAAGACCGTGTACGCCACCGGGAGCGAGACGTGCGGTGGCGGCTGTTTGAGTGCGGCTTTCGCCCCTCGCCCGGTCTCCCAGTACAGCCGCGCGGCCGAGGCCGCGGTGTTGGTCAGCCAGTACAGCGTGACGTTGTCCAGGACGTGGTCCCGGGTGAGGTTGCCTGAGGGCTGCCCGTCGAGGAAGGCGTGGGAGATCTTCTCGTAGGCGTCCGCGTCGTGGTCCAGCATCCAGGCCGCCAGACCGACCGGTGAGTCCAGCAGGGGGTAGCCGATCGTCTGCGGGTGCTCGCCCATCTCGGCGATGTAGCCTCGCATGAAGACCGCGACGACCTTGCTCAACTCCTCGCGGCCCTCCATGGAGAACGCGAGCCTGATGTTGAGGGCGGCCATCACCAGCTCCCGCGGAGCCGCGGACAGGAAGTTGAAGTGGAGGCCGAGCAGTCCGTCGGGTGCCAGGCGGCCCATCGCGTCGGTGACGCCGGCGCCCTGGTCGCCGCCCTGGGCGACGTAGCGCGTGTAGCCGAGGCGGCGCATCAGCTCCGCCCAGGCGCTCGCGATGCGGCCGGCGTCCCAGCCGACCTCGGTCGGCTCGCCGGAGAAGCCGTAGCCGGGCAGGGACGGCAGCACCAGGTCGAAGGCGTCCTCCGCGCCTCCGCCGTGGGCGGTCGGCTCGGTGAGCGGGCCGACGACCTCCAGCAGCTCGATCACCGAGCCCGGCCAGCCATGCGTGATGACCAGCGGCAATGCGTCTGCGTGAGGTGACTTTACGTGGACGAAGTGGATGCGGAGCCCGTCGATCTCGGTGGTGAACTGCGGCAGCGCGTTCAGCTTCGCCTCGAACCGGCGCCAGTCGTACTCGGCCCCCCAGTAGCGCGCCAGCTCCTGCAGCGTCGCCAGCTGGACACCCTGCGATGAGTCTTCGACGAGCTCCTTGCTGGGCCAGCGCGTCGCAGCTATGCGCCGACGGAGATCCTCGATCGCCTCGTCCGGGATGTCGACTCGAAACGACTGGATGCTGTGCTCCTCGGTTGTCGTTGTCGTCTCCGCCATGGGGAGCCTCCTCAACTGGGGGATACGTTCGATACTGCGCCCCAGTGGGAGAACTCCGCATCACCCGCACCGTGCTATCTGCGTGATCTCCACGCCGACGCTGCGTAGCCGAGCCCTGACACCCATATCGGCGGATCGGGACGCGCCGCTGAGAGCATCTGATCAGGCAACTCATGCGTGCTGGATCGAGCGATTCGCGCAGACGACTCGGCTGGACACCGCTGCGGATCGCTCAGGGGTTCGGGTTGACCCCGCAACGCTCAGCTTGATCGGTCACTATCGTCTGCGATCCCTCGACCACGGCGCATGACCCCTCGTAGTCGGCAGCGACGAACACGAGGATTCCTGCCGTGAGTACGAGGGCGGCGATGACCGCGATGACGCCCACGCGCATGACCGACGACGGTACCTCGCGCCTCTCCAGGTCGCGCCCACATCTGCCGATTCACACAGATCGGACGATCGGCGTCAGCGCGGTCGCTCACTGTCAGTCCTAAGTCGCGCACAGACGGAGGCACTCGCTCCTTGACGCTGTGGCCGGCCTACCGCGTTCTCTGCCGGCAGGTGGCGGGCCCTCACGGCGAGGCATGCTGTCGTCATGCGCGACCGCCGCTGGTCCCTCCTCGAGGACGCCGGTGGGGCGCTCACCGCTGCCTTCGCCGCCGATGGCGTCACGCAGATCGTGTACGCAGCGGCGTTTCCGCATCTTGACGGGTTCACGGTGTATCTGTGCACCTCGACTGATACTCAGCGAGACGCGTTTGGGTCGGTGAAGAGCGTTCAACGGCAGGATGCCGTCGCGGGCGCGGTCAGTGAGGTTGAGCTGGCGGTGCCGGCAGGACAGAGGGTGCGAGCCATCTTGGAGGAGCATGGCTTTACCGCTGCGGAGCTGTCGGAGCTGATCACGCTCGCTCAGTCACAGGAGACCGTGGACCGGGACCACAGGGGGCGCTGGTTCGACGCGATCCGTTAAGGCGCCGCCTCCGCGGCATTCGGCATCGGGGGCCCTACGCCTGCCCCATCACCTCGAAGACCTCTGCTGAGACCAGGCGAGTCGGTCCGCCCGGTGGCGGGCCTGAGGTCGACCGGCCGATCGGTGCCGGATCACCGTGGCCCGTAATGTGGCGGGGTGCGCTGGTGGCGCCAACGCGCTGCAGCCCTGTCTCTGTCGCCGGTGCAGGTGTTTCCGCTCACCACGGGCACGGACGCGCGTCCGCGAAGGAAGTCATTGTCGACCGATCAAGTCAGCCTGTTCCTGGCGTTGCTCGCCCTGCTCGCGGAGCTTGCCGCCGCGGTTCTCCTCGCGGCCATGGTCGTCCGCGCGGCGCGACGTAGGGTCCGGTGGCCGACGGAGTTGCTCGCCGCCGTGCGGCCCGTCGCCCTCGTGGGAGCCGCCGCCGTGGCGATCGTGTCGACGCTCGGCAGCCTGTACTACTCCGAGGTCGCCAACTTCCCTCCCTGTCGACTGTGCTGGTTCCAGCGCATCGGGATGTATCCCCTGGCTGTGATCCTGCCCGTGGCAGCCTGGCGTCGGGACTGGTCCGTGCGCTGGTACGCATTGCCGTTGGCCGTGGGCGGGGGACTCGTGTCCATCTACCACATGCTGATCGAGCGCTATCCGTCGCTCGAGTCGGGCTCCTGCGATCCCACCAACCCGTGTTCGATCATCTGGGTCGAGCGGCTCGGCTATCTGACAATTCCGACCATGGCGCTGTCCGGGTTCGCCCTGATCGCCGTTCTGCTCACGCTCCCCCAGGAGATCTCATGACCCGCTCGTCACCGCCCGCCACCCGCCGGCGGGCCGCGAAGCCGAACCGCACCCCGATCGTCGTCCTCGCCGCCGTTGTGGCCGCCGTGCTCATCGCCCTCGGAGTGGCCCTGGCGGTCGGAGGCGGCAGCGACGACACGGCCGACAACGCCGGCAATGGCGACCCGGCGACGACTGGCACCGTCACGGTGTCCGGCGAGGCGCTCCCCGAGTTCGCAGACAGCGCCAATGACCCGGCGGTCGGGATGACCCTGCCCACCCTCGATGGCCACGACCAGAGCGGTGCCCCGATGACCATCAGCGGTGACGGGCGCCCCACGATGATCATGTTCGTCGCCCACTGGTGCCCGCATTGCCAGCGCGAGGTGCCGGTCGTCCAGCGATGGGTCGATGATGGTCGCCTGCCGGAAGGGGTCGACCTGGTGTCCGTGTCCACCGCCATCGATCCCAGCCGCCCGAACTACCCGCCGGATGCGTGGCTGGCCGACGAAGGCTGGACCGCGCCGGTGCTCGTCGACGCGGCCAATTCGGCGGCCGCAGCGGTCGGGCTGTCCGCCTACCCGTTCTTCGTCGCCATCGATGGCGACGGCCGGGTCGTCCTCCGTGCCAGCGGTGAGCTCACGACCGACCAGCTCGACAACATCGCATCGTCGCTGGCACAAGGTGCACCAGCCCAGTAACCGCGCCTGAAGCGCGTGCGGGCGTAGGGAGGTCCGGGGGCCGGGCCCGGTCTGCGTCCGTCGGAACCGCTGAGCTAGCCGGCGGGGGCGGGGGCGTCGACCAGCCGGTTCGCGGCGACGTCCTCGAGGCGCGTCCGTGTGCCGTCGGGGTACCGGACCTCGAGGGTGCGCACCTGC
>DATFVX010000042.1:0-6397 GCA_035259985.1 Acidimicrobiales bacterium | reverse complement strand
CCGCCATGTTGAGCCCGAACAGCACGCCGAGCGGGAACAGGGGGGCACCGCCGGTGGTCCGGCGCTTCCAGCGCGCCCACCGCCCCGCATCGGGACCGTCGCCGTCGGTTGAGGCCGCGTCGTGGGTTGTCAGAGCGTCGGCGCCGTTGCCGCCGGGGTCGTCGATCGTCAGGCGCTCGTCGGCGCTCATGGCCGTCCCTCGCCTCGATCGCTACCCAGGGCAATGGGCTCCGGGGTGACCCCCTGGGATTCATCGGCCGCCTCGGCATCGGCGGCGGCCTCCGCCTGCTCGACCGCCTCCGCCTGCTCCGCCTGCTCTGGGGCCTCGGCATGCTCCGCCCGCTCGGCCTTCTCGCCCGCGGCCAGGAGCACCTCCTCGACGGGCGGCTCGTCGGCCGTCGCCAGCGCCGCCTCGGCGTCGTCGACCCGCACGTCGGCAACCAGGCTCGGCACCACCAGGTGCCGGCGCTTCGCCACCCGCCGCAGCGCGGCGTCGCGCACGTCCGCCAGCACGCCGCCCAGGCCGCTCGGGAAGATCAGCAGCACGAGCAGCAGCCCGACGCCGGTGGCCAGGAACTGCCACCGGTTGGGGAGGAAGAAGTCGACGCTGAAGACGTACGTGGCGCCCAGCAGCGCGCCGGGCAGCGACCCCAGGCCGCCGATGACGACCATGGTGAAGAGCTCGAGGCTCGCCTGGGGCTGGTAGGGATCGGTGGATAGCCCGGTCTGCTGGTGGACGTAGAGCGACCCGGCCACCGCCGCCAGGAACCCCGAGAAGGCGAACGCCGCCAGCTGGGTGCGGGTGGCGTTCACCCCGTATGCCCGGGCGGCGCGCTCGTTCTCGCGGATGGCGATCAGGACCCGCCCGGTGCGCGACCGCCGCAGGCCCACCACCATGACGAGGGCCAGGGCCAGCACCGCCAGCGAGGCGTAGAACATGGCCGTCTCGCTGGTCAGGTCGATGCCCAGGATGGTGCCCCGGTCGATGCGCCGGCCGGGCAGCCAGTCCGGGAAGATGGTGCGGTTGAGCACGTACTCCGACACGAACAGCCCGAAGGCGAGCGTGCTCACCGCCAGCGTCAGCCCTCCCCGGCGCAGGGCGGGGTAGCCCACGACCACCGCCGCAATGGCGCCCACGAGGCCGGCGACCGCGCCGGCCAGGGCCAGGTCCCAGCCGCGGTGGTCGGTCAGCGCCCCACCCACGGCGGCGCCCACGCCCACGAAGGCCATGTGCCCGAGGCTCACCTGGCCCGCCCACCCGGTGAGCACCACCAGCGAGGCGGCCACGATGCCGAAGATCAGGATGATGGTCGCGAGGTTGATGCGGCTGGTCGACAGCCATATGGGCAGCGTGAGGACGAACAGCCCCAGCGCGCCGGCCAGCAGCACCCGGGCTCCGACGACCTCGGGCAGGCGGCGCAGCTCCCGCGGGATCGGGCGGATCTCCCGCGTGGCCTGCCAGGTGGCCGACGCATCGGAGTCCACGCGGGCCGCGCTCCGGCTCCGGGGCGTCAGCAGCAGGCCGGCGAGGACGATCCCGAACAGGACGGCGACGTTGTAGGCGGGTCGGTTCCCCGCCTGGAACGTCATGGCCTGGTCGACGATGCCCAGCCCGATGGCGGCGGCGGCGATGGTCGTGAACCGCTCGAACCGGCCGAACACCGCGGCCGCCAGTGCCTGGAGCAGGAAGTAGGGCGGCAGGACCTCGCCGATGGGCAGGCCCACCGCGCCCGCCCGCAGGAACATGCCGAGGAAGGCCAGGAGCGAGGCCACCACCCACACCACGGTGTGCAGCCGCTTCACCGGGATGCCGAGCGTGAAGGCCCGGTCGGCCCGCTCGGCTGAGCCCACGATGGCGACGCCCACCCGTGAGCGTTGGAGGAACAGCGCCATCGCCACCAGGCAGACGGGCACCACGATCATCGTGAGCACGTCGTTGGCGTTGAAGTTGGTGCCGCCGATCTCGAAGTTGGCCTCGAACGGCGGGGCCAGCCGCGTGCCGAACGACTGGTCTCCGAAGGCACGGGGCAGGAACAGCCCGGCCCCGGCGAGCAGCTGCGCCAGACCGATCGTGGCGACGGTGAGCACGAGGCGGGGGGCCGAGAAGAACCGGCGGATGATGAGGGTCTCCACCAGCACCCCCAACACCAGCGCGGCGGCCAGTCCGCAGATCAGCCCGATCCAGTAGTTCCAGTTCCAGGCGACCACCAGCATCACGGCCAGCGTGGCCGGCACCGCACCGAGGTCTCCCTGGGCGAAGTTGATGATCCGATTCGCCCGGTAGATGAGCGCGATCCCCAGCGCGATGAGGGCGATCCGGCTCCCGAACAGCGCGCCGTTGACCACCACCCCCAGCGGGGCGGGGAAGACGATCCGCTGCAGCACGACCAGCGCCAGCAACGGCACGAGGAACGCGAACCGCTGCGCCACCTCGGAGGCCTCGAGGCGCCGGGCTGCGGGTTCGGTCGTGCTGTCGACGGCGGCGGACGTCATCGCACTCCTCGTCAGGTCTCCGGTGGTTCGCTGGGCCCGCTCGATCCCGCCTCCACTGCGCCCTCCCAGCCCCCGAGCAGGGCGAGCGCCATGGTTCGCAGTTGTTCCTCCGCCTCGTCCGCCGTCAGCCCCTGGTAGCGGCGCATCACGTCCCACGACGTGGAACCGAGGGCCAGCGCCAGCGCCTGCCGCAACCGGCCCCCGCTCTCCCCCGCCGCCGCGATCTCGCCCGCGAAGACGTTGTCGATCTCGGCGCGGCCCGCCTTGCGCCCGGCCTCGAGGGCGCGCTGCAGTGCCGGCGAGAACGGCTCCTGGACCAGCGCCGCCCGGCGGACGCCGCTGCCCGCCTCGTAGAGCGTCCGCCTGTTGGCGACCAGCGCCGCCACCCGGTGGCCGATCGGGCCCTCGGTGGGGACCGGCCGGGCCAGCGATATCAGGTACTCGCCGTGGCGGACGGCCGCGGCGACCAGCAACGACTCGACGTCGTCGAAGTGGACGTAGATCGACCGAAGCGACACGCCGGCCTCGGCGGCGATCTCCCGAGCGGTCGGTCGCAGGTTGTCCTTCTCGTTGAGGGCAAGCAGGGCGTCCACGACGGCGATGCGAGTGCGAGCGGCCCGGCTGGCTCGACCGTCGCCGCCCGCCGACTCGGTCGATGTGACCGTCGTCTCAGCCATCGGCCGGACGGTAGGGATTTTTCACTCGCTGTGCAACACGTGTCATCAACGTGACACGCAGCAGAACGGCGCCGGTTACCCGGTGCGGGGATGGGCGTCGAAGAAGTCCAGGATCGTGTCGGTGGCGGGGAACGCCTGCCCACCGGTCGCCTCTTCGTGGATCGCGTTCCCGGGCCAGTCGTGGGTGCCGCCGACGATCGTGTACAGCACGACGTCCGTTCCCCCCGCACAGCCCGCCAGCGCGTCCCTCTCCACTCCGGCCGACGGCTTGTCCCGGGTCGCGGGGCGGCCGCACCCGTAGGCATCGGCGTACTGCGCCAGCGTCCGGCGCACCGAGGGGATGCCCACGGGCCCGCCGCCCACCGAGCCGCCGTCGTAGGGCACGGCCGGATCGGCCGTGCCGTGGAACACGATCACCGCCGGGGGCGCCCGGTCCACGGGGCAGGTCGTCGGGATGAAGGCCGCCACCATCGCCACGGCCGCGAATCGGTACGGGGGCTTGCACTGGAGGAAGCCCGTGAACGCCGAGCCGGCGGAGTGGCCGGCCGCGTAGACGCGGTCGGCGTCGATGCACAGCCGCTCGCCGAGGTCGACGACGAGCGCATCGACGAACCCGAAGTCGTCCGCGCGGGACGGGTCGGCGAAGTAGTTCCAGTCGCGAGGCTCGCCCAACGCATCCGGCGTGACCACGATGTAGCCGCGCGCCGTGCCCTCGGCGGCCATCGCCGCGTAGGCGTCCTGGCCCTCCTTGTCGCTGGCGAAGCCGTGGAAGCTGAACACCAGCGGGTGTGCGGTGCGGCCGTCGTAGTCGTCGGGCAGGGCCAGCAGGTACGTCCGCGCCTCGCCGCCGAAGCTGAAGGTGTGGGGGCCGTCGGTGCGCGTTGCCGGGCGCGCCGGATCGCAGTCGGCCGCAGGCGCCCGGTCGGCGGCGCCGGCGCCGTCGGGCCCGCGGGCGTTCCCGGCGCCCGCCTCGTCGCCACCGCTGCACGCCGCGAGGACCGGCGCGGCGACCAGCAGCACGGCGGCGACGATCGCAGTCCCTCGGCGCGTCATCGGGGCGACACGATACGCAGGCGCCCCGGCGGCCTCGCAGTCCGGTCGCGGGCACCGGGACGGACGCCGATCGGCGGAACCGGATGGAGGAGGCGGCGGCGTTCCCCCGGTCAGCTGCGGCTGTCTCCGCCGCCGCGCCTCCTCCGGTCGTGTCGCAATACCCGGTCGCGGCGCCTTCTACCCCCCGGTTGCCGGATTGTCGTGGTTGCGTATGCCCTCTCGGGGCCGGTACCTGCGGCCGGCGACGGGGCGGCCCTACGCTCGTGAACATGACTGATGCCAGCGCACTCGTCGCGGAGCGGGTCGACAAGCTGTTGGCGGAGCTCGACCCGGCGTCGACGGATCCCGTGGAGTTCCGCGGCCGCCAGTACGACGTGGGCCTCGCCTGGGTGCACTTCCCCGAGGGCTCGGGGGGGCTGGGGGTGCCACCCGCCCTGCAGCGGCAGGTCGACGAGCGCGTGTTCGCCGCCGGGGCGGCACCTCCCGCGAGCCGGGAGTTCTTCGGCTGGACGCTGGCGGCGCCGACGGTGGCCACGAACGGCGACGACGCGCTGCGCGAGCGGCTCCTGCGCCGGATGTTCACCGGGGAGGACGCGTGGTGCCAGCTCTTCAGCGAGCCGGGCGCCGGGTCCGACCTGGCCGGGCTCGCCACCCGGGCGGTGCGCGACGGGGACGAGTGGGTGATCAGCGGCCAGAAGGTGTGGAACACGCTGGCGCACATCGCCGACCGGGGCATGCTCGTCGCCCGCACCGATCCGGAGGTGCCCAAGCACAAGGGCCTGACCTACTTCGCCCTCGACATGCACGCGCCCGGCGTCGAGGTCCGGCCGTTGCGGCAGATGACCGGCGAGGCCGAGTTCAACGAGGTCTACATGTCGGAGGTGCGCGTGCCCGACGCCGACCGCATCGGCGACGTCGGCGACGGCTGGCGCGTGGCCATGACCACCCTCATGAACGAGCGCACGGTCATCGGCGGCGGGGGTGGCCTGCCCCGGCGCGGCTCGGGCGCCATCGCGGAGGCCGTGCGCATCTGGCGCGACGAGGTCGCGGACCGCCGCCCGGCCATGCGCGATCGGCTGATGCGGCTGTGGATCGAGACCGAGGTGCTGCGCCTCACCAACATCCGGGCCTCGTCGAACCGCAAGGCGGGCAACCCCGGGCCCGAGGGATCGATCGCCAAGCTCGGCTTCGCCGAGGTCAACAAGGCGGTCTACGAGCTGTGCGTCGACCTGCTCGGCCCGGCGGCCCTGGACGGCTACGACTACACCATGCGGCGCGCCGAGAGCCTCGGGCTGGTGGGCCCGCCCGGCGAGGCGCGCAAGATGTTCCTCCGGTCGCGGGCCAACTCGATCGAGGGCGGCACGTCGGAGATCCAGCGCAACATCCTGGGCGAGCGGGTCCTGGGCCTCCCTGGCGAGCCGCGGGTCGACAAGGAGCTGCCCTGGTCCCAGGTGCCGAGGAGCTAAGAGCGTTCACCCGTCCCAATGCGTGCGTGAGCCCGGCCAGGACGCGGTAGACCGCCCCAATGCCCACGATCGTCGACCTGAGCCACGTCCTGGAAGACGGGACCGTCACCTACCCCGGGCTCCCCGCGCCCGTGATCACCGATCACCTGAGCCGCGAGGCGTCGCATGAGCGCTACGCCCCCGGCTACGAGTTCCAGATCGGGCGGATCGACATGGTCTCCAACACGGGGACCTACCTCGATACGCCGTTCCATCGCTACCCGGACGGCCACGACCTCGCGGGGCTCGACCCCGCCCGGGTGGTCGGGGTGCCCGGGATTGCGGTCGACGCCGGTGGGGGCCAGGAGATCCCCGCCGCGCTGCTGGACGGGCTCGACCTGGCGGGGCACGCCGTGCTGTTCCGCACCGGGTGGGACCGCCACTGGGGCACGGAGCGCTACGGCGAGCCCGACCATCCCTACCTGAGCGTGGGCGCGGCGGAGCGCCTGGCCCACGGCGCCGCCGCCGTCGTGGGGATCGACTCCGTCAACATCGACGGCACCCGCACGGGCGAGCGGCCGATCCATTCCGTGTTGTTGGCGGCCGGCATCCCGATCGTCGAGCACCTGACCGGCGTCGATCGGATCGGTGGGCGGCCGTTCACGTTCGTCGCAGTGCCACCTGCAATCCGCGGGATGGGCACGTTCCCGGTGCGGGCACTGGCGGTTG
>DATFVX010000041.1:0-13916 GCA_035259985.1 Acidimicrobiales bacterium | reverse complement strand
CGCCCGCCTGGTCGTGGCGAGCGTGCAGGACGCCATCGACGCCGGCAAGGTCGTCGAGGAGACCGGGCCGCGCGCCAGCCGCAACCGCATCCAGACGGTCCCCCTGCTGGAGGCCATCGAGTCGCACGGCTTCGACGCCGTGTTCGGCGGCGCCCGGCGCGACGAGGAGAAGGCCCGGGCGAAGGAGCGGGTCTTCAGCTTCCGCGACGACTTCGGCCAATGGGATCCCAAGAACCAGCGTCCCGAGCTGTGGAACCTCTACAACGGGCGGCACCGCAAGGGCGAGCACATCCGCGTCTTCCCGCTGTCGAACTGGACCGAGCTCGACATCTGGCAGTACGTCGCCGCCGAGGGCGTGGAGCTGCCCCCGATCTACTTCGCCCATCCGCGCCGGGTGTTCCAGCGCGACGGCATGTGGCTGGCGGAGTCGCCCTGGGTCACGCTGCTCGACGGCGAGGAGGTCGAGGAGCGGACCGTGCGCTTCCGCACCGTCGGCGATGCCACGTGCACCGGCGCGATCGACTCGGCGGCGTCGACGCTGGCGGCCATCATCGAGGAGACGGCGGTCACGCGCATCACCGAGCGCGGCGCCACCCGCGCCGACGATCGCATCAGCGAGGCCGGCATGGAGGACCGCAAGCGCGAGGGCTACTTCTGATGGAGCTGCTGCGGTTCGCCACCGCCGGGTCGGTGGACGACGGCAAGTCGACGCTGATCGGCCGGCTGCTCTACGACTCGAAGGCGATCTTCGAGGACCAGCTCGAGGCGGTGGAGCGCACCAGCCTGGCCCGCGGCGACGCGTACACCGACCTGGCGCTGCTCACCGACGGGCTGCGGGCGGAGCGCGAGCAGGGCATCACCATCGACGTCGCGTACCGCTACTTCGCCACCCCCAAGCGGAAGTTCATCATCGCCGACACCCCCGGACACATCCAATACACCCGCAACATGGTCACCGGCGCCTCGACGGCCGACCTGGCCCTGGTCCTGGTCGACGCCCGCAAGGGCGTGCTCGAGCAATCGCGCCGGCACGCCTTCCTGGCGACGCTGCTGGGCATCCCCCACCTGGTGGTGTGCGTCAACAAGATGGACCTGGTCGGCTGGTCGCAGGAACGCTTCGAGGAGATCCGCAGCGAGTTCCGCAGCTTCGCCATGCGGCTCGACGTGCACGACCTGTCGTTCATCCCCATCTCGGCGCTGCACGGCGACAACGTCGTGGAGCGCTCGGCCAACATGGGCTGGTACGAGGGCACGCCGCTGCTGCACCACCTCGAAGAGACCCACATCGCCAGCGACCGCAACCTGATCGACGCGCGCTTCCCGGTGCAGTACGTGGTGCGGCCGCAGGACCAGGTCAACCACGACCTGCACGACTACCGGGGCTACGCGGGCACGGTCGCCGGCGGCGTCCTGAAGCCCGGCGACGAGGTGGTCGTCCTGCCCTCGGGCCTGACGACGACGATCGCCGCGATCGACAGCGCCGACGGACCCGTGGCCGAGGCGTTCGCCCCCATGGCGGTCACGATCCGCCTGGCCGACGACGTCGACGTGTCCCGGGGCGACATGGTCTGCCGGGTCCGCAACCGTCCCCATGTCGGCCAGGACCTCGAGGCGATGCTGTGCTGGCTGACGCAGGAGGGCGACCTGCGCGCCGGTGCCAAGTTCGGCATCAAGCACACCACCCGCTGGGGCCGGGCGCTGGTGAAGGATCTGCAGTACCGGCTCGACATCAACACGCTCCACCGCGACGAGGGAGCGGGCACTCTGGCGCTGAACGAGATCGGGCGCGTGAGCCTGCGCACGACCGTGCCCTTGTTCTTCGACGAGTACCGCCGCAACCGCGCCACCGGCAGCTTCATCCTCGTCGACGAGGCGACCAACAACACCGTCGGCGCCGGCATCATCACCGGGCCCACCGGGGTCGCGTGACGCCGGACGTCGTCTGGCACGCCGGGTCGGTGGGCCGGACGGATCGGCCGTCGGCGGGCGCGACCGTGTGGTTCACCGGCCTCTCGGGGTCGGGTAAGTCGACGGTGGCGGCGGAGGTCGAGCGGTCGCTGGTGGCGGCCGGTCGCCCGGCGTACCTGCTCGACGGCGACAACCTCAGGCACGGCCTCAACGCCGACCTGGGATTCTCGGCCGCCGATCGGACCGAGAACATCCGGCGGGTGGGCGAGGTGGCGCGCCTCTTCGCCGACGGCGGGGTGGTGGCGCTGGTGCCGGTCATCAGCCCCTACCGGGCCGACCGCGACCGGGTCCGGGCGATCCACGAGGCCGTCGGGCTGCGGTTCGTCGAGGTCTTCGTCGACACGCCGCTGGAGCTGTGCGAGTCCCGCGACCCGAAGGGCCTGTACGCCCGGGCCCGTGCCGGCGAGATCGTCGGCTTCACCGGCATCGACGATCCCTACGAGGCCCCGGAGCGCCCCGACCTACGACTCACGCCGGCGGACGGCGATCCTGCGGCCCAGGCGGCGCTGGTGCTGGACCTGGTGGGCGTCGCGGCGCGTCACGACGGCCCGGGGCGGTAGGTGCCGAAGCACCAGACGTTGCCCTCAGGGTCCCGGGCCGCGTACTCGCGGGAGCCGTAGTCCTGGTCGGTGAGGCCCATCACGATCTCGCCCCCGGCCGCCACGGCGCGAGCGTGGTGGGCGTCGGGGTCGTCGAGGGCGACGTAGATGGCCGTGGGCCCCAGGTCGAACGGGCTGTCGCCGGTGGGCGCGGTCACGCCGAACCCGAAGTAGCAGCCGCCGAACTCGAGCTCGACGTACGCGATCTCGCCGCCGGGCCCCTTGTGCACGGCCTGCTCGCGGAAGCCGAACGCCTCCGTGAGGAACCCGAGCGCCTTCTCGGGGTCGCGGTAATGCAGGACCGGCTGGATGATGACGTTGGTCTCTTCTGCCATGGCCCCGACGGTATGACCGTGCGGTGGACGCCGTCTTGGACGAATGTGACGTCTCGATCCCCGCAGCGGCCTACCTCACCAGCGGCTTGTACCTGATGCGGTGGGGCTGGTCGGCCTCGGCGCCCAGCTGCTTGCGCCGCCAGGCCTCGTACTCGCTGAAGTTGCCCTCGAACCAGCGCACCTGGCTGTCGCCTTCGAACGCCAGGATGTGGGTGGCGATGCGGTCGAGGAACCAGCGGTCGTGGCTGATCACCACCGCGCACCCCGGGAAGGCCTCGAGTGCGTCCTCCAGCGCCCGGAGCGTGTCCACATCCAGGTCGTTGGTGGGCTCGTCCAGGAGCAGGACGTTGCCGCCCTGGCGGAGCACCTTGGCCAGGTGCACGCGGTTGCGCTCGCCCCCCGAGAGCACACCCACCGGCTTCTGCTGGTCGGATCCCCGGAAGTTGAACGACGCCACGTAGGCCCGGCCGTTGACCTCGCGGCCCCCGACCCTAAGCAGGTCCTGGCCCCCGGTGATCTCCTGGTAGACGGTGTGCTCGGCATCGAGCGTGTCGCGGGACTGGTCGACGTAGGCCAGCTCGACCGAGGGTCCGATGGTGATGGAACCGCTGTCCGGCGCCTCCGCCCCGGTCAGCATGCGGGACAGCGTGGTCTTGCCCGCGCCGTTGGGCCCGATGATCCCGACGATGCCGGCCCGAGGGAGCGAGAAGGACAGGGCGTCGATCAGCAGCCGGTCGCCGTACCCCTTGGACAGGCCGTCGACCTCGATGACCTGGTCGCCGAGGTGGGGGCCGGGCGGGATGTGGATCTGCAGCCTGTCTTGTGCGCGGTCGGCGCGCTCGGCCTCTGCCTGCAGCTTCTCGTATGCCGCGAGCCGGGCCTTGCCCTTGGCCTGGCGGGCCTTGGGCGCCATGCGGACCCACTCCAGCTCGCGCTCGAGGGTCCGCTGGCGGGCACTGTCGGCCTTCTCCTCCTGCTCCAGGCGTGCCCGCTTCTGCTCCAGCCAGCCGGAGTAGTTGCCCTCGAACGGGTAGCCGCGCCCCCGGTCGAGCTCGAGGATCCAGCCGGCCACGTTGTCGAGGAAGTAGCGGTCGTGGGTGATGGCGACCACCGTGCCGTGGTAGTCGCGGAGGAACCGCTCCAGCCACGCCACCGACTCGGCGTCGAGGTGGTTCGTCGGCTCGTCGAGCAGGAGGAGGTCGGGCCGCGACAGCAGCAGCCGGCAGAGCGCCACGCGACGCCGCTCGCCACCGGAGAGAGTGGTGACGTCCGCATCGCCCGGCGGCAGCCGCAGTGCGTCCATGGCGACGTCGACCGTGCGCTGGAGGTCCCACGCGCCGGCGGCATCGATCTTGGCCTCGAGGTCGGCCTGGCGGGCCCCGAGCTTCTCGTAGTCGGCGTCGGGGTCGGCCCAGCCCGACATGACCTCGTCGTACTCGGCGAGCAGCGCCGCGACCTGGCCGACGCCGTCCATCACGTTGGCCTGGACGTCCTTGGCGGCGTCGAGCTGCGGCTCCTGCTCCAGCATGCCCACCGAGAACCCGGGGGTGAGCCGGGCGTCGCCCGTATAGCCGTCATCCACGCCGGCCATGATCCGCAGCAGCGACGACTTCCCGGCCCCGTTGGGGCCGAGCACGCCGATCTTCGCTCCCGGGTAGAAGGCCAGGGTGATGTCCTTCAACACCTCCTTGTCGGGAGGGTGGAAGCGGCTCACCCGGCGCATCGTGAAGATGAACTGCGCGCTCATTGTGCGCGCCGACGGTACCGGGTCGGCGGATCGTGCCCGAATCGGGCTCAGGCGGCCCGGATGGACCGGATCTGGTCCAGCTGCACGACCACGTCGTCGTCGTCGACGACGAACCAGGCGCTGTCCTTGACGCAGGACAGCAGGCGGCCGCGCCAGAGCGTCGCGGCGGTGCGGACGACCACGTCGTTGCCCAGCAGGTGACGCAGCGCCTGGGGCGTCAGGAGAGGGCGGTCGACCGCGATGCTGGGCCGCATGGTGAGCTCCTACGGAGGGGGTGTCATCGGGTTTACACCGGCCGTTTCGGTGCCTGGTGGATACCCGGATGACGCCAAGTTGAGAACTCCTGGTCGCCGGTACCATCGGTGGCCGTGGGTGACGTACCGCATTCGACCGACTCGACCACCACGCTCGGGCCCAACGCCTGGCTGGTCGACGAGATGTACCAGCAATACCTCGACGACCCCAGCTCGGTGAGCGAGAGCTGGCGTGAGTTCTTCGCCGACTACAAGCGCGACGTCGACCAGCAACCCCCGCCGGCCAACAGCAACACCGAGGTGGCCGACCCGTCACCGCCGGTTGCTTCGCCGCCCCAGGCGCCTGCGACCGCACCCAGTCCCGTCAACGGGGCGCAGCCGGCCCCGGCGGCGCCCGCCCCGGCGGCGCCCGCCCCCGCCGCGACCACCCCCGCGGCGACCACGCCCGCGCCGGCGGCCCCCACCCCGGCTGCTGGGGAGGCGGGCGAGCCTCTGCGCGGTGCCGCCGCCCGCATCGTCCAGAACATGACCGCCAGCCTCGGCGTGCCCACGGCCACCAGCTTCCGCAACGTGCCGGCCAAGCTGCTCGAGGTCAACCGCAAGATCATGAACGGCTACCTGGGCCGTACGCGGGGCGGGAAGGTCAGCTTCACCCACATCATCGGCTATGCGGTGGTGCGGGCGATCGCCGACACCATGCCCGTGATGGGATCGACGTTCACGACCGACGCCGCCGGCAAGCCCCGGGTCGTCCGCCACCCGCACGTGAACCTGGGCCTGGCGGTCGACGTCGAGAAGTCCGATGGCAGCCGCACGCTGCTGGTGCCCGTCATCCGCGAGGCCGACACCCAGGACTTCCGCGGCTTCTGGGGATCGTACGAGGAGATGATCCGCAAGGTCCGGTCGAACAAGCTCAGCCCCGACGACTTCGCAGGGGGCAACGTCACGCTGACCAACCCCGGCACGATCGGCACCGTGCAGTCGGTGCCGCGGCTCATGCCCAGCCAGGGCGTGATCGTGGGGGTCGGCGCCATCGACTATCCCGCCGAGTGGCGTGGGGCGGACCCGGTCCTGCTGGCCGAGCTGGGGGCGTCCAAGGTCGTGACGGTCACGTCCACCTACGACCACCGGATCATCCAGGGCGCCGAGTCGGGCATGTTCCTCGAGCGGGTCGAAGAGCTGTTGCTGGGCGCCGACGGCTTCTACGACGAGATCTTCAAGAGCCTGGGCGTGCCCTACGAGGCGGTCAGGTGGCGGCGCGACGTCAACCCCATCGACCGCGAGCAGACCATGCTCGAGAAGCAGATGGCGGTGGCGACGCTGATCCGCGTGTATCGCGTGCGCGGCCACCTGATCGCAGACCTCGACCCGCTGCGGTGGAAAGAGCCCCAGATGGCCCCCGAGCTCGACCCCGCGACCTACGGGCTGACGATCTGGGACCTCGACCGCGAGTTCCTGACCGGCGGGCTGGCGGGTCAGGACAAGATGGCGCTCGGCGAGATCCTGCGCGTGCTGCGCGATGCCTACTGCCGCACGTCGGGCGTCGAGTACATGCACATCCAGGACCTCGACGAGCAGCACTGGATCCAGGAGCACGTCGAGTCCGCCACCGCGGTCGACTTCGACACCGAGGACCAGCGCCACATCCTCGGGCGGCTCAACGCCGCCGAGGCGTTCGAGAAGTTCCTCGGCACCAAGTGGGTGGGGCAGAAGCGCTTCAGCCTCGAGGGCGGCGAGAGCCTCATCCCGGTGCTGGACGCGATCCTCGAGCGGGCGGCCGACGACGGGCTGGACGGCTCGGTCATGGGGATGTCGCACCGCGGCCGGCTCAACGTGCTGGCCAACATCGTCGGCAAGTCCTACGAGCAGATCTTCAAGGACTTCGAGGGCATCCCCGACCCCACGGCGGTGCAGGGCTCCGGCGACGTCAAGTACCACCTCGGCCAGGCCGGGAAGTTCCAGAGCCGGGCCGGCCAGGAGATCCCCGTCGAGGTGGCCGCCAACCCCAGCCACCTCGAGGCCGTCGACCCCGTGGTCGAGGGCATGGTGCGAGCCCGGCAGGACCAGATCAACGACCCCGAGGCGTTCTCGGTGCTGCCCATCCTCATGCACGGCGACGCCGCCTTCGCCGGCCAGGGCGTGGTGGCTGAGACCCTCAACATGAGCGACATCAAGGGCTACCGGGTGGGCGGCACGATCCACATCATCGTGAACAACCAGATCGGGTTCACGACCACCCCCGAGGCCGCCCGCTCCGGGTTCTACGCCAGCGACGTGGGCAAGATCGTCCAGGCGCCGATCTTCCACGTGAACGGCGACGACCCCGAGGCGTGCGTGCGGGTCGCCCGCCTCGCGTACGCGTACCGGCAGCGCTTCCACAAGGACGTCGTGATCGACCTCGTGTGCTATCGGCGGCACGGGCACAACGAGGGCGACGACCCCAGCTACACCCAGCCGCTGATGTACGCCAAGATCGAGGACCGGCGTTCGGTGCGCAAGCTCTACACCGAGTCGTTGGTCAAGCGGGGCCACATGTCGCTGGAGGAGGCCGAGCAGGCGCTCGACGACTTCCGCCGGCGGCTCCAGCAGGCGCTGGACGAGACCCGCCAGTCGGCCCCGCCGCGGGCGGGCCTCATGGTCGCCGAGCCCCCTCCGCCCGTCGGCGTCCTGCCGCACGTCGAGACCGGCGTCGATCGGGCGACCCTCGACCGGATCTACGACGGCATGACCGGCTGGCCCGACGACTTCCACGTCCACCCCAAGCTGGCCAAGCAGTTCGAGACCCGCGACAAGATGGTGCGGGGCCAGGGCGAGGTCGACTGGGCGACGGCCGAGGCGCTGGCGTTCGGCTCCCTGCTGCTCGAGGGCAACGACATCCGGCTGACCGGGCAGGACTCCCGGCGTGGCACGTTCAGCCAGCGCCACGCCGTGCTCGTGGACCCCACCAACGGTCACGAGTGGGCCCCGCTGGCACACCTCGACCCGGAGCAGGGCAAGTTCTGGATCTACGACTCGCTCCTTTCCGAGTACGCCGGGCTGGGGTTCGAGTACGGCTACTCGGTGGCCAACACCGAGGCCCTGGTGTGCTGGGAGGCGCAGTTCGGCGACTTCGTCAACGGCGCCAGCCCCATCCTCGACCAGTACCTGGTGGCGGCCGAGGACAAGTGGGACCAGGTGTCGGGCCTGGTGCTGCTGCTGCCGCACGGCTACGAGGGCCAGGGCGCCGAGCACTCGTCCGCCCGCCTCGAGCGGTTCCTCACCCTGGCGGCCGAGGACAACATCCAGGTCGCCAACGCCTCGACCGCCGGCCAGTACTTCCACCTGCTGCGCCGTCAGGTGCGGCGCGACGTGCGCAAGCCCCTGGTGATCTTCACGCCCAAGTCGCTGCTGCGGGCGCGACCGGCGCGGTCCACGCTCGACGAGCTCACGCGGGGCAGCTTCGAGGAGGTGCTCGACGACCCCTTCGTGTCCGACGCCGACGCCGCCAACGTGCGGCGGGTCGTGCTGTGCTCGGGCAAGGTCGCCCACGAGACCATGGCGGAGCGGGCGAAGCGCGGGGCGCCGGTCGCGGTGGTGCGCGTGGAGCAGCTCTACCCGTGGCCCTACGACCGGATCGACGAGGTGGTGTCGAGGTACCCGAACGCCCGCCAGGTGGTGTGGCTGCAGGAGGAGCCGTCCAACATGGGCGCGTGGGCCTTCGCCCAGGACCGCCTGGCCGAGCGGCTGGGCGACAGCCACGAGGTCATCCGGGTCAGCCGCCACGAGTCCGGCAGCCCCGCCACCGGCTCCCACACCATCCACGTGCAGGAGCAGCAGGCGATCATCGACGCTGCGCTGTCGGTCAGCTGATGCCGGTCGGCGTGCCGGGCCGGAGCCGGTCGGGGGCGGTGCCCGGCACGTAGGCCAGGAGGTCGTCACGCCCGTCGCCGGTGAAGTCGCCGGCGACCGGCCGCATGCCGCTGGGCATCGCCGGGCCCGCTTGGGCCGTGAAGCCGCCCGACCCACCACGCCAGAGCGAACCCGTGGTCGCGGCGTACCAGAACACGTCGTCGTATCCGTCGCCGTTCGCGTCGAGCACCCGCGTGGTGTACGTCCCTGCGACCCTGGGGGCCGCCGCGGACCGGAAGCCGGCGGAGCCGCCGAACCAGAGGTACTCGGCCCCCGCGCCGGGGAAGTACCAGAGGATGTCGCCGAATCCGTCACGGTTGAAGTCGCCGGCCATCGGCCGGTACAGGCCGTTGACCGTGGTCGCTCGCGACGTCAGCCCCGACGCGTTGAAGTACCAGATGGCGTCGGCGATCGTTCCCCTGCCGTACCAGAGGATGTCGTCGAAGCCGTTGCGGTCGAAGTCGGCGGCGACCGGGGTGTAGGTGCCGTTCACCGTGATCCGCTGCGACGTGATGCCCGACGGACCCGGGAACCAGATGCTGTCGGCGGCGGTGCCCGGCGCGTACCAGAGGATGTCGTCGAAGCCGTTGCCGTCGAAGTCCCCGGTGGCGGTCGTGTAGGTGCCGCCCACGGAGGTCGGGACGCCCGTCAGGCCGTCCTCGTGGAACTGCCAAACCGGATCGGCTGCCGAGCCCGGGGCGTACCAGACGATGTCGTCGAAGCCGTTGGCGTCGACGTCACCGCTGAAGGGGGAGTACGTCCCGTTCACCGCGTACGTGGGCGGGCCCGCCGGCGCAGTCACGAACGGAAGGGTGATCAGCGGTGCGACGTTGCTGGCGGCGTCCTGCACGCCGGCCAGGAAGATCTGATACGGCGCCCCGGGCGTGAGCGGGCCGGCAGGGGTGACCGTCACCGTGCGACCGGCGAGCGACACGCTCGCGTCCACGGCGGCGGCCGTGCGCCCGTCGAGCAGGAGCACCGTGTCAGCGGTGACCGACGGGCCGAGCAGGTTGCGCCCGAACGTGATCGACGGTCTCGAGGTGGTGGCGACCGACACCGCGTGGGGGGCCGGCGTGGCAGCGGCGAGCCACGGCCCGACGCCCTGCGGCGGCGGCGAACCGGTCGCGGCCCCGAGATCGACGCGCAGGCCGTAGTCGGCCGGGCTCACGGACGCCGCGAAGTTGGCGACCTTCAGCAGGTGCCGTCCCGGACCGAGGTTCGTGCCGATGGTCTCCGGGGCGCCCGCGCCGGCGGCGTCGGCGGTGGCGATGAGGCCACCGCCCGGGCCGTACAGCTCGACCACCGGGTCCATCTCTGCGGCGCGGTTGGCGCCCAACGGCGGCGGCGTCACCGTGATGCTCGCGCCCGCCGGTGCCGGGCCGACGTCGAAGGCGAACCAGTCCTGGTCGAGCTCGACCCCGAGGCCCTCGGTGACCGCCGTCCCGGCTGGTATGAGCCGGGGCGAGGCCGGCAGGTCGCTCGCATCACCGGTCACGCTGGGCGCGGAGACCGCGCCGTGCGGGCCGACGTCGAGGGCGGCCGCGGCGTCGACCAGCCCGAATCCGTAGGCGTCGTCCACCCCGGCCGGGCCCGCGTCCCGGGCGGTTCGGATGAGCTCATACGCCACCTTGTCCCACGCCCAGCCCGGATGACGCTCGCGCAGCAGCGCCGCCACGCCGGCGACGATCGGCGAGGAGAACGACGTCCCCGTCACGGGGGCTGTGGCCATGACCGGTCCCGGCGCCAGGCTCGTGGTGACGATGGTGATGCCCGGTGCCGCGAGGATGACCCAGGGGCCGTGGTTCGAGAACGCCGCGAACCGGCCCTGCGCGTCGGTGGCGGTGACGGCGATGACGCCGGGGACGGCGGCGGGATAGCTCGGCTCGGCGGTGGCCTCGTTGCCGGCGGCGGCCACGACCAGCACGTCGTGGTCCAGGGCGTAGTTCACGGCCTGCTCGAGCACGGTGCTCGCCCCCGGCCCGCCCAGCGACAGGTTGATGATGTCGGCGCCGTGGTCGGTGGCCCAGGTGATGCCGCTGGCGACGTCGGCGTCGACGCCCGTGCCGTCGGGTCCGAGGACCTTGACCGGCATGACCTTGGCGTTCCACGCCACCCCGGCGACGCCGCCTCCGTTGCCCGTCGCGGCGCCGACCACCCCGGCGACCGCAGTGCCGTGGCCCTCGTCGTCGCTCGGGTCGGCGTCGCCGTTGACGATGTCGCGGCCGGCGACCAGGTTCGGTGCCAGGTCGGGGTGGTCGAGGTCGACGCCGGTGTCCAGCACCGCCACCACCGTGGCGGCGCCCGTGTTGGCCACGTCCCAGGCCGCGGGCGCGCCGATGCGGCTCAGGTAGGGCTGCTGGTCGGGGTAGCTCGTGTCGTTGGGCACCCGCGACGCCGACCGCACGCGGTTGGGCTCGACGACCTCGACCTCGGGCTCCGCCGTCAGCTCGGCGGCCACGTCGGCCAGGGCGGGACCGGGCGCCGTCACCTCGACCGTGTCGGTGCCGCTGATCGGCTCGGCGGCCGCGCCGGCCCGCTCGACGATCTCCTCCGCCTCCGCGGCCGGCACGTCGGACTCGAACGTGACGAGCAGCGAGTTGGCGTCCTCGGCCGGCGGCTGGGCGGGCTCGCCCCCGATGGGCTTCGGTGCCGCGGGCGGCGTGGCTTCGGCGGCTGAGGCCGCCGCCTCCGCCCGGTCGATCCAGGCGCTCGCGGCATCGTCCGGCCCGAGCGGCGGCGGGTCGGCGCCGGGTCCCGCGGGCCCCGCGTCGGCGTGAGGGGCGTGTCCGATCGGCGTGGGGGCGACGACGGCCGACGTCGCGACGACGAGCAAAGCGGCGCCCCACGTTCGCCGGCGCCGGCCCACCCTGTTTCCAGCCAACCCCCTGCCCCCTGCCTGCCCGTGCGCGCCACGACCGATCGGTGTGGCTCGTGCCGCGCAGACTAACCGCCCGTCGCCCGGCCACGCGGGTGTGGACCCGAGACATCTCGCATGGCCGCTGTTACTGTGCGGCGGAGCAGGCCGGGTGGGCAGGCGGAGATCCCGGTCGCGCGCGTGGGTTGGCGGCTCCGCTGGGTCCAGGAGGGGTACACATGCCCAGATCTCGTCGGTTCGGAAGGGCAGCCGCCGTGGCGGCAGCGCTCGCCATCGTCCTGGCCTTGACCGCGGCCGGTTCGGCGGCCCCCGCATCGGGGCAGTCGTCCGTCGAGGTGGTCGCCACCGGCCTCGACAATCCCCGCCACGTCTCGTTCTCGGCAACGGGCGCCCTGTATGTGGTGGAGGCGGGCCGAGGTGGTGCCGGCCCGTGCGTCACCGCGCATCCGAACCCTGATCTGGGCGTGTTCTGCCTGGGCACGAGCGGCGCGGTCACCCAGGTTCACGACAACGGGCCCGAAGAGCGGGTCGTGACCGGCTTGCCGTCGATCATCAGCGGCAGCGGGGAGACCCTCGGGCCGTCCGACATCAAGTTCACCGGCAGCCAGAAGTTCGTGCTGTCGATCGGCATCGGCGGCAGCGACCAGTTCCGCGCCGGATTCGGTGCCCAGGGCGCACTGCTCGGCACGCTGGTCACCGGCAAGCTGAAGCACGGCGGGTTCTCGCTGTTCGCCGACGTCCTGGCCAACGAGGCGGCCACCAACCCCGACGGGACCGACATCGACAGCAACCCCGTGGGCCTGGTCCGCCAGGGCGAGGGGTACATCCTCGCCGACGCCGGCGGCAACGCCGTGGTGCGGGCGTCCCACCGGGGGTTCAACACGATCACGCCGCTGCCCCCCACCGCGATCGGGGCGGATGCCGTGCCCACATCGGTGGTCAGGGGTCCCGATGGCGCCTACTACATCAGCCAGCTGACGGGCTTCCCGTTCGAGCCCGGTGCCGCCAACATCTGGCGGGTCGTCCCCGGCCAGGCCCCGACCGTGTACGCGTCGGGCCTCACCAACCTGACCGACCTTGCCTTCGCTGCGGACGGCACGCTGTATGCGGTCGAGATCTCCAGCATCGGGCTGCTGAACGGTCCGATCGGCGCGTTGGTCAGGATCACACCGGGCGGCAGCCAGCACACGACCGTGGTCGGCGACCTCTTCGCCCCCTATGGCGTGGCACTGGCCGGGAACAACGCCTACGTCAGCACCTGCGCGGTCTGCACGGGCGGCGGCGAGGTGATCAAAATCTCGCTGGACTGATCGGTCGGTGATCGCCGTCAGGCGTCGATCCACGCCGTGAGCAGTGGGTGGCGCCGCGGTCGGTCGATGCGGATCAGCCCGTCGGGTGGATAGCCGGCGTCGCCCAGGTTGTCGAAGAGCGGCCTGGGCACGCTGTCGCTGCCCGTGTATGAGCTGACGATCAGCCGCCCGCCCGGCTCCACGAACTCCCGGAGTAGCCGGGCGACGAGGTCGGCCAGCCGGCCCGGCGGGACCAGGTCGTCCAGCGTCGTGACGTACCTGAACCGCCGCGCCGGCTTCCACGACATCACCGACCCGGTCCAGATCCGGTCGGCGAGCCCCGGCTGCAGCGACCGAGCGCGCTCGGCGAGCGCAGGCAACAGTTCGAGGCCGTAGGGCTCGATCCGGACGTCGCGCTCCGCGCACCACGCAGGCAACGTCGCCAGCAGGTGCCCGTTCGCGCACCCGACGTCGAGCCAGGTGCCATCCGTGTCCATAGGCACGCACAGGTGCTGGCGCTTCGCCCGCCACGCACCCGCCGACGTGTCCCTGGAGCCCGAACCCCCCGGCCCGGCACCCGCGGCGAGGTAGGCCTGCTCCAGCAGCTCGGCGGTTCGGCGGTCCCACGCCTCGAGGTCACTCACGAGCGCATCATCGCAGCGGTAGTGGGGGTGCCCGGCGGGGTCGGGGTGGGTGGCTGGTGTGGACATGTCCGCGGGGGTCTGTGGTCTCGAGGGTGGTGTCGGGGAGGAGTTTGGCGTGCCAGCGGGGTCGGTGGAGCAGGTGGTGGTGCCGGGAGCAGAGCAGCACCAGATTCGGCAGGTTCGTAGGGCCGCCGGCCTGCCAGGGGTGGAGGTGGTGGCCGTCGCACCAGGCGGCGGGCCGATCACAGCCGGGGAAGCGGCAGCCGCGGTCGCGTACGACGAGCGCGTTGTAGAGGGGGGCGGGGATGGTGCGGGTG
>DATFVX010000040.1:0-10508 GCA_035259985.1 Acidimicrobiales bacterium | reverse complement strand
CGTCTCGCCGGCCAGTTTCGCCGCTGGACGTCGTCCTCGTCGTCGCCGCAGCCGCTGGCTGCGCCTTCCTCCTGCGTCCTCGCCAGCGACGAATCTGACACGGCGATACATCCACGGAACTTCCGCGAGCGCCCACTAGGGCGCCGATAGCCTGCCGGGCATGGACATGCCGCCCCCCGACCCCGAGAAGCTCCTGGCCCACTGGATGGAGTGGGAGCGCGGGGAGACCCCGCCGGGGCGGGTGATGAGCAGCCTGAAGACGGGTGGGCTCCGGCAGCTGCTCGAGTCGTTGGTGAACCAGACGGCGGGCTCGGGCGCAGGGTCCGGAACCTGACCGTGCCCGATCGCCCGACCGACGCCGTCGACCCGTCGACCGAGTGGCCCGAGGCGGTCACCGTGTCGGCCCGCACTGCGGCCGAGCGGGGGCTCCCCGGCTGGCCGCGGCCCGGCGAGGTGCCACCCGGCCCGCCGGTGCCGGTGCCCCCCGGACGGGGCGGCGAGCAGCGGATTCCCCGCCCCTACAACGCCCGCGCCGGGGACCCGGCGCCGTGGGCCACGCTGCCGGCGGCGCGCCGCCGCCCCGCCCTGGCCGACGTCGCACGTGCGCTGGCGGCCCTGGGCCCGGCCCGCCCGTCGGAACGGGAGATCAGCGACCGCTCGGCCCGGCCCTCGGCGGTGCTCGCCCCGCTGTACGACGAGGACAGCGAGGCCCACGTGGTCCTCACCCGCCGGACCTGGGGCCTACGGACGCACCAGGGGGAGGTCAGCTTCCCGGGCGGGCGCGTCGAGCCGGGCGAGGCGCCCGTCGACGGCGCCCTGCGGGAGGCCAAGGAGGAGATCGACCTCGACCCGTCGACGGTCGAGGTCATCGGCGAGCTCGACCACCTGGCCACGGTCTCGAGCTGGTCGTTCATCGTGCCCTACGTGGGAGCGCTCCCGGGTCGGCCCGAGACCCACCCCAACCCGGCCGAGGTCGAGGCGGTGCTGCACGTGCCGCTGGCCGAGCTGCTGGAGCCCGACAACTTCCGCCAGGAGATCTGGACGTTCCCCGGCGGCGACCCGCGTCCCATCTACTTCTTCGAGCTGGTGGGGGACACCGTCTGGGGCGCCACGGCCAACCTGCTCCGCCAGCTCCTCGGGGCCGTCACCGGCACGCTGGGGCGGGGCGACCTCGACCACCCCGACACGTGACGCTTCGGCTCGGCCACCCCACCAGGGGTTCTTGCCGCGGATCTGGTCGTCATGGCAACCAGATCCGCGGCAAGAATCCGGTGGTGGCGCCAGCGGCTCACCAGCTCCCGTAGTTGGGCGCTTCCTTGGTGATCGTGATGTCGTGGGGGTGCGACTCGCGCAGGCCGGCGCCGGTGATGCGCACGAACCGGGCGGTGCGCTGCAGGTCGGCGATGGTGGGGGCGCCGCAGTACCCCATGGCCGCCCGCAGGCCGCCGACGAGCTGGAACAGGACGTTGGCGACCGGTCCCTTGTAGGCCACGCGACCCTCGATGCCCTCGGGCACGAGCTGGTCGGTGTCGATGATGTCGCCCTGGAAGTAGCGGTCCTTCGAGAACGAGCGCGCCTTCATGGCGCCCATCGATCCCATGCCGCGGTACTCCTTGTAGCGCTCGCCCTGGTGGAGCACGACCTCGCCGGGCGACTCGTCCACACCGGCCAGCAGGCCGCCCAGCATCACCGTGTCGGCGCCGGCGGCGATCGCCTTGGCCACGTCGCCCGAGTACTGGATCCCCCCGTCGGCGATGACGGTCGCCCCGTGGCGGGCGGCAGCCACCGCGCAGTCGTAGGTGGCCGTGACCTGGGGGACGCCGACGCCAGCGACCACCCGGGTCGTGCAGATCGACCCCGGCCCCACACCGGCCTTGACCCCGTCGGCGCCGGCGCCGACCAGGGCGTCCACCGCATCGGCCGTGGCCACGTTGCCGGCGATCACCTCGACCGGCAGGGCGCCCTTCACCTGCTTGACGATGTCGAGCACCGCCCGGCTGTGGCCGTGGGCGGTGTCGACCACCAGCACGTCGGCGCCGGCATCGACCAGCCGCTCGGCCCGCTCGAGCGCATCCGGGCCCACGCCGACGGCTGCGCCCACCCGCAGCCGGCCCTTCTCGTCCTGCGTGGCGTGCGGGAAGTCCGTCCGCTTCTTGATGTCCTTGACGGTGATCAGGCCCTTGAGCAGCCCCTGCTCGTCGACGATCGGCAGCTTCTCGATCCGGTGGCGCCAGAGGATGTCCTTGGCGTCCTCCAGGGTCGTGCCCAGCGGAGCGGTCACCAGCGGCGGCCGTCGCATGACGTTGGCGATGGGCTGGTCGACGTCCTCGATGAAGCGCAGGTCACGGTTGGTCAGCAGGCCCACGAGGTGGCCGGCCGCATCGGTGATCGGCACGCCCGAGATGTGGTAGCGGGCCATCACCGCCAGGGCGTCGGACACCAGCGCCTCGGCCGGCAGCGTCACCGGCTCGACGATCATCCCCGACTGGCTGCGCTTCACCTTGTCGACCTCGCCCACCTGGTCGGCGACCGGCAGGTTGCGGTGGATGATGCCGATGCCGCCCGCGCGGGCCAGGGCGATGGCGAGCGGCGCCTCCGTGACCGTGTCCATCGCGGCCGAGACGATCGGGATGGCCAGGTCGATCGCCGGCGTCAGCCGGGTGGCCGTGTCGACCTCGGCCGGGAGCACCGACGACTCTGCCGGCAGCAGCAGCACGTCGTCGAAGGTCAGCCCCTCCTTGGCGAACTTGGCCGGGTAGTCGTCGCCGGGACCGGGGGCAAACGGACTCGCTGGGGCCTCCATGGGGGGAGTCTAGAGGCCGACCGGTACCGTCCGGACGATGGGCAGCCGACCGTCCCGACCGTCGTTCCACATGACCGCCGACGAGCTGCGCCGCTGGGGCCATGCGGCCGTCGACTGGGTGGCCGACTACCTCGACACCGTGGAGCGGCACCCGGTCGTGCCCGACGTCGAGCCGGGGGCCGTCCGCTCGTGGCTGCCGCCGTCCCCGCCCGAGCGGCCCGAGCCGTTCGACGCGGTGCTGGCCGACCTCGATCGCGTGGTGGTGCCCGGCACGACGCACTGGCAGCACCCCGGGTTCCACGCGTACTTCCCGGCCAACACGTCGGGGCCGGCGATCCTGGGCGACATCGTCTCCACCGGCCTCGGGACCCAGGGGATGCTGTGGCAGACCGGCCCGGCGTGCACGGAGGTCGAGGCCCACCTGCTCGACTGGATGGTCGAGGCGCTGGGGCTGCCGGACCGGTTCCTGTCGACCGGCCGCGGTGGCGGGGTCATCCAGGACTCGGCGTCGTCGGCCACCCTGTGCGCCCTCGTGGCTGCCCGCGAGCGGGCGCTCGCCCGCTCCGGCGCCGCGCTCGATCGACTGGTGGCGTACTCCTCGACGCAGGCGCACTCGTCGTTCGAGAAGGGCGCCCGGATCGCCGGGCTGGGCCCCGAGCAGATCCGGCTGGTCGAGGTCGACGACGCCTTCGCCATGCGTCCCGATGCGCTGGCCCGGGCGGCGGCCGACGACCGGGCGGCGGGCCGCTTCCCGTTCCTGGTGATGGCGACGGTCGGCACCACCAGCTCGCTGGCGATCGACCCCGTGCCCGCCATCGCCGAGGTCGCCGTCCGCGAGGGGATGTGGCTGCACGTCGACGCAGCCATGGCCGGGTCGGCCGCCGTCTGCCCCGAGCTGCGCTGGATCTACGGCACCGGCGGCCTCGAGCGGGCCGACAGCTACGTCACCGACCCGCACAAGTGGTTGTTCACCACCTTCGACTGCTCGCTGCTGTGGGTGGCGGACCGGTCGGCGCTGGTGGGGGCGCTGTCGATCCTGCCCGAGTACCTGCGCAACCGGGCGTCCGAAACGGGCGCAGTCATCGACTACCGCGACTGGCACGTGCCGCTGGGCCGCCGGTTCCGGGCGCTCAAGCTGTGGTTCGTGCTGCGCTGGTACGGCCTCGAGGGCTTGCGCCACCACGTGCGCGAGCACGTCCGGCTGGCCGGGGAGCTGGCCGGGCGCGTGTCCGCCGACCCCCGGCTCGAGCTGCTGGCCCCGGCGCGCCTCAACCTCGTCTGCTTCCGCCACGCCGCCGGCGACGCGGCCACCGAGGGGCTGCACCGGGCCCTCAACGCCACCGGTCGCGTCTACCTGACCCACACCCGGCTGGGCGGGCACTACGCGATCCGGGCCAGCATCGGCGCCTGGACCACCGAAGAGCGCCACGTGGACGCACTGTGGCGGCTGATCGACGAGCTGGCGTCCCCGGGGGCCGGGGACGCGCGTCGGTAAGCTGGCGGTCTTCCCCGCCCGGCGAGACGAGGTGATGCATGGCCGAGGTCGACGTCGGCATCGGCAAGACCGCACGACGGGCCTTCCGGCTCGACGAGGTGTCCATCGTTCCCAGTCGCCGCACCCGCGATCCCGAGGACGTCGACGTCGCCTGCGAGATCGACGCTTACCGCTTCGAGATGCCGATCCTGGGGGCGCCGACCGACAGCGTGGTGTCGCCCGCCAGCGCGATCGAGCTGGGGCGCCTGGGTTCGGCCGGGGTCCTGCACCTCGAGGGCCTGTGGACCCGCTACGAGCACCCCGAGAAGTTCTTCGAGGAGATCGCCGAGCTACCCGCCGAGGCCGCCACCCGGCGGATGCAGGAGATCTACGCCGAGCCGATCAAGACCGAGCTGATCGGACCCCGGATCGCCCAGATCAAGGACGCCGGCGTCACCTGTGCCGTCGCCGTGACGCCGCACCGGACCCTCCAGCTCGCCGACGCCGTCCTCGAGGGGGAGCCCGACCTCCTGGTCATCCAGGCGACGATCGTGTCGGCCGAGCACGTGGCGCGCACGGCCGAGCCCCTCAACCTCAAGGCCTTCATCCGGCACTACGAGCTGCCGGTGCTGGTCGGCGGCTGCACGTCGTACCCGGCGGCGCTGCACCTCATGCGCACGGGGGCGGCCGGGGTGCTGGTCGGCGCCGGGTCGGGCGCCGAGGACGTGACCCGCGAGCTGCTCGGCGTCGGCGTGCCGCTGGCCACCGCGCTCGCCGACGCCCGCGCCGCCCGGATGCGGCACCTCGACGAGACCGGCGTCTACTGCCACGTGATCGCCGACGGGGGCGTCTCGACCGGCGGCGACGTCGCCAAGGCCATCGCCTGCGGGGCCGACGCCGTGATGATCGGGACGCCGCTGGCGGCGGCCGTCGATGCTCCCGGCCGCGGCTGGCACTGGGGGATGGGCGCCGTCCACGCCTCGCTGCCGCGCGGCGAGCGCGTGCGGGTCGAGCCGACCGGGACCCTCGCCGACATCCTCCTGGGACCGGCGCACGACGCCACCGGCGCCGTCAACCTCACGGGAGCGCTGCGGCGGGCCATGGCGCTGTGCGGCTACGAGACGGTCAAGGACATGCAGAAGGCCGATCTCGTGGTGATGGGCGGATGACGACCATGTCTTTGAAGAAAAACGGGGCCTCTACACCCGAAAACCTTCAAAGACGTGAGGGGTTCGACACCTGCCTGGTCGTCGACTTCGGCGCCCAGTACGCCCAGCTCATCGCCCGGCGGGTGCGCGAGGCGCACGTCTACTCCGAGATCGTGCCGCACTCCATCACCGCCGCCGAGGTGCGGGACCGGGCGCCGGCGGCGCTGATCCTTTCCGGCGGGCCCAAGTCGGTCCACGTCGACGGGGCGCCGCTGCTCGACCCCGAGATCTACGCGCTGGGCATCCCCATCCTCGGGATCTGCTACGGCGCCCAGCTCATCGCCCAGCAGCTCGGCGGCGAGGTGGGGCGTGGCGGCCAGGGCGAGTACGGCCGAACACCGCTGCGGATCACCGAGGCCGACGGCGGCCTGCTCGCCGAGCAGCCGGCCGAGCAGACCGTCTGGATGAGCCACTTCGACGGCATCACGCGGGTCCCCGACGGGTTCGTCGCCACGGCCACCACGGCGGGTGCCCCCGTGGCCGCGCTGGAGTCGCAGGGCCGCCGGATCTGGGGCATCCAGTACCACCCCGAGGTGTCCCACACGCTCCACGGGCAGCAGGTGCTCCGCCAGTTCCTCCACCACCTCGCCGGGTGCCGGCCGACCTGGACGATGACCTCGATCATCGAGCAGCAGGTGGCCGCCGTCCGGGCGCAGGTCGGTTCGGGCCGGGTGATCTGCGCACTGTCGGGGGGTGTCGACTCGGCCGTGGCCGCGGCGCTGGTCCACAAGGCGGTCGGGCCGCAGCTCACCTGCGTGTTCGTCGACACCGGGCTCCTCCGGGCCGGCGAGGGCGAGCAGGTGGTGGAGACGTTCCAGCGCCACCAGCGCATCGAGCTGATCCACGTCAGGGCGGCCGACCGCTACTTCGAACGGCTCGCCGGCGTCACCGATCCCGAGGACAAGCGCAAGATCGTGGGCGAGCTGTTCATCCGGATCTTCGAGGAATCGGCCGGCGGACTCGAGGACGCCCGGTTCCTGGTGCAGGGCACGCTCTATCCCGACGTGATCGAGTCGGGCGGCGGCGCCGGGGCGTCCACCATCAAGAGCCACCACAACGTGGGCGGGCTGCCCGAGGACATGACCCTGGAGCTGGTGGAGCCCCTGCGCAGCCTGTTCAAGGACGAGGTGCGTCGCGTCGGCGAAGAGCTGGGCCTCCCCGAGGAGATCGTGTGGCGCCAGCCGTTCCCCGGGCCGGGCCTGGCGGTGCGGATCATCGGCGAGGTCACGCCCGCCAGGGTGGCGATGCTGCAGCACGCCGATGCCATCGTGCGCGAGGAGCTGCGCAAGGCCGAGCTGGAACGCGACATCTGGCAGGCGTTCGCCGTGCTGCCCGACATCCGCTCGGTGGGCGTGATGGGCGACGAACGCACCTACGCCCATCCCATCATCGTCCGCGCCGTCACCAGCGAGGACGCCATGACGGCGGACTGGGCCCGCCTCCCCTACGACGTCCTGGAGGCGATGTCGAGCCGGATCATCAACGAGGTGGCGGGCATCAACCGGGTTGCGTACGACATCACGTCCAAGCCCCCTGGCACAATCGAGTGGGAGTAGGAGGACCAACCCCATGACCGACACGACCGAGGCCCGTCCCCGGGCAGCGTTCCACGCGATGACCGAGGGCACCAAGGAGGACTGGGACAAGATCGCGATGGGGTCGATCGAGCTGGCCGCCGGGCTGCCGGATCGGGCCCTCGCCCAGCTGCGCCAGCTTGGCGGCGACTATGGCGGCTTCGCCGTCGATCGGCTCGAGCACTCGCTGCAGACCGCGACCCGCGCCTACCGCGCCGACCGCGACGACGAATACGTCTTCTGTGCGTTGATCCACGACATCGGTGACCTGCTGGGTCCGCTGAACCACGCCGACGTGGCGGCCGCGGTCGTGAAGCCCTTCGTGAGCGAGCAGAACCACTGGATGGTGGAGAAGCACGCGATCTTCCAGGGCTACTACTTCTTCCATCACCTCGGGCTCGACCGCGACCTGCGCGAGCGGTTCCGCGGCCACGAGTGGTTCGACTACACGGCCGAGTTCTGCCAGGAGTACGACCAGGCCGCCTTCGACCCCGGCTACGACACCCTGCCGCTCGAGCACTTCGAGCCGCTCGTCCGCCAGGTCATGACCTCGCCCAAGCGCAGCATCTACATGAAGTGAAGTAGGCCCGTCGTGGCGCTGGGGGACTACACCGAGGACTCGTTCTCGCATCGCGGCAAGTCGCGCCGGGTGTTCCGGCACGGCACCGGTCCCGCCGTGATCGTCATCGCCGAGGTGCCGGGGATCACGCCCGAGGTGGTCGCGTTCGCCGACCGGGTCCACGACCTGGGGTGCACCGCGGTCCTGCCGCACCTGTTCGGCGTCCCCGGCGAGCCGGCATCGGCACGCAACGCCACGCAGGTCCTGGCCTGGACCTGCCTGTCACGGGAGTTCGCCACCTTTGCCACCGGCAAGACGTCGCCGGTCATCGATTGGCTCCGTGCGCTCGGGCGGCACGAGCTGGACCGGTGTGGGGGTCCCGGCATCGGCGCGGTCGGCATGTGCCTGACCGGAGGGTTCGCCCTGGCGATGATGGTGGACGACGCTGTGTTGGCGCCCGTCCTCAGCCAGCCGTCCCTGCCCTTCCCGGTGTCGAGGCGTCACCGGCGCGACCTCGGCATCAGCGCCGCCGACCTCGAGATGGTGAGGGAGCGCGCATCGGCCGGGGTCGAGGTGCTCGGCCTGCGCTTCGCCGGCGACATCGCCTGCCCACCCGAGCGGTTCGAGCGGCTGCGCCGGGAGCTGGGCGATGCGTTCATCGGCGTCGAGATCGACTCGACGCCCGGCAATCCCCACGGCATCAAGAAGCGGGCGCACTCGGTGCTGACCGATGAGCTCGTGGACGAGCCCGGGCATCCCACGCGCGACGCACTGGACCGGGTGCTGGGGTTCCTGCGGTCCCGCCTGCTCGACCCCGCGGCCTGACCGGGGCGTGGCAGGCCGCGGCAGCCGCTCGGGATGGCGCTCGCTCAGGCCAGGGGTCGGCCGAACGGCTTCTCGGCCGTCCACGTGGCGAGCTGCGCTTCGGCCCGCTCGGCCGCGGCCAACCACAGGCCCGTGCCCTGGTCCGCCAGCTCGATGGTCACGTCGCGGATGCGCTGGACCGGATCGCCTCCGCTGGGATCGTGCGCGGCCAGCAGGGGGGCGGCGATCGACACGAAGTCGGGGAGCACGACCGCGTCCTTGCGGCCGAGCACGGCCAGCGCCCGCGCGGTGACCGGCACCGGGGTCAGCGGGACGATGGTGGTGGCGCTGACCGCGGCGGCGGTCGGATGGTCCAGCACGCCCGCCTTGCCGGCGACGAACAGCACGTCGCAGTCGGCATCGAACCGGGCCGGCGCGATGTCGGACCCCGCGGCCCCGAGCTGCCCCGTGGCCGCCTCGGCAATCGGTCCCGACCCCACCACGGCCGCGGTCCTCCAGTCCGGCGGGCCTGCCACCCTGGCGGCCGCCAGGGCGCCCGCCGCGGCGAGCGCGGGGTCCGGGTCGGTCCAGCCCAGCGGTGCCATGTCACCGGCGGTCAGGCCGAGCCCGGCCGTGAGGCGCAGGCGGCCCGACGCCGCCAGCGGTGCGACCTCCTCGACGAACGCCTTGACCGCGCCGTCGCGGTCGTCCGGCTTGGCGTTGATGCCCGCGGATGCGCCGGCGTGGCCCACGACGCCGAACGAGGCGAACGAGTAGGTGAACGACCGCGCCAGCAGTGCGGCGCTGTCCTGCAGCACCTTGGGCGCGAGCCGAGCGACCCCGACGCCGGTCGTCGCGGCGTCGATGTCGTAGACGATGAACCCATCGGTTGCGGACAGGCGCTGCACCTTCACGAGCGGCGATTCTTCCCCACGGCCCTCGTGCAATCCCAGCCCGATGCCGCCGGTGGCGGGAGGGGTGCGAATCTGGTCGGCATGCCCCCCGACACCCACGGCGACGACGCGCAGGGCGAACCCGACGACGGCACCGACGCTGACGCCACGCAGGCCACGCCCGAGGAGGACCTCGCGGAAGGTCACTACCCCGACGACGCTGATGATCCCACGGCTGCCGAGCCGAGCCCGGAGGTCGGCGCAAGCGGGCTCGACCAAACCACGGCATCAATGACGGTCGCCGAAGGTGACACCGATGAGTTCCCGGTGGTGCCGGCCGCGGCGGGCGTTCCCCCGGGTGAAGAGGATGACGGCGCGCCGCCGCCCGACCGAGCGCACCGCAACCGTCGTCGGGCGCTCGTCGCGACGCTCGCCGTGGCGATCGTGGCGCTCGTCGGCCTCGGCGCGGCCATCCTGGCGACCGAGGACGACGACGGAGACAACGCGCCGGCGTCGACCACCACCGCGTCCACCAGCACGGTCCCGCCGACGACCGAAGGGCAGACGCCCGCCCCCTCGGGCCCGGCGACGACGACGTCGACGACGGCGCCCACGACCACGTCGGCGCCGACCACGACAACCACTGAGCCGACCACGACCACGGCGCCGACCACGACGACCACTGAGCCGACGACGACCACGGCGCCGACTACGACGTCGACGACGACGGTCCAGTAACACCGAGCCCTCGTCGGCCCGGCGCCCACGGTTGCGGGGGTACCTTGCGCGTCATGTGCACCGACGACGCTTCCGCACACGCGCACCGCCACGAGACCGAGGTCGCGGCGGCGATGCCCCGTCCCGCCGAGGGCGAGGCCGTGGACCCGATCGCCCTGGAGCCGGTCGACGAGGTGATCGTCACCACGCTCGTCGACAACAGCTACGACGGGCTGATGGTCGACATGGGACCGGCCAAGCGGCGGCCGATGGCGCGGACACCGCCGGTCCCCGCCCGCCTGTTCGAGGAGGGCGCGACCGTGACGGGCATGCTCGCGGAGCACGGCTTCTCGGCGCTGATATCGGTCCGGCGCGGCGACCGCACCCACACGCTGCTGTTCGACACCGGCGTGTCGCCGGGAGGGATGGGCAACAACATGGAGCGCCTCGGCGTCGACGTCGCCGCTATCGCGGCG
>DATFVX010000039.1:0-2460 GCA_035259985.1 Acidimicrobiales bacterium | reverse complement strand
GGCGGCCGTGAGCGCGTCGACCGCCACGTCTGTGGGCAACCAGCGGGCGCAGTCCTGCGCGCGGTCGGCTGACCGATCCTCCGCGCGCTCCAGGGCCGCCGCCACCCGCGCGCGTCCCGCGGCGGGATCGGCGCCCGGCGGCACGACGGCCTCGCCCTCGGGCGCCCGCCGCCAGCGGGCGTACCGCGTCACCCGCCCCAACGCGTAGGCGGCGGCCTCCGGGAAGTCGAACACCGGCACGTCGGGTCCCGACGCCGGCGAGATGGACGTCGGATGGGGACCGAACACGCATGCCAGCAGCGTCTTGTCGTGGCACGCGGCGCGCGCCGAGGCCACCGCTCCCACCAGGTCCGCCGTCGGCTGGCGGGGCGCCGGCGCACAGACGACGAGCACGCTGTCCACCCCCTCGTCGGCGAGCAGCGCCTTCAGCGCCCGCTCCAGGTCGTCGGCTCCGGCCTCGAATCCCAGGTCGACGGTGCTGGCCCGGACCCGTGTGACCGCCCGGGACCCGGGGTGGCCGCTGCCCAGCTGGCGGCGGACGGCCGTCCCCAGGTCGGCCAGCACCAGCCCGCCGTCGACGCAGGCGTCGGCCGCCAGCGCCAGGGAACCACCCCCGTTGCCCAGGAGCGCCACACGGTCGCCGTCGGGCAGCGGCTGGCACGCCAGGATCCTGGCGACGTCCAGCAGCTGCGACAGCGTGTCCACCCGCACCACGCCGGTCTGCTCGAGCAGCGCCTCGACCGCAGCAGGATGAGCGTCGTCCCGCCGGGGGCCGCTATCGGTGGGGTAGGCGCGCGCCGCGCCTCGGCTCTTGACCGCCACGAGCGGCTTGGTGCGACCCAGCTCGCGGGCGATGCGGCTGAACTTGCGGGCATTGCCGAACGACTCGAGGTACAGCAACACCAGCTCGGTGCGCGGGTCGTCGGCCCAGTACTGGAGCATGTCGTTGGCCGACACGTCGGCCCGGTTCCCGATGGCGGCGAACGACGAGGCGCCCAGCCCGGCGTCGCCGATCCGATCGAGGACGAAGCCGCCGATCGTGCCCGACTCCGTCAGCAGTGCGACGGGGCCGGGGCTCGTGTCGGGCGTGGCGAACGTGGCGTGGAGCCGCACGGCCGGGTCGGTGTTGATGACCCCCAGGCAGTTCGGACCGAGGAGGCGGGTGCCGAACCGCCGCGCTGCGCGCAGTGCGGCCGCCGACAGCGCCGCGCCGGCAGGCCCGACCTCGGCGAAGCCCGCAGAGATCACGATCACGGCCGGGACGCCCTTGCGGCCACATTCCTCCACCACACCCGGCACCTGGCTCGCCGGCACGACGACGACCGCGAGGTCGACGGCTCCGTCGACGTCACCGACGCTGGGGACGGCCCTGACCCCGGCGACGGCGTCGGCGGCCGGGTTGACCGCGTACACCGGCCCGGCGAACCCGTGGTCGACCACGTTGCGCAGCACGGCGTGGCCAACCCCGCCCGGGTCGCGTCCGGCGCCGATGACCGCCACCGATCGGGGCGCCAGCAGCCGTCGCACCGCCTCGGCCTCGGCCCGCTGGGCTCGGCCCAGGATGGCCGCCTCGGCCTCGGGCGTGGGCCGCAGGTCCAACCGGACCTCGATCACCCCATCGCCGAAGCGGCTGGCGGCCGTGAAGCCGGCGTTGCGGAAGACCGCGACCATGCGTCCGTTCGATGGCAGCACCGTCGCGGTGAAGGCGGTGATGCCCGTGCGGCGGGCTGCTTCGGCGAGGTACTCGAGGAGCACGGTGGCGAGGCCCCGCCCCTGGTGGCGGTCGTCGACGAAGAAGGCCACCTCGGCCTCCGACCGGGTGGGCAGGCGGTCGTAGCGCGCCACGCCGACCAGCACGTCGTCGAGCAGCGCGACGAACGCCATGCGGTCGACGTAATCGATGTGGGTCAGCCGCTCGACCTCCGGCTCGGGCAGGTGGGGGCGCGGCGTGAAGTAGCGGAAGTAGATGCTCTGGGGCGATTGGCGCCCGTGGAACTCGACGATCCGGGCGCCGTCGTCGGGCCGGATCGGCCGGATGTGCGCAGTGCCGCCATCCGCGAGCACGACGTCGGCCTCCCATGCGGCCGGGTACCCGGGCGGGACCGGACCGCTGGCCGCGGCGATCGTCGTCGGTTCGTCCACTCGGGTGAGGCTACGGGCGGCGGGTCCCAGGGGGGTGCTGGTCAGTTGTCACGTCCGCCGCGGTAGCGTCGGCCCTTGCGTCGATGGCGGGCGGACTCGACGGGAGGCCCACTCGTGCAGCCATGGGGTTGGTCCTGGTCACGGTCCCGGGGCCTCGCGGCGACGACGGTGGCCCTGCTGGTCCTCGCCACCGGGGCGTGTGCGCAGAAGGCCGCCGAGAACCCATTGGCCGACGAGTCCGCCGACGGTTCCGGGCACCCCGGCGACACCGGCGAGACCGGTGGGTCCGGCGATGCCGACGCCGGCGGTTCCCGCCCC
>DATFVX010000038.1:0-25905 GCA_035259985.1 Acidimicrobiales bacterium | reverse complement strand
AACCCGGCGGTCGACGGGGCGGTCCTGCCGATCCTGCACCTCAACGGCTACAAGATCGCCAACCCCACGGTGCTGGCCCGGATCCCGGGGCCCGAGCTGATGGCGCTGCTGGAGGGCTACGGCCACGCGGTCCGCCTGGTGGAGGGCGACGAGCCCGAGCCCGTGCACCGGGCCCTGGCCGACGCCCTCGACGCCTCCCTGGACGAGATCGCGGCCATCCAGGCGGCTGCCCGCGGCGACGGCCACGTCGACGGGAGCCTGCGGCCCCGCTGGCCGATGATCGTCCTACGCACCCCCAAGGGCTGGACCGGTCCCGCCGTGGTGGACGGCAAGCAGGTCGAGGGCACGTACCGGTCGCACCAGGTTCCCCTCGCGGGGCTGGCGCAGAACCCCGAGCACCTCCGCCAGCTCGAGTCGTGGATGCGGAGCTACCGGCCGGAAGAGCTGTTCGTGGACGGCCGCCTGCGCGCGGAGATCGCCCGGCTGGCGCCGGACGGCGACCTGCGCATGGGCGCCACCCCCTACGCCAACGGCGGGCGGCTGCGCCGCGACCTCGACGTGCCGGACTTCCGCGACTACGCGGTCGACGTCCCCGGCCCCGACGCAAGCCGCAGCGAGCCGACGCGCGTCCTCGGCCACTGGCTGCGCGACGTCGTGCGCCGCAACCCCCAGACGTTCCGCATCACCGGCCCCGACGAGACCGAGTCGAACCGGCTGTCGGCCGTCTTCGAGGCCACCGACCGCACCTGGCTGGCCGAGATCCTGCCCGAGGACGATCACCTGGCGCCCGACGGGCGGGTCATGGAGGTGCTGTCGGAGCACCTGTGCCAGGGCTGGCTCGAGGGCTACCTGCTCACCGGCCGGCACGGGCTGTTCAACTGCTACGAGGCCTTCGTCCACATCGTGGACTCGATGTTCAACCAGCACGCCAAGTGGCTGAAGGTCACCCAGGAGCTCGACTGGCGCGCTCCCCTCTCGTCGTTCAACTACCTGTTGTCGAGCCACGTCTGGCGGCAGGACCACAACGGCTTCTCGCACCAGGACCCGGGCTTCATCGACCACGTGGTCAACAAGAAGTCGGAGGTCGTGCGGGTGTACCTCCCACCCGATGCCAATTGCCTGCTGTCGGTCATGAACCACTGCCTGCGCAGCGTCGACTACGTCAACGTGGTGGTGGCAGGCAAGAACGAGATGCCCGACTGGCTGGCGATGGACGAGGCGATCGCACATTGCACGGCCGGCATCGGCATCTGGGACTGGGCGTCCACGGCCAAGGCGGGCACTGGTGGCTACCCGGACGTGGTGCTCGGCTGCTGCGGCGATGTCCCCACCCTCGAGACGCTCGCGGCCGCCGACCTGCTGCGCCGCCACCTGCCGGACCTGCGGGTGCGCGTCGTCAACGTCGTCGACCTCATGCGGCTGCAGGACCAGTCCGAGCACCCCCATGGCCTGCCGGACGACGAGTTCGACGCCATGTTCACCGCCGATCGGCCGGTCGTGTTCGCGTACCACGGCTATCCCCGGCTCATCCACGAGCTGACCTATCGGCGCACCAACCACCGCAACCTCCACGTGCGCGGCTACAAGGAGGAGGGCACGACCACGACGCCGTTCGACATGGTCATGCTCAACGACCTCGACCGCTACCACCTGGTGATGGACGTGATCGACCGGGTGCCGGCCCTCGGCAGCACCGCGGCCGACGTGCGCGAGGCCATGGTGGCCAAGCGGGCCGAGGCGCGGGCGTACACCCGGGCGGCGGGCAGTGACCTGCCCGAGGTTCGCGACTGGACCTGGTCGCCGACGAGCTGACGGGGGCCACTAAGTGCGGATCTTGGTGGTCAACGCCGGTTCGTCGAGCCTGAAGCTCCGGGTGGTGGGCGACGACGACGAGGTGCTCGGCACCGAGGACCTGGGGGCGGTCGATGCGCTGGCCGACGACGACCTGGGGCGGGGGCTCGAGAAGCTGGGGGGCTTCGACGCGGTCGGCCACCGGGTCGTCCACGGAGGCGAGCGCTTCCGGGAGCCCGTGCTGGTCGACGGCGACGTCCGCACCGAGCTCGAGGCGCTCACCGACCTAGCGCCGCTGCACCAGCCCCAGTCGCTGGCCGCCCTCGACGCCGTGACCGCACTCGCCCCCGACGTGCCCGCCGTCGCCTGCTTCGACACCGCATTCCACGCCACGCTGCCGGCGGCGGCGGCCACCTACGCCGTGCCCGCCGAGTGGCGGGAACGCCTCCACCTCCGCCGCTACGGCTTCCACGGCCTGTCGCACGCCTACGCCGCCCGGACGGCGGCGGCCGCCATCGACGGACCCGCCGCGCGCCTCGTCACCTGCCACCTCGGCGCCGGCGCGTCGCTCGCGGCGGTACGCGACGGCCGCTGCGTGGACACGACCATGGGCTTCACCCCGCTGGAGGGGCTCGTGATGGCCACCCGATCGGGCAACGTGGACCCGGGCGCCGTGCTGTGGCTGGTGACGCGCCACGGGCTCGATCCGGATGCCGTGGCGGAGGCGCTGGAGCGCGACTCGGGGCTGCTCGCTCTTGCCGGGACCGCCGACATGGCGGCGATCGTGGAGGCCTGTCGCCGGGGCGAACCGGCCGCCGAGCTCGCCCTCGACGTCTACGTGCACCGGCTGCGGGCGGCGATCGCGGCGATGGTCGCGAGCCTCGGCGGCCTCGATGCGCTGGTGTTCACGGGGGGCGTCGGCGAGAACGCCCCCGCAGTCAGGTCGGCGGCGGCGGCGGGCCTGGGCTTCCTGGGGGTCGCGCTCGACGCCGGGCGCAACGACCGGGCAGTCGGCGGCGGCGCCCCACAGTCCGACATCACGGCCCCTGGTGCCGCGGCCCGCGCGCTCGTGGTCGCCGCCCGCGAGGACCTGGAAATCGCCCGGGGGGTCCGCGCCAGGCTGCGATGATGCTGGGCATCCTCGGTGACGAGACGGGGAGTCGCCCATGGAGCCCATGCAGACGCGCCCGGCCTGGCGCCCGGAACGCCCCGGCAACGACACGCCGCCCCCGCGACCGCGCAGCCTGGATCCCTACGACCTCCGCTTCGTCCCGCAGGACGCCGTCCGCTGGTTCAGCCCCGGAGCCCTGACCGGCTCGGGGCTGCACGTCGGGCTCAGTTCCGTGTTCGGGTCGTTCCTCGACAAGCGCGAGCTCCAGTCCCGCAAGGCGCTCGCGGTGGACCGCACGTACGCCGACCGCAACGAGCTGTGGATCGACTACGTCGCCGACACCGGGGACGGCTTCCCGGCCACGATGACCGTGGCGGCACACCTCGGCCGGCGGTCGCTCGCCGTCGACGTCGATGCCGGCACCGATGGCAGCACCGACGGCAGCCGCGACGGCGGCAAGCAGGAGCTGCCCCGCGGCGACATCCTCGTGCTGGGCGGCGACGAGGTGTACCCCGCCGCCAGCGCCGAGGCCTACGAGAACCGCTTGGAGGGGCCGTTCCGGGCCGCGCTGCCCTGGACCGTCGGTGACCATCCGGCGATGTACGCGGTTCCCGGCAACCACGACTGGTTCGACGGGCTCACCGGGTTCCTGCGCCTCTTCACGCAGCAGCGCTGGGTGGGCGGCTGGACCACCCGGCAGAGCCGCAGCTACTTCGCGGTCGAGCTCCCGCACAACTGGTGGCTGTGGGGCGTCGACATCCAGCTCGACATGTACGTGGACGAGCCCCAGCTCGAGTTCTTCGGCGAGGTGGCCGCCAGCACGTCGCCCGGCGCCAGGCTCATCCTGGCCACACCCGTGCCCACCTGGACCGCGCTCGAGCGCGACCCCAACGCGTACCGCAACCTCGCGTTCATCGAGCGCACGCTGGTGCGTCCCTTCGGGATCGACCTCAAGCTGACGGTGGCCGGCGACCTGCACCACTACACGCGCTACGCGCGCCAGGGCGCCGTCGGCGACGGCGAGCGCGCCGCCAGCCCGGCGCACAAGATCACGTCGGGCGGCGGGGGCGCGTTCCTGCACCCCACCCACGACCTGTGCCGCGAGGTCGAGATCGTCGTCGACCCCGACGATCCCGGTGACCGGGCCGTCTACCACATGGAGGCCGCGTATCCCGACCGGTCCACGTCGCGGCGGCTGTCCCTCGGGGCGCTGACGCTGCCGTGGCGCAACCCGAGCTTCATGATCGTGCCGGCACTGCTCACCGTGTCGCTGCTGTGGACCAACCAGTTCGGGCTGCGGAGCCTCGGGGGCACCGACGAGACCTTCGCCGCCGCGGCCGAGAACTGGGGCTGGTCGGACCTGTTCACGGGGCTGTTCCGCAACCCCCTCTCGGCGGTGACGGTCGTGGCGCTGTTCTTCGGCTTGTGGGCCTTCGCCCGGACCCCGCCGTGGGCGCCGCGTGGCTGGCAGCGCTACGCGGCCAAGAGCGTCATGGCCCTGATCCACACGCTGGCTCAGGTGCTCACCTTCGTGGCGGTCGCGCTCCTGGCGATCACGGTGGCGTCGGCGGTGGCCGACCGCGGCTGGCTGTTCACGGCCACCGCCAGCCTCGTGGCGTTCGCCACCGGTGCGGTGGCGGGCTCGGTGGTGGTCGGCGCCTACCTGGCCGCCGCGAACGGCCTGCCCGGGATCAGGGCCCACGGCAACGAGGCGTTCGCGGCCTCGCGCATCACCGGCCACAAGAACTTCCTGCGCATGCACATCGACGAGGCCGGCCGGCTCACCGTCCACGCCGTCGGGATCGAGCGTGCGGTCCGCAAGTGGCGGCCCGACCCCGACAACGACGATCCCGAGGCGTCGTGGGTCGTGCCGGCGAAGGGCACGATCCGCCCCCGCCTGATCGAGCGGGTCGTGATCGAGTGACCGCCCGGCGGGTCACCCCGGCGGGTCAGTGCACGAGGCCCTCACGCCACGCGATCGCCACCGCCGCCGCCCGGTCGCTGACGCCGAGCTTCCGGTAGAGGTTGCGCGTGTGGGTCCGGACGGTCTGCCAGGACAGCTGCATCTTGTCGGCCGCCTGCCGGGGGCTCAGCCCCTCGCCCAGCAACGCCAACAGTTCCGCCTCTCGCCGGGTCAGCCCGAGGTGGGCGCCCGGCCAGCCGCCCAGGTCGACCGTGCGCGCCGCGAGCAGCGCCGCCTCGGTCGCCAGGCGCAGCGTGATCACGGTTTCGCCGGCGGCCAACCGCTTGAGCGCGTCGACGAGGTCGTCGGCCGACGCCGACTTGAGCAGGTAGCCGCGGACGCCGACCCGTAGGGCCTGGAGCAGCAGGCGCAGGTCGTCGTTGTCGGTGAACACCGCCACGGCGAACGGCGGATCCTGGGCCAGCACCTTCACGGCGGCGTCGATGCCCGCGGCCCGGCGGGAGAAGGCGTCGATCAGCATGACGTCGGCGCCCTCCTCGGTGTCGGGCACCATCACCATCTCCGGGTCGCCCTGGGCGACGCCGACGACGGCGATGTCGTCGCTGTGGGGCGCCAGCATCGATCTGAGGCCCTCGATGACGATCCGATCGTCGTTGGCCAGCACCACTCGCACGGGACGTTCGGGCATGCCGGGGCTTTCTCCTGGGCGTTGACGACGACGGGTGCTCGTCCTGTCGCTACCCGTACGGCGACGGCCCCATTCACGGGGTCGATCGGTCCCACGTACCGCGAGCGCGGTATAGGCGCGCACACATTGACGTGTGACGATGCCCGGCGGCTCGGCGTGGATCCGGGAATCGTGCCGAGCCACATCAGGTCCCGCGACTGATGGATGTGCTGAATGACCCTGCCCGAGGACACCACCTCGCTCGAACCACCGCCGCCCGATCACCTGCCGGGCGCGCGCCACCTCCTCGAGGTCGTGACCACACCGACGACGTGGCGCCTGCTCGTCGTCGACGACGACGGGGGCAGCTATCGCGTCATCCGCAAGCTCCTGTACCAGGGCCTGCCGGGCGCCACGATCGATCGGGTCAGCACCCTCGCGGACGCCTGCCGGGAGGCGGCGGCGGCGGACTGCGTGCTGCTGGACATCGGCCTGCCCGACGCGGACGGCACCGCGGGGGTGGAGCGCCTCACCCAGGAGGCGCCGAACACCGCCATCGTCGTTCTGGCCAGAGCGGCCAGCGAGGAGGTCGGCGCCGCGTCGCTGAGCGCCGGCGCGCAGGACTACCTGATCAAGGGCCGGGTGGACGAGCAGCTCCTGTCACGGTCGGTGCGCTACGCGATCGAGCGACACCGGGCCGCGCAGCTCGGCCGCGAGCTCGTGCGGGCCGATCGGCAGCGGGCGGAGAACGCTCGCCTCGAGCGCGCCCTGACACCAACCCCGGTGATCCGGTCGAGCGACATCAGCGTCGTGGTGCGGTACCAGGCCGGCCGCCGCGGGGCCCAGCTGGGCGGCGACTTCTACGACGCGATCGAGAACGACGACGGCACGTGCGCCGTCCTGGTGGGCGACGTCGTCGGCCACGGCCCCGACGCCGCCGCGCTGGCGGCCCGCCTGCGCAGCGCGTGGCGCGCCCTTGCCCTCGCCGGCCTCGACCAGGTCGCCATCCTCGGCGTGCTGGACAGGTTCCTGCGGACCGAGGGCGAGCACTTCACGTTCGCGAGCCTTGCCATCCTGGTCGTGCGCGAGGACCGGCAGGCGGGCACCCTGGTCCTCGCCGGCCATCCGGCGCCGGTGCGGCTCGGCTCGCCCAGCCGCCCCCTTGGCGGCGGCGTCCACGGCCCCCTGGTGGGCGTCATGCCCCGGCCGCGCTGGTCGCCGGTCGAGGTGGACCTGGGCACCGGCGCCGAGTTGCTCCTGTACACGGACGGCATCGTCGAGGGGTGGGCGGACGCCGACCGCACGGAGCGGCTGGGGGAGGATGCGCTGCTCGAGGTGCTCGACCTGCTGCGGGCCCGGGGGCTGGCCGGGGCCGAACTCCTCGACGCGCTGATCGACGAGGTGCAGCGACGGAACGGGCGGCCCCTCCGGGACGACGTGGCGCTGTGCCTGGTCGGCATCCCCGGCCGGTGCCGGCGCGGCGCGGCAACCCAATCTCGCGCTGGACGCGCTAGAGGGCGAAGCAGTTGAACGTGATCGGCCGCTTCTCGAGCGCGTCCCGGACGCCGCTGTAGACGGCGCCGTCGACGATCAGCCCCAGGTGGCCGACGACCCGGAGGAAGCACTGAGACTGCAGCGCCCGGTTGGTGATGTTGCCGTCGGCGGCGTTCAGGAAGCTGTTGGTGTACGGCTGCACCAGCTCGTCCATGACCGTGGCGATGTTGGTGTAGGCGACGTTGCCGATGCTGTCGTCGCCGGCGTTGAGGCCCGCGAGGAAGCTCGAACCGATCGTCATCTGCTCGCACGCCGTGATGCCGACGCACGTGCCGAGCGTGAACACCCGCACGATGTTGGCCGCCACCGTGCCGTAGTTGGGCGTGCCCAGCGTGACGAGGCTGTCGACCTCACCTGCGCCGCCGTAGTACTTGACGTAGGCCCGCGACACGAGGCCCCCCTCGGAATGGCCGACCAGGTCGACCTTGGCGGCGCCGGTCTGCGCGCGGACGGCGTCGGCGAAGGCGTCGAGCGCCTGAGCCGACCGCCGGATGTCCTGGGTGCCGAGCGTCGGTAGCTCGAAGTCCCAGACGCGATAGCCGTCGGCCCGCAGCCGCGCCACGAGTGGGTCGTACGCGAAGCCCACGCCGAACAGCCCGTTGACGACGATCACCGGCTCGCGCATCGGTGCCGCTTGCGCGGCCGGCCCGCCGCCGGCGCCCAGGACCGCCAGCACCGACGCCGCCGCGACGGCGGTCGCCAGGGCACGTCGAAGTCCCGTCATGGTCCCCCCTCGTTGTCAGTGAGCGGTGTGTCAGCCCGCCCGGACAGAGAAGTTACCACTCGGTAATTTCTCGGGAGGGGCGGTCAGGGGGTGGGTGCGGCGGCGCCCCGGGCCGGCTCGTGGGCGACGTCCTCGGGCCTGAACGACCGGATCCAGGCGGCGAACTCGAGGAGGATGCCGTCGGGGTCGAGGAAGTAGATCGACCGGACGTACACGCCGGGGTGCACGTGCTTGCTGATGCCCACCTCGCTGTCGTCGTGGTTGGCGACCTCGGTGCAGTCGATGCCGGCGTCCCGCAGCCGGTCGCGGTACTCGTCGATCTTCTCGGCCGGAACCGTGAAGGCGACGTGGTTCATCGATCCGATCGCACTCGTCAGCTCGGCCCGATCGGGCCGGTCCTTGGGTGCCGACACCCCCGGGACAGGCTCCGGCGCATCCGGGAACCAGAAGAACGCCAGGCAGTCGCCGCCCCCGCAGTCGAAGAAGAAGTGCTGGCCCATGCCGGCCGGCAGCTCGATGGTCTTCACCAGCGGCATGCCCAGCACGTCGCGGTAGAACTCCACCGTTCGGGCCATGTCGCGGCACACCAGCGCAAGGTGGTTGATGCCCCCGAACTCGAACTGTGCTCCGGCCACGGTGCCCTCCGACGCGCGTCGTCGCTCACCAGCTAACCATGGGGTGCGCCCGACCATGACAGCGGCGGTGAACCTTTGTTACGGTTGTGAGTCAAATCCACCCTCCCGGCTGCGCCCAGCTGGGGATGAGCTCGCTCGCCAACCCGGGGGAAGGGATGCTCCACATCGGCCAACAGGCCTGGCGCCGCCGAGCCGCCTGTTTGACCGCCGTCGCGTGCGCCGCCGGTGCCGTGGCGCTGCCCTCGGCAGCCGGCGCCGGCCCGGCACGCGCCGGCCAGGAGCGTCCGGTGGAGAGCGAGCCGGCGGGCGAGCAGGCACTGGCTGGTCCCGAGGTGCTCGTGGCGGCGGACGACACGTCGGCGCTGACCGGCAAGCTCGAGGAGATCCGGGCCACGGTGGCCGACAACGTCGAGAAGGTCAGCGACGCCGAGAAGGCCATGGCCCAGGCGGTCGACGCCCTCGCCGACGCCGACGCTGCCGTCAACGAGAGCCAGTTCCGCATCGAGGAGCTGACCGCGCGCAGCGACGCGGTGGTGGTCGACGCCTTCGTGAGCCCGCCCGTGCAGGATGCGCTCGACGTGCTGGCCACGTCCGACGCCGGCGAGGCCGCCATCAAGCACGGGGTGCTCGACCTCCAGGCCGACGCCAATGCGCACGTCCTGGAGCAGCTCGCCGGCGCCCGCAGCAAGCTCGAGCGGCAGCGGGCCGCGCAGGAGAAGGCCCGGGAGGAGGCCGAGGCGGCGCGTGCCGATGCGGAGGCCGCCCTGGCCGACCTCGAGGATGCCATGAGCAAGCAGGGCAAGTTCGTGCTGGCCCTCACCCAGGGCCTCGACGCCGAATCGGCGGAGGCCGCCCGCCTCGCGGCCAGCGATCCGGCCCTGGCCGCTCAGCTCGCGGCCCGCAACACCGAGCTCAGCGGCCAGCTCGACCAGCTACGGGCCGCCAAGGAGTACGCCGAGGCGCTGGCGCGGCTGCAGGAAGCGCAGCGCCAGGCGGAGGCTCGGCGGGCGGCAGAGGCGCAGGCCGCCCAGGAACCCAGCTCCCCCGCCGGCCCGCTGACCTCCGGTGGCGGCATCGTGTGCCCGGTCCAGGGCCCCGTGCACTTCACCGACACGTGGGGCGCAGCCCGCTCCGGCGGCCGGGTCCACAAGGGCGTCGACATGATGGCCAGCTACGGCACGCCCACGGTGGCACCCGTCAGCGGCCGGGTCGAGCACCGGAGCTCGAGCCTGGGCGGGCTCAGCTGGTACGTCTACGGCGACAACGGCCACATGTACTACGGGACCCACTTGCAGGGATACGCCAACCAGGGCGCTGGGTGGGTGGCGGCGGGGACGGTGATCGGCTACGTGGGCGCCAGCGGGAACGCCCCGGACGGCTCACCACACCTGCACTTCGAGTTCCACCCGGGGGGCGGGGAGCCGATCAACCCGTATCCGCTGGCCGCCGCCGCCTGCCCCAACCACTGATACCGGCCGGCTCTATTTGTTACCGTCTCATTCCAGGATGGGTGCTGGGGTTGGGGAGATCCGTCGGCACAGGCGGCGCTGGGCGACCGCATGCGTCGTCGCGGGTCTGGTGTCGCTCCCCGCGGTCGCGGACGCCGCGCCCCGGTCCCCCGCCGCCCCGGTCCAGGAGGACCCCGGCGACGACGACACCCGCGGCGTGGCCGGGATTGCCAGCCGGGCGCTGGTGAGCGCCGAGACCAGCCTCGCGAGCGGGGACGCGGCCTCGGCGGGCGCGGCGCTCGATCGGATGGAGGCGAACGTCGAGCAACAGCTCTCGCAGTTGGAGGCCGCCGAGACCGAGGTCGCCGCCGCCGTCAAGCAGCTCGGGGCCCGGGATGCGGCGGTGGTGGAGACGCAGCGCCGCATCGACGATCTGACCCTCCAGATGGACCACGTCACGATCGGCGCCTTCATCGACCCGCCATCACTGGCCGCCCTCGAGGTGCTGACGGCCGACTCGTCGGACGAGATGTCCGTCCGCCAGGCGGTGCTCGACATCCACAACGACGCCATCGCCGCCGACCTGACCGAGCTCGACGAGCTCCGCGGCGAGCTCCGGGAGCGGGAGGCGGCACAGGAGAAGGCGGTCGCCGAGGCCGAGGCGGCGCAGGCCGAGGCCGAGGCCGCGCTCGGCGACGTGAAGTCCGCGGTCAGCCGCCAGACCCAGTTCGTGAGCGCGCTGAAGAAGGGGCTCGCCGTGGACGACGCCGCGCTGGAGGCGTTGCGGGCGAGCGACCCCGCCCGGGCCGAGCAGCTCGAGCGGCTCCAGGCCGAGCTGGGGCCCCGGCTCGAAGCGGCCGAGGCCGCCGCCGCATACGAGGCCGCCCTCGAGGCGATCGCCGCCGAGGAGAGGCGCAAGGCCCTGCTGGGGATCTGGAAGTGCCCGGTGCAGGGACCGGTGAGCTTCACCGATTCGTGGGGCGCCCCCCGCTCGGGCGGCCGCACCCACAAGGGCACGGACATGATGGCATCGGCGGGGACGCCCACCGTCGCGCCGGTGAGCGGTCGGGTCGAGCACCGGGGCAGCAGCCTCGGCGGCCTGAGCTGGTGGGTCTACGGCGACGACGGGAACGAGTACTACGGCACGCACCTGTCGTCCTACGAGAACGTGGGGGCCGGGCACGTCGAGCGGGGCACGGTCATCGGCTACGTGGGCAGCAGCGGCAACGCCTCGGCCAGCGCCCCGCACCTGCACTTCGAGTTCCACCCCGGGGGTGGCGCCGCCATCGATCCCTACCCGCGGCTGGTCGAGGTCTGCTAGGTCCCCTGGATAGCTAGCCGCCCAGGCCGGAGTCGGGACCGAAGGGTCGTCCCTCGCCCTCGCTCCAGCGGCGCAGCGTCTCGAACGGGAAGATGCCGGTGGCATGGCCGTCGTTCCAGGTCACGACCAGGCCCCACGCTCCGTGGAGGTTCGCGTCGTCGACCGCCAGCGGGATCGGGCTGCCCGGCCGGGGCCACGGCTCCTCGCCCCGGTCGCGCAGGCCCCGGCACGTGGCGCACGGACAGTTGCGGCGCAGGGTCAGGAGGTCGAAGCGGGCGACGTGCCCGTCGTGGAACGAGATCGTCACGGCCTCGTTGCGGTCGACGTCGATCGTCCGCGGCTCGTAGCGCTCGTCCACTCAATCACCTGAGGGCGGCGCGGTGCTTGGTCCCTCGCCGTAATCGCCGAACGGACGGTCACGGTCGCGCACCGCCTGCCGCCAGCCCACCTGCTGCGCCAGGGCCACGAAGTCGAGCCCCTCCTGGGTGTGGCGGGCCACCCCGTCGAAGATGAAGCCGAGCAGGCGGCTGGTGTCCGGCTCGTACTGGTGGCGGGCGACGTCGTTGAGCATCCACTTGATCATCTGCAGCTGGTTGAGCGGCAGCCGGGCGATGCGCTGCGCCAGATCGGTCGAGCGGGTGTGGAGCTGATCGTCGGGCACGCACTCGAGGATCATCCCCGCCTCCGCGGCCTCGGTCGCCGTCAACTCGTCGCCGGTGAACAGGTACCGCCGGGCGCGCTCGAGCCCGAGCCGGGCGACCCAGAGCCACGGCGCCTCGGGGACACCCCACACCCGGGCGGGCGGGTAGCCGAAGCGGGCGGACTCGCCGGCCACGATCAGGTCGGCGTTGAGGACCATGTCGGTCCCGCCCGCCACGCACCAGCCCTGCACGGCCGCGACGGTGGGCTTGGAGATCTCGTGGAGCTTGGCGAAGGTGTTGCCGAAGCGGCCGACCATCCGCACGTCGGCAACCGTGTCCCAGACACGCTCGCCGCCATCGCCCGTGGCCGCTGGCGCCGTGGACCAGTCGAGTCCGAATCCGGCGCAGAAGGCGGGCCCCTCGGCGCTGAGCAGCACCACCCTCACCTCGTGGTCGCGGTCCGCGGCATCGAGGGCAGCGCCGAGCTCGTCGCGCAGCGCGGGTGTGATCGTGTTGTAAGCCTCCGGCCGGCAGAGCACGACCCGCCGGACGGCCCCCTCGTCCTCCTGCCTGATGGCGCGCCCGCTGCTCATGGCCCGACAGGCTTCCACCGTGCCCTATTGACAAGCAAGCTGTCATTATGACAAGTTGGTTGTCGTGTTGGCGGACGTCGAATCCCTCGCCGACGAGGTGCGGCTCCACTACCACGCCCTGGTGCGCCTCGCCGGGGCCCTGCACGGTGCCCTCAAGGTGACCGCACCCATGCGTGCGGTCCTGGAGTTCCTGCAGGCCCGCGGGCCCACGCCGGTGCCTCGCATCGCCCGGTCCCGCGGGGTGTCGCGGCAGCACATCCAGACGATCGTCAACGAGCTGCTCGACGAGGGCCTGGTCGAGCTGCGCGACAACCCGGCGCACCGCCGTTCCTGCCTCGTCGCCCTCACCGTGGGCGGCGAAGCCACCATCGCCGGCATCCGCGACGCGGAGCGCGCCCTGCTGGGCGAAACGTTCGCCGGCCTGGACTCGGCCGCCCTGCGGTCCGCGACCGAGACCCTCCGCGCCGTCCGCCTCCGCATCGACGACGTGACCGACGCCGTCATCGACAAGGTCGAGGAGCCATGATCCGCCAGAAGCTGTTCGAGAACTTCGCCCACCCGCGCGGCCCCTGGGGCCGCCTTGCGGGTCGGATCATGGCCCGCAAGCCCGGCAACCGGGAGCGCGGCAGGTGGGCCGTCGCCGAGCTCGGCCCCCACCCGGACGATCGCGTGCTCGAGGTCGGCTACGGCCCGGGGCTGTCGCTCGCCGAGGCCTGCCGCCGCGTCCGCCGCGGGCGGGTCACGGGCGTCGACCTGTCCAGCGTGATGCTCCGCCAGGCCGCGCGCCGCAACGCCGCCGCGATCCGCGAGGGCCGCCTCGAGCTGCGCGTCGGCGACGCGCAGCGGCTCGACGCCGACCTGCGTGACCTCGACCTGATCTTCGGCATCAACGTGTGGCAGTTCTGGTCCGATCAGACCGCCACCGTCAGTGACCTCGCCACACGCCTCCGGCCGGGCGGCCGCCTCGCCCTGGTGTACATGCGGCCGCCCGGCGCGTCGACCACCGGCGACGAGGCGAGTGAGCGGCTGCAGAAGCAGTTCGCCGATGCCGGCCTGGCGGCGGTCGAGGTTCGGACGATGCGGTTCGACCCCCCGGCCGTGATGGTGATCGGCCACCGGCCCTGACCCGGCCGGCTCTCCCGAAGAAAAACCGGAACGCGGGCCAGCGGGTACGACACCTAGATAGAACCGGCCGGTGCGCCGGCGCGACCGCTGGCGCCCTGGCCCCCGCGACAGGAGGAGGAAGGGCAGTGAAGAGAGCCCGCATCAAGATTGCGCTCGCCGTCGCTACCGCCGGTGTGCTGGGACTGGGGACGGTCGCAATGGCCTCCGATGGAGGCAGCGAGCACGAGACGCTCACCGGCTACGAGGAGGTACCCGCGCTCTCGACGCCGGGCGTGGGTGAGTTCAGGGCAACCATCTCGCACTCGAGCGACGAGATCCAATACGAGCTGACCTTCAGCGGCCTGGAGTCGAACGCCACACAGGCCCACATCCACTTCGAGAACAAGACGAACAACGGGCCCATCGTCGTGTTCCTGTGCACCAACCTCGGCAACGGCCCGGCCGGCACGCAGGCGTGCCCGGCGGCCGGGGGGACCATCACCGGCACCATCACGCCGGCGGACGTAGGAGCCGGAGCGGCGGGGCAGGGCCTTGCCGCCGGCGAGTTCAACGAGTTCGTCCGCGCCATCCGGGCCGGGGCGACCTACGTCAACGTCCACAGCGTCGGCCGCCCGACGGGCGAGATCCGGGCGCAGCTCGACGACAACAACGACGACGCCTGACGACTGACGACCGTCGGCGAACGACCCGCCGCCCGCACCTCGGGCGGCGGGTCTGTCGTTTGGGCCGAACCGCCGACCCGGCGTGGTTCAGGCAAACACGGCGTCGAACGACATGCCCTCGGGCAGAGTCACGACGCCCCAGTCGGCGAGGCCGCGCACGATGATCTCCCACGTCGGGCGGTCGGAGACCAGCGCGCGCAGCTCGGCCAGGCCCGCGTCCGTCGCTCCCGAGGCCAGCAGCGCGCCCGCACGCACCAGCCGGAAGTTCTCCTCACCGGGCAGGGCCTCCAGGGCACGATCGACGCTGTCGAGTGCCGACGCGGCGTCGCCCCCGAACAGCGCATCCGTTGCCCGGTCGTAGTGCCCGAAGGCGTCGGCGGCGTCGAGCAGGCGCACCAGGTCACCGAGCGGGTCCTCGCTGCGATCGACGCGCAGGTCGACCACGGTGCCGCGGCCCGGCCGGTCCGGCGGCGTGCCCTCGACCACCAGCAGCGCCGCGGACATCCTGCCGCGCGCGTCGCCGCCGGCCGCCTCGCCGGCCTCGAGCGCGGCCAGGAGCCTCCGGGCCAGCGCCCCCGTCGAGGCCTCGAACGCAGCGGCCATCGCGCCCCACACCTCGGGGCTGCCGACCATGTTGGCCTGCGTCGTGAAGCCGTCGCCGATCACGTGGCCGGCATGGTCGACGCACCGCTCACCGGTCACGGCTGCGACGTCGCCGCCCGCCGCCACCACGCCCACCTGCCGCAGCTCGGCCATCGGGTCGGCCGCCCGCGCCTCGGCCAGCGCTTCGCCGGCGGGCCTTCCGGCGCCGAGCGCGTCGAGGCAGCGGGGGCCGTACGCCAGCTCCGCGAAGGCCTGGGTCGCCACTGCGCCCACGCCCGGCCGGGCCCACGGCGCGATCGAGCCGACGGCCAGGAAGCACGTCTGCACCCCCACGCCCAGCTGGCCGGTCGACTCGTCCCGAGCGACGATCGAGTACGTCATGCCGACACCTCCCGCATCGCCCCGCAATCGTGACACCCCGGCGAGCGGCTCCTCACGCCGGGGGGCGTCGCCTCGCCAGCATGCGCTCGCCGTCGATCCGTAGCTCGTAGGCGGGCTGGGGAGCGGTGGCGGGCCCGCGCACGACCGAGCCGTCGACCATGCGGAACGTGCTGCCGTGCCACGGGCAGCGGACGCAGCCGTCGACCAGGGTGCCCTCGTGGAGTGGGCCGCCGAGGTGGCTGCACGTGTCGAACAGCGCGGCCGGTCCACCCGCCACCTCGGCGGCGGCGAGTGGTTCGCCGCCGAGCTGCGCCAGGGTCGGCTCCTCGCGGCCGACCGTCCCCTCGACCTGGATCTCGGTCCATTCATCGGCCGCCGGTGCGTGCACCGCCCGGCTCACACCGGCGCCACGCCGGAACGACAGGTGCCCGCCCAGGAACGCCCCGGCGGTGACCGCGGTGGCGCCGGCGAGGCCGAGCGTCACGCCGCTGGCCCGGTGCCCACGGCGGCGGGCGAGGAAGGACAGGCCGTAGAGGGCGGTCGCCGTCACGTTGGCGGCGGCGTGCACGAGGCCCGCGCGGCGCTCGGGCCGGCCCAGCTCGGACCAGTCGGCGAACCCCGCGGCCGCCGTCGGCAGGGCGGCGGCGACACCGGCCCCGACCAGCACGTCGGCGGCCGGTCGGGCCGCCCTCCCGCCCACCAGGTCGAGCACGATCGCGCTGGTCCAGAACCCGATGGGCAGGTCCGTGAGGACGGGATGCAGCGGGTGCCCCAGCCACACGCCGTGCAGCACGTCCTTGAGGGGTGCGCTGGACAGGAGGGCGGTGACGGTCCGGTGCGCCGGATCGGCGACGCGGTCCAGGGCGGCATTGTCCTCGAGGCGCTCGCCGATGTTGCGAGGATCCATGGCGCCGTTGTACCCCACGGGGTGCTCCGGGGCGGCAGATCGCCGGGAGCCGCCGGCGCCTACCGGCTGGTGGCGCCGACGACCTCGCCCAGGGGGATGCCCGGATCGGCGAGCCGGTCTGGCTCCACGCGCCGCTCGGCCGCAACGATCGCCTTCAGGTGCTCGACCACGTCCCACACGTTGACGTTCATCGCCGCAGTGACCGCGCCGTCGCGATGCCAGAAGGCGATGAACTCGCGCGCGTCCAGGTCGCCGCGAACGACGAGGTCGTCGCTCGGGGAGCCGAAGCCCACGTACTCCATGCCCAGGTCGTACTGGTCGGAGAAGAAGTACGGCAGCCGGTCGTAGACCTCGCGCCAGCCGGCCACGTTCCGCCCGGCCGTCGTCCCCTGGTTGAGAGCGTTGGCCCAGTGCTCGACGCGCAGGTGCCGTCCGTAGTGCGGATGCCAGGCGTTGGCGACGTCGCCGGCGGCGTACACGGCCGGCACGTTGGTCTCGAGGTACTGGTCGGCGACGATCCCGTTGTCGACGGCCAGGCCGGAACCGGCGGCGATGGCGGTTCGCGGCGTCACACCGACGCCGGCGACCACCAGGTCGGCCGGCTCCGTGGTGCCGTCGGTGAGGACGACCTCCTCGACCGCCCCGGCGCCGCACAGCGCGCCCACCCCGGCGCCGAGCCGCAGCCGCACGCCGTGGTCGGCGTGCAGCCGCCGGAACACCTCGCCGATCTCGTCGCCGAGGACGTGCCCGAGCGGGACGGGCGACGGGGCGATCAGCACCACGTCGGCGCCCATCTCCCGGGCCGACGCTGCGACCTCGGACCCGATCCACCCGGCACCGATCACGGCGACGCGGGACGAGGCGCGAATGGCCTCGCCCAGGCGAACGGAGTCGTCGACCGTTCGCAGGTGGCGGACCCCGCGTAGGTCCGCCCCCGGCACGGCCAGGCGGCGAGGCTCGGCGCCGGTGGCCACGACCGCGGCGTCGAACGCCACCGTGTCGCCATCGGACAGCTCGACGCGACGGGTGGCCGTGTCGATCGCGGCGACGCGGTCGGTCACGAGGTCGATGTCGTGGTCCTCGTAGAAGCGGTCGGCGTGGACCCTGGTGGAGGCCGGGTCGGCCTCCCCGCGCAGCACCGCCTTGGACAGCGGCGGCCGCTCGTAGGGAGGACCGGCCTCGTCCCCGATGAGCACGATGCGTCCGTCGTAGCCCGACTCGCGCGCGGCCTCTGCGGCCTTGGCACCAGCCAGGCTGGCGCCGACGATGGCGAGCGTTCGCTGGTTCATCGGGCCGATGCCGCCAGCCGGGGACGCTCGAACGCGGTCGCGAGCCGCGCGAGGGCCACTGCGCCGATCAGCAGGCCGAAGTCACGCAGGGCGACGTCGTAGAAGTCGGCCTGGAGCAGGAGGTTGACGATGATCCCTGCGAGCCAGGCGGCGACGAGGTAGCCGCCGAACTTGGGGCGGAGCGCCACGACGACGCCGGCGAGGATCTCGACGACCCCGACCATCAGCATGGCCTGATGGGCGTTGCCCGGGATCAGGTCGTTGATCTCCGGGGCGAGGTAGATCCGCCAGTCGACCATCCAGTCGAAGAACTTGTCGAGCCCGAACAGGATCGGGGCGACGGTGAACCCGGTGCGCAGGAGCAGGAAGGCCTGGTACGCAGGGTTCGAGAGTTGCTGGCTGGTCGTCGCCGGCGGGGCGGCGGCGTGGGAAACGTTGGTCGCGGTCACCACGGACCCCCTTCTAAGTGAGGTTTTCTTTGACCATAGAAAACTTCCCGTTGTTTCGTCAAGCTAATCTTGTTTTAGAATCTGGCCATGGAAGAGGCGCCATTCGTCGACCGGGTCCGGGGCATCGCAGCGCTGGACCACCCCGTGACGCAGTCCGTGTACCGGCTGTTGACGGAGCGTGACGAGGTGAGCCGCGACGCGGCCGCCCAGGCGCTGGGCCTCGCCCGGTCGGTCGCGGCCTTCCACCTCGACAAGCTCGTCGACGTCGGCCTTGTCGACGTGCGCTACGAGCGGCTCACCGGCCGATCCGGGCCGGGCGCAGGCCGGACGGCCAAGGTCTACCGCCGCTCGGCGACCGAGATCGGCGTGTCACTGCCCGAGCGGCGCTACGACCTCGCCGGCGGGCTGCTCGCAGAGGCGGTCGAGCGATCGTCCCACGAGGGCGTGCCGGTCGACGGGGCCCTGCGCCGGGCGTCCGCCGAGGCGGGCCGCCGCATCGGCGAAGCCGCCGGCGTCGGCGCAGGCCGGGCCGCCGAGCGCACCGAGCGCCGCGCCGCCGTGGTCGAGGCGCTGGAGCGCCACGGCTACGAACCCCACGTGACCGACGGCGAGGTCGTGCTCACGAACTGCCCGTTCCACGTGCTCGCCGAGCAGCACCGCGACCTGGTGTGTGGCATGAACCTCGAGCTGCTGTCCGGGGTCATCGACGGTGCCGACGCTGCCGACGCACTCGAGGCGCGCCTCGCACCCCGGCCGGGCTACTGCTGCGTGCGGATGAAGGCGAGCTGATCCGGGCCGTCCTGCCGGGCCATCTCGGCCGGCGCCGCGAGGTCACCGGCGAGCAGGACATCGTCGCCGACGACGTGCATCGACCGGTTGACGAGCCGGATGCCGTCCGCGACGGCGGTGACCCCCAGGGGGCCGACGGCCTCGGTCCCCTGCCCGATGATCGTCGGGGCCACGGCCACGATCAGGCGGTCGACGACGCCGGCGCGGAGCAGCGAGGTGATCACGCGCGCCCCGCCCTCGACGAGGAGCGTCTCGACCCCGGCGCCGCGGAGCGCGCCGAGCGCGGGGCCCACGTCGACACCGTCGGCGCCCGAGGGCAGCACCTGCACGCCGAGGTGCCGGGCCGCGAGCGTCCGCCGACGCTCGGGGTCGGACCGGTCGGTCGTCAGGATCGTCGTGGCGGCGTCCGGGTCCAGGATCTTGGCCCGATCCGGGACGCGTAGCGTCGAATCGAGCACGACCCGCAAGGGCGATGCGCCGGGAACCATGCGCACGGTGAGCTGGGGGTCGTCCTGCAGCACGGTGCCGACGCCGACGAGCACGGCGTCGCACGCGGCGCGCAGGGCGTGCGACGCCCGGCGCTCCGGCTCGCCGCTGATCCAGCGGGCGTCACCCGTCGCCGTCGCGATCCGCCCGTCGAGCGTCTGGGCGAACTTGAGGACGACGAACGGCCGCTCGGGCGGCGCGGCGACGGGACCGATGAGATCGCTGATGTCGAGCGCCGGCGCCACGTCGAGGGGCTCCTCCCCCACCGCCTCGCCCGTGGGCCGCACGTGCCCGAGGCGACGTTCCTTCGTCCGCAGGTACCCGAGGTTGCGGCTGTGCGGCGCGGTTGCCAACGGCTCGACCGCCACCACGTCGATGCCGGAGCCCCGGAGCCCGTCCACCTTCCGGGGATTGTTCGTGAGCAGGCGCACGGATCGGACGCCGAGGGCCTGCAGCACGGCCGCGGCGTCGGTGTACTCGCGGGCGTCGACCGCCAGGCCGAGCGCGAGGTTGGCGTCGAGAGTGTCGGCGCCGCGGTCCTGCTCGGCGTACGACAGCAGCTTGTTCACGAGCCCGATCCCCCGGCCCTCATGGCCGGTGGCGTAGACGAGGACGCCGCGCCCGGCAGCGCCGATGGCACGCAGGCCGAGCTGGAGCTGGACGCCGCAGTCGCAGCGCAGCGAACCGAGGGCGTCGCCGGTCAGGCACTCGGAGTGCACCCTGGTCACGACGTCCTCGCCACCGTCGAGGTCGCCCTTCACCAGTGCCAGGTACACCGACCCCGACGCACACTCGAAGGCCAACGCCTGGAAGATGCCGGCCGCCGTGGGTAGCGGCACGCTGACCAGCCTGCGCGGCGGGTCAGCACCGACGTTTCCCGCATCGCGCGGCACCCGCAGCAGGATAGGGGGCGTGGCTCCGGACGACGAGGTCGGTGACCGGGCGGCGCGTGCCGTCGTGTTCGAGGCGCCGCGGCGGATCGCGGTCGTGCCGGCGGACCTGCGGCCACCGGGTGACGGCGAGGTCCTGGTCCGCACGCTGTGGTCGGGGATCAGCGCCGGCACCGAGATGCTCGCCTACCGTGGCGAAGTCGACCCCGCGCTGCCACTCGACGAGACGATCGGCGCCCTCGGTGGCACGTTCACCTTCCCGTTCCGCTACGGGTACAGCTGCGTGGGTCGTGCAGAGCGCCCCGGAGGCGGGGTTCCCGAGGGTCAGCTCGTGTTCGCGTTCCACCCCCACCAGGACGCCTTCGTCGTCCCCGCCGCCGACATGGTTGCCCTCGACGACGTCGAGCCCAGGCTCGCGACCTTGCTTCCGCTCGTCGAGACGGCCCTGCAGGTCGCCCTCGACGCCGGCCCGGTGCTCGAGCGCCCGGTCGGCGTGATCGGGCTCGGCGCGGTCGGCATCCTGTCGGGCCTCATGCTGCGGCGTGCCGGCGCTCGGGTGCTCGGCATCGAGCCGATCCGCGAGCGGCGGGCCATCGCCGGGGCGGTCGGGCTGCCGTCGGTGGCACCGGACGACGCCGCCGACGCCATCGCCGCCGACGCACCGACGGGGCTCCCGCTCGTGGTCGAGGCGAGCGGCCGGCCCGAGGCGCTGGGTGCTGCGCTCGGGCTCCTGGCGCACGAGGGCGAGGCCCTCGTCGTCTCGTGGTACGGCACGAAGGACGTCCGGCTGCCCCTCGGTGCCGAGTTCCACCGCCGGCGCCTGCACATCCGCAGCACCCAGGTCTCGAGCATCCCAGCCGCCCTCGCCGCGACCTGGTCCCGCGACCGTCGCCGGGCCGTCGCACGCGAGCTCCTGGGCGAGCTCCCCCTCGCCCCCCTGGCCACCCACTCGTTCCCCTTCGAGCGCGCGGGCGACGCGTTCGCGGCCGTCGACCGGGGCGACCCCGGCATGGTGCACGCCGCGCTGTGCTACACGTGATGCCGATGTATCAGGTGGGGACTGCGATCGAGGTGCGGGCGTTCCACGTCATGCCCGGCGTCGAGGGCCCGGAGGGGGAGCTCCATTCCCACGACTACAAGGTCGAGGTGCTCGTCGGTCGTGCCGACCTGGACGAGCGGGGAATGGTGTGCGACCTCGACATCCTCGACGGTGCGCTCCGGCGCGTGGGCGACACCGTCCGCGACGCCAACCTCGACGTGATCCGGCCCGCCGACGTCGAGGCGGTCACCGTGGAGGTCTTCGCGCGATGGGCACACGGGGCGCTGGCCGACGCCGTCCGTGCCGGTGGCGGCGAGGACCTGACGGTGCGGGTGTGGGAGTCGCCGGTCGCGTTCGGCGCGTACGCCGCCGCCGTCGGCTGACCAGTTCGCACCCGGCGGCCGACATGTTTGCCGTCTCCCTGGTAACGCTCGGGTCGCCGGAACAGCTGACCGGCGGGTACCTGTACCACCGCCGCATGGCCGAGCTCGCGCCGGATCACGACGCCCACCTGGACCTCGTCGCGGTTCCCGCCCTCCCGTTCCCCCTCCCGGCCGCCCTTGCCGGGCGCGTGTTTCGGCGGACCGCCCGGGCCGATGTCGTGGTGGTCGACAGCATCGCGGCCGCTTTCGCCGCCCCCTGGCGCCTGTTCCGGCGCCCGCGGGCCGTGGCGGATGGGGCTCAGCCGCTGGCTGCGATCCTCCACCAGCCCCCGGGCGGCATCGACCACGGGTGGCCGCGGCGCCGCGCTCAGGCCGCCCTCGACCGGGCGCTGTACCGACGCTGTGACCTCCTCGTGCTGGCCAGCGAGACGCTCGGGGGGGACGTACCGGCGGTCCCCAGCGTGGTCGTCGCACCGGGCCGGGACGTGGCCCCGGCACCGAGCGGGCCGCCGATCGACCTCCGGCAGGGCCGGCGGGCGGCCCTGCTGAGCGTCGGCAACTGGGTTGCGCGCAAGGGGACGCTCGACCTGCTCGAGGCGTTCGGGCGCCTGTCCCCGGGGCTGGCCACGCTCCACCTGGTCGGCCGCACGGACGTGGACCGCAGGTACGCGGCCCGCGTCCGTGCCCGACTGGCCCGCCCGGACCTGGCCGGCCGGGTGGTCGTGCACGGGCCGGTGACCCGTGGTGAGGTGGCGAGGCTCTATGGGTCGGCGGACGTGTTCGTGCTGCCCAGCTACCGGGAGCCCTACGGCACGGTCTACGGCGAGGCCATGGCGGCCGGCCTCCCGGTCGCCGGCTGGCGGGCCGGCAACCTGGCCCATCTGGCGCGGGACGGCCGTGAGGGGCGGGTCCTCGAGCCGGGCGACATCGCCGGCCTGTCGGCGGCCCTTGGGCGCCTGGCCGAGGACCCCGGCCACCGGGAGCGGCTGGCGGCGGCGGCCCGGCAGCGGGGTCAGCGCCTGCCGACCTGGAGCGACACGGCCGAGCGCTTCTTCGGGGTGCTCAGGGAACTTGCCGGCGCGGTCACCGCCTGAAACGGCCGGCCGGCGACCAGCACGATCAGCGGGTCGCCGCGAACAGCGGCCACTCGCCGGGAACGCCCTTCAAGACGTGGACGCCCCGTTCGGCACTGGTGATGCCGGCGCCGGCGGTCAGGTCCACCACGGTCCGCGACACGAAGACCTCACGCGGCGGCGCCGCGTCCTGGATTCGCTGGGCGATGTGCACGGAGATGCCGGCGATGTCGTCGCCGCGGATCTCGATCTCGCCGACATGAACCCCGGCGCGGATGACCGTGCCCGCCGCGGCCAGCGCGTCGCTCAGCTCCAGCGCCGACAGCACGGCCTGACTCGGCCGGTCGAAGACTGCAAGCATGCCGTCGCCGGTGTACCTCACGACCCGACCACGGTGGGCGTCGACATGCCTGGCGCACAGGGAATCGTGCTCGTCGAGCACGCCGCGCCAGCCGCCGTCACCGATCGCGTGCACCTGCTCCGTGGAGGCAACGATGTCGGTGAACAGCACCGCAGCGAGTCGACGGTCGTCTGTGGGGGGAGCGGGCATCCCGGTCACCAGCTCGGCGATGCGGGCGACGACCCCCGTTCGATCAGGCCCGTCGAGCAGCCCCCTGCCACCGGGCAGCTCGACGAACTCGGCGCCGGCGATCCGGCGGGCTAGGTCGCGGCCCAGCGTGACGGGAACGAAGGGGTGATCGACGCGATGGAAGACGACCGTCGGGACCCGGACGGCGGCTGCGACGTCCCGGAAATCCGCCTCGAGCACCATCCGGAACTGTGCCGCCGCGAGCGAGGGGCTGGCCGACGCGCGTTGGAGCACCGCCAGGGCGGCATGCTCCGACGGATCATCGGACGCGGTCAGCGCTGCGAACGCGTCCGTTCCCCAGCCGTGCTCGATGGCTTCGAGGACGGCCTCGGCGTTGGCGGCCGGGACTCCCTGGGCGAAAGTCGGGTCGCCGCGGTACTTCGCCCCCGTGTTGGCGAGGATGAGCCCGTGCACCCGGTCGGGATGCGCAGCTGCGAAGATCAACGCGTACGGCCCGCCGTCAAGGGCAGCCAGCAGCCAGGTGCGGGTCGACCCCACCGAGTCGAGGACATGGCGTAGGTCGTCCGCCCAGTCCTCCCAGGTCGGCAGGCGGTCGGTGCTGAGCCTTTCGGACGCGCCGGTCCCCCGTCGATCGAACGAGATCACTCTCGCGAACGAGCCCAGCGCCTCGAGGTTGCGTCGCACCGACCCGACGCTCCAGCGCAGGTCGACGTGTGAGCTCAGCCCGAGGACAAACGTGAGGTCGGGACCCTGGCCGAAGACCTGGTACGCGACCGCGTCACCGTCGACGTCCAGGTACTGGGTCCGCGCGCCCACGGCGTCATTCTGCTCCCTTCGTGTGCCTGCCCGCCGCCGGTGTCATGGCCACCCGGCGTGCGGCGCAGGCGCCGGCACCGCCAGCACCTGACCGGTCCGGGCGGCGACCGCGCCGTCCACGTCGTCGGCGCCGCGCCACTCGGCGGCGAGCATGAACAGCGTCCGGCCGTCCGGGCCACCGAGCATGCATGCGAACGGGTTCCGGTCGAGCTCGATCGCGTCGAGCACCTCACCGCCCTCGGCGATCCGGAGGCACCGCAGCATGGCGGCACACCACACGGCGCCGTCGGCGTCGAGGCAGATGCCGTCGGGGTAGCCGTCGAGCTCCGCCCACACCCGGCGGTTCGACAGGCCTCCGTCGGCGGCGATATCGAACGCAGTGAGCCTGCGGGCGAAGGACTCGGCCACGATCAACGTCGAGTTGTCCGGCGTCACGACCATGCCGTTCGGGAACGCGATGGCGTCGGCCACCTGGCGGATCGATCCGTCCGGCCGGACCAGCGCGATGATCCCGGGCGGATCGCCCTCCCCGGGGTCGAAGTCACAACCCCCGTTGACGTAGACGTTGCCGCGCCCGTCCACGACGATCTCGTTCCAGTCGTCGGCGAGCGCGCCCAGGTCGGCGTGCTGGACCGTCGACCCGTCGGGCTCCACCCGCGTGAGCCGCTCACCCGTCACGAGGCGGCGGTCGTCCGGGAGCCATCCGATCGACCATCCGAGCCCGGGTGGTCCGTTCCCCACGACCTCGCTGGCGCCGTCGCGATCGAGCGCCACGATCTCGCCCGTGCCCCAGTGGGCGAACCACAGCCGGCCACCGTGCCATCGGGGCGACTCGACGAATGCGAGGCCGCTCAGGAGCACGCGCGGGTCGGAGCCGGCCGCCTCGTGTGCCGTCATCGGGCTTCCTCGAGGGCCGACTTGAGGTGGGCCAGCCGGGCCCGCCACGAGGCCTTCGCGGCCTCGGCCTCGTCGGCATCCGGGAGCCGCTCGTGGGCCACGGCAACCGTCGCCTTGGCCGGGCCCTTGGCCTCGAACGAGACGCTCACCCGGGTCGAGCCGTCGCCCCAGTCGAAGCGGGCGGTATGGCCCGGTTGCGACGTCCTCAGCGACATCGTCCCGTCCGTGAGCCACTTGCGGCGCGATCGGTCCTCGACGAAGGCGTCGAACACGACGTCGAGAGGTACCGCGACCGTCCTCGACGCGTAGATCGTGAACCCGTCGGCTTGTTGATGCTTGAGCCGCATCCCCCGGGCGCGCTGGTACCAGACGGTGATCGTTTGCGCCCACCAGCCGGGTACGTCGTGCTCCTCCGCGAGGAAGGCGGCCGTCTCGCCGTGCGTCCGCTCATGGGCGCTCCAGCGGTCGAGGAGCGAGAACCACGCGGCCCAGCGCCGGCCGGTCGTCGCCGCGACCTTGTCGTCGGTGGGGCGTTCCTCGGTCGCCGCCAGCCTCGTGCGGGCGGCCTGGACGCGATCGCGCTTCTGGGAGACCTGGCTGCGCGCCGCGGCGTAGCTCTCCCCGGTCTTGGACATCCGGTCGCGCACGCGTCGCTTGAACGAGGCTTCCTTGGTCATTTGCAGTCTCCTTCGTACGTGCCGCAGCCGAGAGACTCACGCTCCCTCGGGCACGGCCCGAAGGGGTACTGCCAGGCGCCCCGAGGGCTGGGCCCCCTTTGCCCCGATCATCCCGGTGGCGTGAGCACCGGACCCGGGGTTGGGCGTGGGACACGCCATGGCGGAAGGTACCCCGCCCTCGTGACCGCCGCAACGGATCTGACGTCCGTCCGCGATCCAGGCGGCAACATGAATGCCGCCGCACTGCCCCGAGCTGAGCGAGAGGCGACCCGATGAACGACCCGGTGGTACCGGTCCCGGTCCGCTCCGACCGCGCGGGGGGCGAGTTCGCGTTCCGGTCGGGCACGACCGTCGCCTACGGGGGAGCAGACGTCGCACCGATCGTCGGGCGGTTCTGCTCGGAAGTGGCACGGCGTACGGGACTGCGCCCGGTGCCGCTGGCCGGCAACCCGGCGTCGAACGGGCCGGTCGTCAGCATCC
>DATFVX010000037.1:0-15839 GCA_035259985.1 Acidimicrobiales bacterium | reverse complement strand
GGTCCTCGGCGGCGTGGCGCTCGCCCGCACGGGCGTCGACGACACGTGGTTCCGCCCCGTCCACGACGTAGTGGGCATCCGCCACACACCCCTGCTGGCGGCGATCGAGGCCGGTGTCGGCTTGCTGCTGGTGGTCGCGGGCCTCGCGGGCGCCCCGGGCCTGGCCGCGTTCGTCTCCATCTCCGCGGCGATGGCCGCGGGCGTGGCGGCGGTCGAACCCCGCCTCGTCGGCGAGCAGCTGGCCGCCGAGCGGTGGTGGCTCGTGGCGGTGGCGGTCGCGGGCGCCGGGCTGGCCGTCATCTCGATGGTGCCCTGGCCCCGCTTCGTCGAGCGCCACTACACCGGCGAGGCCCCCCCTCGCCAGCTGACGGTCAGCTGACCGTCAGGCGGGCGGGACCCCCGGTTGGTGCGCCGGGACCGGGATCCGGTCTGACCGCGCCGACGGGCGCCGCCGACGGTCCGCTGGGCGGCTGGGCGCACAGTCCTCGATCGCTCCCACGAGCAGGTCGCGCAGCATCTCGTCGGGGTCCGGGATGCACGCGTGGGCGATGCCCACGACTGCATGGCGGACGGTGTTGGGCGCGCCATGGCGGTGGAACCCCTTGGCGGTCGTCCTCATGTCGCGATTGAAGGTCTCGGCCCAGCGCGCGGCGTCAGGGGCCTGCGCCAGCGCCCTGAGGCTCCGTTCGCCGAGCTCGTCGGCCGGTCGCCCGTCGAGCTCGGACGACACCCGTTCGGCTGCGAGCACGGCCACGGCGAGGATCCGCTGGCGCTCCTCGGAGACGACCGGCAGCGCCATGGTGGCGGCGCGCAATGCGATCCGCACGTCGACGCGCGGGTCGGTGCTGGTAAGCCCGATGACCGAGGGCACCAGCTCGATCAGGTTGCGGCGGCCGGCATCGGTGGTGTGGTCGTTGACGAGGCGGGCGAGCGCGCCGAGCAGCGGGTGCGTGCACGCCGGGTGATCGCTCCACGCTTCCCCGGCGAGGTACGACGCCATCTCCATGAAGCACGCGCCCTTGCGCGGCGACCGGTGCTTGCCTCGGGACAGCTCGGGAATCAGCTCTGGGACTCGAGGGCCGGAACGAAACATGAGACGCTCCCTGGGGCTCGGGGTCTCCGGCTCCAGTTTGCGCCTTCGGCAGCGGCCTGACCAGCCCGTTCTGCGCACCGCGACGCGGGCGGCCGGCGGCGCCGTCGATCCCAGAACTTGGGCACAGTCCAAGATCTGTAGTATCCAGGCGCCAGCTTCGAGAGACATGGTTGTCAGATACACAGGGCGATGCGACTGACACCGGGACCAGCGTGAGAGGGGGGTGATGTCGGCGGCCCGCACGTCCTACGAGACCCTCCTGGTCGAGGTCGACCGTGGCGTCGCCCTGGTCACGCTGAACCGGCCGGCCAAGCTCAACGCCATCGACCGGCAGATGAGGGGCGACCTGTCCGACGCCCTGTGGGCCTTCGAGGCCGACGACTCGGTGCGCGCCGTGGTCGTCACCGGCGCGGGCCGGGCCTTCTGCGCCGGTGCCGACCTCGAGGACGGCTTCGGGGGGCGGAGGGCCGATGCGGGCGTCGACGATGGGGCGGTGCGACCCTCGGCGCTCGACATCCGGCCCTGGGAGATGCGGACGCCCATCCTGGCCGCCATCAATGGCGCCGCCGTGGGCATGGGCCTGACCTACCCCCTCATGTGGGACATCCGGGTCGCGGCGGAGGACGCCCAGCTGGGCCTGGTGTTCACGCGCCGCGGCCTGCTGCCCGAGGGCAACTCGCTGTGGCTGCTTGCGAGGCTGATCGGGGCGTCGCGTGCGCTCGAGCTGCTGCTGACCGGCCGCCTCTTCACCGGCGAGGAAGCGGCGCAGTTGGGTGTCGTCGGCCGGGCGGTTCCGGTGGGGGACGTGGTCGACACCACGCTGGACCTCGCCGTCGACATCGCCGCCAACACGTCGCCGACCGCGGTGGCGCTGACCAAGCGCCTCTTCTATCGCCAGCTCGACGGGTGCGACCGGATGGCCGCTCGCAAGGAGGAGCTGGAGGCGTTCCGGTGGCTCGCCGGCAGGCCCGACGTCCGGGAGGGCGTCGCCGCGTTCCGCGAGAAGCGCACGCCCGACTGGCCGGCCCTGGCCGAGGAGCTGCCCTGGTGAGGGGGGACCGCCCGGAGTTCCACGTCTTCCTCCCCCAGATGCGGATGGGCCTGGACGTGCTGGTCGACAAGGCCCGGGCGGCCGAGGCGGCCGGGTTCGGCGGCATCGCCCTCATGGACCACCTGGCGCCGCCGATGGCCGAGGATCAACCGATGCACGAGGCGATGATCACCGCCGCCTGGCTGGCCGCGCACACCGAGACGCTGCGCGTCGGGCACCTCGTGCTGTGCGATTCGCTTCGCCACCCGGCGGTGCTCGCAAAGCAGGCGGTGACGATCGACCACGCCTCCGGCGGGCGCTTCGAGCTCGGCATCGGCTGGGGCTCGGTGCCCGACGAGCTCGACGCGTTCGGGGTCGGCGACACCGCCCCCAGCGCCCGGGTGCGCCGGCTGGCGGAGAGCCTGGAGGTCATGACCGCGCTGTGGAGCGGCGAGTCGGTCGACTTCGAGGGCGAGTTCCACCGCGTCAAGGGCGGCCGCCAGCAACCGGCGCCGCTGCGCAAGATCCCGCTCCTCATCGGTGGCGCGGGCCGCCGGACGCTGGCGCTGGTGGCCCGCTACGCGGACTGGTGGAACCTGCCGATCTACGCCCTCGAGCGGCTGGAGGAGCTCCGCCCGGCGGCGGGGGACGCACGCGTGTCGATCCAGCAGCTCGTGGCGTTCGTGGCCGACGAGGCCGGCCGCGCCCGGGTGACCGAGCTCGCGCAGCGGCGCTTCGGCGTCTACGGCGGCGGGCTGATCATCGGCGACGCCGCCCAACTGGTCGATCACTTCACGGCGCTGCATGATCGTGGCGTCGAACGCTTCTACACCTGGTTCTCGGACTTCGCCGACCCGGAGACGCTGGCCGCCTTCGGCGCTGGCGTGATCGAGACCCTGGCGCCACACGGAGGGGCGAGACCTTGAACCTGACGCTGAGCCCGGAGCAGAGCTTCTTCCAGGAGACCACCAGGCGGTTCCTGGAGGGGCAGGCGCCGCTCACCAAGGTCCGCGAGCTGGCCGACGGGGCTGCGGGGTTCGACCGAGGGTGGTGGCGACGCGGCGCGGAGCTGGGCTGGACCGCGTTCCTGGTGCCCGAGGACCACGGCGGCGGCACGCTGTCCGGCGGGGGCGTCGCCGACCTGGCGATCGTCGCCGAGGAGTTCGGGCGCCTCGTGTCGCCGGGGCCGCTGCATCCCACCAACATCGTGGCCGCCGCGCTCGCCGCCTCGGGGACGCCACAGCAACAGGCCGAGGTGCTGCCCGGCATCGTGAGCGGCGACGTCGTGGCCACCTGGTGCTTCCACGAGCCCGGGCGCGGCTGGCGGCCGAGCGACATCGAGCTGGTGGCCCGGCCGAGCGGCGACGGGTTCGTGCTTGCCGGGACCAAGGCCATGGTCGAGGCCGCGGGCGAGGCCGACTGGCTGCTGGTCACGGCCCGCGCGGACGGTGACGGCGACGGGGTCGCCCAGTTCCTCGTCAAGGCCGATGCCCCGGGCGTCACGATCACCCCGCTGAACGGCCTCGACCTGGTGCGGCGCTTCGGGCGGGTCGCCTTCGACGACGTCGCCGTGGCCGGTGCGGCCCGGGTCGGCCGCGGCGATGCGACCGACGACGTCGAGCGCCAGCTGCAGATCGGCGCCACGCTCGAATGCGCGCAGATGGCGGGCGCCGCCGATCGGGTCCTGGAGTTCACCGTCCAGTACGCCTTCGATCGCTATTCGTTCGGTCGCCAGCTGGCGTCCTACCAGGCCCTCAAGCATCGCTTCGCCGACATGAAGCTGGTCGTGGAGGCCACGCACGCCGCCGTGGACGGCGCCGCCCAGGCACTCGACGGCGGAGCCGGCGCCGCGAACGGCAGCAGCGGCCCCTCGGCCGCCCGGCTGGTCAGCGCCGCCAAGGTGTACGCCGGCGATCGCGTGCCCGAGCTGGTTCAAGACTGCGTGCAGATGCACGGCGGCATCGGCGTGACCTGGGAGCACGACATCCACCTGTACCTGCGCCGGGTGACGCTCGCGCGGGCGCTCTACGGCACGCCGAACGACCACCGCGAGCGCCTGGCCGCGGCCGCCGGGCTGTAGGACGAGGGACTAGGGAGGTCTCGATGGTCGACACCACCGCCACCACCGACGCCACGCAGCGCGAGGATCTCGGCGCCTACCGCCAGCGGGTGCGGTCGTGGCTTGCCGACAACATGCCCCGGCTGGAGCCGGGCGTGGACTGGAACCCGACCCGTGACGACGACCACCGCGCCAGCCGCGCCCGGGAGCTCCAGCGTCGCGTCTACGACGGCGGGTTCGCGGGCATCTGCTACCCGCGCGAGTACGGCGGCCAGGGCCTGCCCATCGAGTACCAGCGGGTGTTCGACCAGGAGTCCGAGGACTACGAGCTGCCGCTGCTGTTCAGCGTGCCGACGTTGTCGATCTGTGGCCCGACCCTGCTCGAGTTCGGGACGGAGGAGCAGAAGCAGCGCTACATCCCGGCGTTCATCCGTGGCGACGAGCTGTGGGTGCAGTTCATGTCGGAGCCGTCGGGCGGCTCCGACATGGCGGGCGCGCTCACGCGGGCCACCCGCGACGGCGACGTCTTCCTGCTGAACGGGTCCAAGGTCTGGAGCACCTACGCCTACCGCTCCGACCTCGCCCTGTGCCTGGCGCGTACCAACTGGGACGTTCCCAAGCACCGCGGCCTCACGATGTTCATCGTCCCCATCCACCACCCCGGCATCACGGTCAACCAGATCAAGATGGTGGACGGCACCCAGGAGTTCTGCGAGGAGTTCTTCGACGACGCGGTCATCCCCGCCGAGAACGTGCTCGGCGAGGTCGACGACGGCTGGACCGTCGCCACCCGCCTGCTGTTCCACGAGCGCGCCTCGGTGGGCGGTGCCTCGCCGTACACCAGCGGCCGGATGCGGACCGGCCCCGAGACCGCCCGGGACGAGCTGGTCGACCTGGCCACGTCGCGCGGGCGGGGCCAAGACCCCCAGGTCCGGCGGCTGATCGGCGAGTCCGAGGCGCTGTCCATCGTGCACGCGCAGCTCGTCGACCGCGTCCGGACGGGGCTGGAGACGGGTTACTTCCCGGCCCCCGCCGGATCCCTGGTGCGGCTCTTCGCCGGGACCTCCGCCGTCGATCGCGCCACCATCGCGCTGGAGATCGCCGGCGACGAGGCCGTCGTCTGGGACGGCGATGCCGACGGCCGCTACGGCATCGGCTTCATCAAGCGCCAGACGTCCTGCCTCGGCGGGGGCAGCACCGAGATGGCGCGCAACATCATCAGCGAGCGCCTGCTGGGCATGCCCCGGGAGTACGCCGCCGATCGCGACGTCGCGTTCCGCGAGGTCCGTCGCAACGCCATGCCGTCCGGGAAGGGGAGCAAGTGATGGATCAGCTCGAGCTGCGTCCGGGGTCCCGGCTGCGCAGCGCCGTCGACGCCACCGAGGTGGTCGTGGTGCGGCCCCCGGCGGAGCCGGTCGACCTGCGCTGTGGGGGGCATCCGATGGTCCCGCTGGACGCCAACGGCCCGGCGGGGTCCACGCCCTCGCCCGATCACGCCGCCGGCACCCTGCTGGGCAAGCGCTACGTCGACGCCGGCGAGACCCTGGAGGTGCTGTGCACCAAGCCCGGCGGCGGGTCCCTGTCGATCGGTGACGAGCCCATGCGGGTCAAGGAGGCCAAGCCCCTCCCTGCGTCGGACTGAGGGTCGACTCCGCGGGTCCCGCCCATGGCACCATCGCCGCCGCCCGGGCGGACGCGCTCAACCCATCGGCGTCCAGCCGCCGCCCTGCAGGTGGTTGCCGGCGTCGACGTCGATGACGACGCCGGTGATCGAGGCGGCCTCGTCGGACAGGAGGAAGGCGCACGCGCTGGCGATGTCGTCTGCGGTCGTCAGGCGGCCGAGCACGAGGTTGCGCCCGGCGGCGGCGCCGTCGTCGGCCTCCCACATCGACCGGGTCCCCGACGTCTTGGTGAGGCCCGGCGCCACCGCGTTCACCCGCACGCCGAGCGCCCCCAGGTCACGAGCGAGCGTGCGGGTCACGGCGTTGAGCGCCGCCTTGGCGGCGGCGTACGCGATCATCGATGGCGTCGTCTTGTTGACGGTGCCGCTGGACACGTTCACGACCGCGCCGCCCCCGTCGGCCAGCCCGCCCCGCAGCGCCTCCTGGACGAGCGCGATCGTGCCCCAGGTGTTGAGCTCGACGGTCTTCAGGTAGGCGGCCCGGTCGATCTCCCGCGGCGAGCCCTGGTAACGCGTTCCCCCCACCGTGTTGACGAGCGCGTCGAGGCGCCCGTAGCGGTCGACAGCGGCATCCACCAGGCGGGGCGGCGTGCCCTCGTCCTGCAGCGAACCGGCAACGGCACTGACCTCGAGGCCCGCCTCCCGCAGCGCGTGCTCGGCGGCCCGGAGATCGTCCTCGGCCCGGCCGTTGATGATCACCGACGCGCCTTCCCGCGCCAGCCGGGTGGCGGTGGACCGCCCGATGCTGGGGTCGCGCGACGAGCCGGTGACGATGGCGACCTTGCCCCGGAAGCGATCCCCGGCAGCGCCCGTGTCCATTGCCGAACGATACAAACAGTCGAACCGACGACGAGGAGTGCCCGTGGACGACTATCCGGTCAAGGTCGGCAGCATGCTCTTCACGATGGTCGACCCCCATCGCGGCCACGAGGTCGCCTACAACCGCTGGTACGAGCGTGACCACTTCTACGCCGGCTGCCTGATCGGCCCCTGGCTGTTCGCCGGAGGGCGCTGGGTCGCCACCCGCCCGCTGAAGGACCTGCGGTTCCCCGCCGACAGTCCCTTCGCCGCCCCCGTGGACGCGGGCTCGTACCTGGCCATCTACTGGGTCCACGAGGGGCACGAGGCCGAGCACTTCGCATGGGCCACCCAGCAGGTGCGGTGGCTGTACGCCAACGGGCGGGGCTTCGTCGAGCGGACGCACGCGCACACCGCGCTGTACTCGCTGATCGCCCGCCACCAGGGCGACGCCGACGGCGTGCCGCTCGAGCTCGCGCTCGACCACGGCTACGACGGGCTCGGCGTCGTGGTCGTCGAGCCGGCCGACGGCGTGACCCGTGAGGAACTTGTCGCCCACCTGTCGACCGAGGCCGTGCCCGCCCTGTTCGAGGGCGACGGGGCCGGTGGCATCGCCCTGGGTTCGACGTGGCGGGTCATGCCCATGGACGGCGGGTCGGGGGACACCCCGCGCGCCCCCATGTCGCTCGGCACCGACGGCGGCAGTCCCGACCGCGTCGTGCAGCTGCTGTTCCTCGAGGGCGACCCCGCGCCGGCATGGGAGCGGGTCCGTGCGTATGGCGCCCGCGTCGAGGCGGGCGGTGCCGGCCGCGTGACGTTCGCGGCCCCGTTCCTTGCGACCGCGGTCGGGACGGACACGTACACCGACCAGCTCTGGTGACGCCGCCCGGCCGCCTGGTGGACGCCTAGTCCGTCCCGTCCGCCTCGTTCATCGCCCGCCAGACCCGTTCGGGCGTGAGGGGCATGTCTACGTGGCGGACGCCGAGGTGGGCCACGGCGTCGATCACGGCATTCTGCACCGCCACCGGGGCCCCGACCGTTCCCGACTCGGCGATGCCCTTGGCACCGAGCGGATTGTTCGGCGACGGCGTCTCCATCAGCGCGCACTCGAACGACGGCAGCTCGGCAGCCGACGGGAATGCGTAGTCGGCGAAGTTGGCGGTCTGCGGGTTGCCCTCGTCGTCGTAGGCGAACTCCTCGAAGAGGGCCTGGCCGACGCCCTGGGCCAGGCCGCCGTGGATCTGTCCCAGCGCCAGCGTGGGGTTGATGATCGTGCCGGCGTCGTCGACGGTCACCAGCCGGCGCAGCTCGACGGTACCGGTGTCGCGATCGACGTCGACGACGGCGACGTACGCACCGAACGGCACGGTGGGCCCGTCGCCTTCGAAGTCGGACTCGCACTGCAGCCCCCGGTCCGTGCCCACGTGGGCGGCGAGCTCCCCCCAGCCCAAGGTGCGGGCGGCGGGTGCTCCGGCCACGTGGAATCTCCCGGTGCCCGTGTCGAGGAGCACGTCGACGGCGGTCGCCTCCAGCAGCTCGGCGGCCACCCGCCGGGCCTCCTCGACCAGGGCGACGGCTGCGTCGGCGACGGCCGCGCCCGCCTTCTGCGCCGAGCGGGATCCCCCGGTGAGCCCGCCCCGCGGCACGAGGTCGGTGTCGCCGTGCACCACCTCGATGCGATCGAGCGGTACCCCGGTCCTGTCGGCGACGAGCATGGCCCACGCCGTCTGGTGGCCCTGGCCGAACGGCGTCGACCCGGTGACGACCCGCATCGTGCCGTCGGGCCGCAGCTCGACGGCGCCGTACTCGGAGCCGGGCACCCCGGCGGTCCGGTCCACGAAGGTCGCGACGCCAACGCCCAGCAGCTGCGGGTCCCCGGCCGCCCGGCGGCGGGCCTGCTCGGCCCTCACCCCGCTGTAGCCGACCGCATCGAGCGCGGCGTCCAGCGCCGCGAGGTAGTCGCCGCTGTCGTAACGCATGCCCGTCTGGCCGTCGTAGGGGAAGTCGCCCGCCACCAGCAGGTTGTCCCGCCGGACCGCGACCGGATCGCGGCCCAGCTCGGCGGCGAACAGGTCGATCGCCCGTTCGATGAGGGCCGCAGCCTCGGGCCGGCCGGCGCCCCGGTAGGCGACGATCGGCGTCGTGTTGGTCACGAGCGCCCGGGTCGACCACTGGACCTCGGGGATGCGGTAGGCACCCGCCGACATCACCGCCGTGTTGGCGACGAGCAGCGGTCCGACCATGGGATACGAGCCGGCGTCGCCGTCGATCTGGACACGAAGGGCGCGGATGGTCCCGTCGCCGTCGCCCCCGATCTCGACCTGTTGGCGCTGTGCGCGCGAATGTCCCAGGCCGATCATGTCGGTCGACCGGGGCGGCACCCACCGGACCGGCCGCCCGGCGCGGCGGGCGAGCCAGGGGAGCAGGATCTCCTCGGGATGCGGCCTGGCCTTGGCCCCGAAGCTGCCGCCGACGTCGGGGGCGATGACCCGCACGTCGTCGGGCGGCAGGCCGTACACGTCGGCCAGCAGCGCCCGCACCGGGTGTGCGCCCTGGCACGACGACCAGTGGACCAGGCGGCCGTCGTCGCCCCACAGCGAGGCCCCTGCCCGTCCCTCGAGCGGGCACGGCGCCAGACGTTGGTTCGCCAGCGTCGCCGAGACGACGACGTCGCAGCCGGCGAGCGTGTCCGCGATGGTCTCGGAGCCACCCTCCCTGGTCGCCACCACGTTGGTGCCCGCCTCGGGGAAGAGCAGCACCTCGCCGCGCGCCGCGACGTCGACGGCGGTGACCGCCGGTATCGGGTCGTAGTCGATCTCGACCAGCTCGGCCGCGTCCTCGCCTTGGGCCTCCGTCTCGCTGACGATGGCCACCACGGCATCGCCCACGAACCGGACGCGGCCGTCGGCCAGCAACGGCCGGGCCATCGCCTGCGGGTAGGCGCGACTCACCTGCGGCTGCGGGCCGATGTCGAGGTCGGCGGCGGTGACGACGTCGACAACGCCCGGGGCCGAGCGCGCGGCGTCGACGCCGACGGAGCGGATGATGGCGTGCGCCACCGGCGCGGTGACGTACGTGACGCTCAGGCAGCCCGGGAGATCGAGATCGGCGACGAACCGGGTGTCGCCGGTGAGGAGGCGGCCGTCCTCGCGCCGCGCCACGGGCGTTCCGACGAGTGGCATCGGGCCGACGCTACCGGCAGGGGGGAACACGCCTGCTGCGGCACTACGTTTGCCGCATGCGCTTCGGCAACGTCGGTGGGCGGATCCAGCTGGTGGTCGGTGACGGACTGGTCGACGTCGAGGTGGCGTCGGGCGGGCGCATGCCCGCCGATCCGGTGGCGGCCCTCGAACAGTGGGACGCCCTGGCCGAATGGGCGCGTTCGGCGGCCGGCTCGGCCGCGACGACCCCGCTGCCGGGCGCGGCGCTGCTGGCCCCGGTGCCGCGGCCGCGCCAGGTGTTCGGCGTCGGTCTCAACTACCGCCTGCACGTGGCCGAGGGCGCCGGCGCGGTCCCCGAGGAGCCGGCCGTGTTCACCAAGTTCCCCAGCTGCATCGCCGGTCCGACCGGTGAGATCCCGGTCGGCAGCGAGACCGTCGACTGGGAGGTCGAGCTGGTCGTGGCGCTGGGGCGGGCCGCCCACCGCGTGCCCGTCGAGCGGGCATGGGACCACGTCGCCGGGCTCATGGTCGGCCAGGACATCTCCGACCGGGCGGTCCAGAGGCGCCCACCTGCGCAGTGGTCGCTCGCAAAGTCGTTCACCGGCTTCGGACCCACGGGCCCGTTCCTGGTGACCGTCGACGACGTGCCGGACCGTGACGACCTCGAGCTGGGCTGCTCGGTCAACGGCGAGGAGGTCCAGAAGGCCAGGACATCCGACCTCATCTTCCCGGTGCCGGAGCTCGTCAGCCGGCTCTCCCACATCGTCACGCTGTGGCCCGGTGACCTCATCTTCACGGGGACGCCGTCGGGCGTCGGCTACGCCCGGACGCCGCCGAGGTTCCTTCACGCCGGCGACCTGCTGACGAGCTACATCGAGGGCATCGGCGAGCTGCGCAACCCCTGCGTCGCAGCGGACCGGTAGCGACCTTCTACAACCGGCGGGATCGAGGCCTGAGGTCGGCCAGCCGGCCCGATCCCATCTCCGCGTATCAAGCCGCCCGTTGCGGGCTCAGGGTCCGTGAACGCCGAGATCCACGGCGACGACGGCGGGGTGGCAGATGTCGGACAAGCGCGAGCAGGCCACGGTGGTTCGGACCCGGGGTGAATCGGTCGGCTGCCGGTGCCAGCCCGACGCGAAGGTCCCGGCCGGTTGCCGGGCGGCGTACAACGAGACCTTCGCCATCCGGGCGGGCAGGCACTACCTGGTAGAGAACCGCACGCCGAACCGCATCCGGGTCCACGACCACGACTACGGGGACCTGTGGCTGGCGCCGCTGGCGCGGCGGGAGTTCGAGGGCGGGCGGCTCGCTCCGTTCGCCCGCCACCTGGTCCCGCTTCGGCAGCGGCACCAGGTGCGCGTCCGGGAGTCCACGCGGACGTGCAGCCCCGTGTGGCGCCGGCTCGTCCTGTGGTTGGCGACGCTGGCCGCACTCACGACCGTCGCCGTCGACGCCATCGTGTTCGGGAGCCTCTACCGGGCCGAGGCGATGGCGGCCACGGCCGTGTTCGTCGCCGCTGTCGTCGTCATCCTGTACCTGGCGGCGACCCGCGAACGCGACCGGATCCTGCAGGCCCGCATCGCCGATACCCAGGAGGCGGACGTCGAGTTCGGCCTCGGCGAGGCGTTCTACGACGGCAACGACAGCGTCCGGCGGACGAAGTACATCACCATGCTGCTGGTCGTGATCCTGGTGGGGGCCGTCCTCCCGGCGGTCGCGATCCTCGTCGCGACCGACGCCAAGAGCTTCCTGGTCATGGAGGGCGGCCTCTACGTCAAGCAGGGCATGGAAGGCCGGCTGGTGTCGAGGCTCATCCAGGTCATCTACGTGGCGGTCCTCTCGCTGTTCCCGGCGCTGATGTACTTCCAGTTCGACCGCCAGCGGGTGGGCACCATCAGGGGCGGCTGGGTCCGGTCCATCTTCCGCATGGACCCACAGATGGAGACGCTGGCCGACATCGACGCCCGCTACGGCGACCAGTTGGCCGAGGCGTCGAGCTTCTCGACCGACTCCACGCGCTTCCTGGCCGGGCGTTACTCGCCGGTCATCGTGGCGACGATCCTCATCGGCCTCGGCTGGACGCTCCTGATCCTCCCCACCAAGTCGTTCGACTTCGCCGGCACCAACGAGCTGTCCACGGTGGTGGCGGCCGCCGACTCGGCCTCCGAGCGCGCCCGGGCGGCGGCGGAGGATGGGTCCGCGTCCGATGCCCGGGCCGCCGCCGCCGACGCGGTCCGAAGCCGCGACGCGGCCCAGGACATCGCGGCGCACAGCACCGGCTCGTCGACGACGTCGACCAGCGAACCTGATCTCCCGCGGGCCGGCGGCCAAGCTGCGGCCGCCGCCTCGGCTGCGGCCGCCGACGCGCGTGCCGCCGAGGACAGCGTGCAGCTCTCGTTCTTCGAGCTGCTGGACCCGACGCCGAGTGCCGCCACCATGGCCTTCCTGGGCTCCTACTTCTTCGCCGTATACCTGGTCCTGCGCGGCTACTTCCAAGGCGATCTGCGGCCGAAGCTCTACAACCAGATCACCGCGCGACTCGTGACGGTGGTGGTGATCGCGTACCTGATCAACGTGTTGCTCAAGCCATCCGGGCTCGAGGAGAACGTGTGGTGGGCCATCGCCTTCCTGGCCGGCGTGGTCCCCATCACGGTGCTGCAGCGCCTCGGATTGCTGACGTCGTCGCTGCTCAGCGACCTCCCCGGCAAGGGGAACGGGCGGCTGCAGGGCGCGTTCGCCACGACGTTCGCCACGCCCCGCGCGCTGACGCAGATCGACGGCATCGACATCTACGAGAGCGCCCGGCTCGAGTCCGAGGGGATCTCTGACATCCCCTCGCTGGCCAAGTCCGACCTGGTGTCGATGATGGTAAACACCCGTATGCCGGTGGAGCGCCTCGTCGACTGGTCGGACCAGGCGATGCTCCTGCTGCTGGTGGACGGCGGCGCCGGCCAGGATGGCAGCCGGGGCGCCAGCGAGCCGAGCGGCCGGATCAGCCGGCTGCGGGGCATGGGGATCCGCACGGCCTCGAGCCTCCTCGCCGTCGCCCGGGACAGCGATCAAAGGGACCGGTGTGCCGCCGCCGCCGACATCGTCGGCGGGGACCCGCTGCTCCAGGGGCTCGCCTGCCAGATCGACAGGGAGCCGTCGACCCGGCGCATCCTGCACTGGCGCGAGGCCGAGCTGACCGACCTGAGCACCAGGCGACCCCTGATCCAGGCGGGCGATCGCCTGGCGCGCGGACATGCCGGCGCCACCGGCAACGGGTCGGCCGGCGTGCGGACGCCGACCCCTTAGCCGGCGCCGGCGGGCGCCGTCATCCCGGGACGCGGCTGCGGCGCCGGGTGCCCAGCAGCGTCCGGGTCACGACCCGGGGATCGCGCTCCTCGAATCGGCGCGCCAACCAGACGGCGAGCCCCAGCGGGAAGACGGGCCGCGTGATCATGTAGGCGAGGACCGAGACCAGCCGGTCGAGCTCCCGCACGTAGTCCCGCCTGGCGGGCTCCGCCAACGGGTAGAGGCGCTCGGCGGCGCCCCACGCCTGCGCTCGAGCGGTCCGCATCGAGAAGTTGAACAGGCGGCCCCCGCCCAGCGCGGCGGCCTCGCTCGCCCAGCGAGACACGGCATCGAGGTCCCGGATCACGCCGGTGAACGAACCGGCCAGGACGTCGTTGATGATGCCGAAGTCGCCCCGGACCGCCTCCAGGCCGCCGTAGTGGGGGGCGACCTCGACGATGGCCTGGGCGAGGTCGTAGTTCACGTGTGCGTTGATGCCGAGCAGCAGGTGCTGCCCGATCAGGAGGTCGGGGTCCGCGGCGACGTCCCACGTCGCCTGCCAGCAGCGGGGTACGGGTCCCTCGGCCCGTCGGGCGCGCAGGTAGTGGCCGGCGAACGCCTCCACCAACCGCTCCATCCGCTCGCCGTCCTGGAACTGCCCGGCGCGAATCCCCGCGGCGATGTCGTCCGTCACGCGGACGTAGAGCGCCGGGAAGTGCCCGGCGGCGTCATCGGCATCCAGCGCGATGTCTCGCAGCTCGTCGATCGTGTGCTCGATCACTACGCGGCAACCTCCCGAGGAGCGAAAATCGACCGTCACAGGGGAGGAGCCCCGGGGCGTCGACCGAATACACCCTCTTTCGGGGCTGCGGGGTGCTCAGGATGCGGCGGCGGCCGCAAGCTCACAGGCGTCCATGTAGCGCGCCAGCGCCGGTTGCCGGCGGAGCCGTTCGAGCACCCTCTGGCGTGTCGGGCCGATACTGCCGATGGGGCGGTCCAGCAGCTTGCCGGCGGCCCGGTAGTCCGGCGGCTCGTCCGCCGTGAGGAGCTCGATGAGGTGCCGGTGGTCGGGTCGCAGCGCTCGCACGGCCTGCGCGAGCGGCTGCCGCAGCTGCTCGCACCAGACGTGGCCCAGCCCGGCCTCCGCGGTGTCGTCGTCGGCGGCCCGCTCGTCGAGCTCGGCGTCCGGTGCGGCCCTGAGGACCTTGCGCCGGTTCCGCCAGGCCGCATGGGTTGTGACCTGCACGAGCCAGGCCCGGGTCGCGGCCGGCGACCGGATGCTGTGAAGGTGCTCGACCAGTGAGAGCCAGGCGTCCTGCACGACGTCCTCGACGTCTGCCGGGTTCGACACGTAGCGGTGGGCGATCGCGCGGACCATCGGCGTGCAGCGGTCCACGATCTGGGCGAGCGCACCGCGGTCGCCCGCTCGGGCGCGACACACCAGTGCGGCGATCTCGGCCGCGTCGCCCCGTGGCCGCCCCTCGATTCCTCTTGTCCGCCGCCCGTCAGGTATCCCGACGCCGTCCGCCGCCCGCGTCGCCATACGGACAGCACAACAAGAACGGGCCCTGGGTTCGACGTCATAGGGCACTCATAGCGTGTGACGACGGGCACGCTCCGGAGCGGTCCCGCCGGGCTGCTAGCGGCGTGTCATCTCCCAGACCGAGACGTGCGATCTGCTGTCGCCGGTGAAGGGTGAACGGTCCCATCCGGCCCACCGGTCACGCAGCGACATGCCGGCGATCTGCGCCATCAGGTCGAGCTCGGACGGCCACACGTACCGGAACGGCGTCCTCGCCTCGCGCACGCCCGCGCCGTCGACGACGAAGTGGTGCGACGTCGCCTGCTGAGCGACGAAGTCGGTGTACCGGTCGTAGCCCACGTAGCCCGGCGCATGGGCGAACACGCGGGCGTCCTCGCCGGGTGGCAGCCGGCGCAGGTCGGGCACGACCACCTCGATCAGGAAGCATCCCCCGGGCTCGAGGTGGGCCGCGGCGTTGAGGAAGCAGGCCACCTGCTGCTCTTGCGTCGTCAGGTTCCCGATCGTGTTGAACACGAGGTAGACGAGCCGGAAGCTGCCCTCGACCCGGGTCGTCGCCATGTCGCCGATCGTCACCGGGATGCGTTCCGCACCATCCTTGGCGCGCAGCCGGTCGGCCATGGCGGTGGAGAACTCGATCCCGGCTACGGGCACGCCCCGGGCCGCCAGCGGCAACGCGACCCGACCCGTGCCGATGGCGAACTCGAGGGCGCGGCCGTCACCGGCGAGCTCCGCCAGCAGGTCGACCGTCGGGCCGAGCACTTCGGATTCGAACATCGACGCGCTGCTCTCGTCGTAGCAAGCGGCGACGTCCTCACCGAAGTGGTCCCAGGGCACCGGCGGAAGATCGCATCGGCGCGTCACACCACGCCAACGAGTTTGCTGGGCTCGCTCACGGCCGCGTTCAGCCGCTTGGGCCGAACCACGCCTCCCGCACCGCCTCCACCCCGTCGTCGGCTGGGCGGTCGTCGACCGGTTGGGACAGCTCCCAGAGGTAGCCGAACGGATCGACGCATTCGAAGACGCGGTCGCCGTAGGCCTCCACACGTGGCCCGGATGTGATCTCGCAGCCGCCATCGACGCAGTAGGCGTAGGCCGCGTCGAGGTCGTCGACGCCGAGCCCGATGGCGACGCCCAGCCCCCTCGGTCCCGCCTTGACGCACTCCTCGCGAGCGGTCGCCGCGAACGGCATCCCCTCGAG
>DATFVX010000036.1:0-19071 GCA_035259985.1 Acidimicrobiales bacterium | reverse complement strand
CGAGCTCGTGCGGCGGTTCCGCCTCGATCACGAGGACAAGCTCCGGATCGCGGTCGTGGCGATCGACCCCACGCGCCGCCGGGCCGGTGGTGCGCTGCTGGGCGACCGGATCCGCATGAACGCGATCGACCATCCGCACGTCTTCATGCGCTCGCTCGCCACGCGGGGCGCAGTGGCCGAGGTCCCCGAGCACGTCGAGGACGTCATCGTGGCGTGCAAGGCCGCCGGCCACGACCTCGTGATCGTGGAGACGCCGGGGATCGGCCAGGGCGACGCCGGCATCGTCGGCCTGGCCGACGTGTCGCTGTACGTCATGACGCCCGAGTTCGGCGCCCCCAGCCAGCTCGAGAAGATCGACATGCTCGACTTCGCCGACGCCGTCGCCATCAACAAGTTCGAGCGCCGAGGCGCCGACGACGCCCTGCGCGACGTACGCCGCCAGCTCCAGCGCAATCGCGAGTCCTTCGGCAGCCCGCTGGAGGACCTGCCGGTGTTCGGGACGATCGCCGCCCGCTTCAACGACGACGGCGTCACCGCCCTCTACCAGCACCTGGTCGGCCTCCTCCACGAGCATGGGCTGCCCACGGGCGGCGCTGGGCTCGACCGGGTGGACACGCGGGTGCCCACCGGGATCACCGCCATCGTCCCGCCGGCCCGCAGCCGCTACCTGGCCGACGTGGCGGAGACCGTGCGGGCGTACCATCGCCGCACCGAGGAGCAGGTGGTTGCCGCCCGGAACCGCCAGGCACTGCGGACCACCCGCGAGCTGCTGGCGGATGCCGGGGCGCAGGATCCCGACGGCGCCGCCGCCAGCGCCGCCACCGAGGTCGGCGCGCTGCTCGACGACGCCGAGCGGGCCCTGGACGGCGAGTCGCACGCGCTGCTCGACGACTGGCCGGCGACGGTCGAGGCCTATTCCGGCGACGAGCACGTCGTGACCGTGCGCGACCGCGAGATCCGCACGGCGGTCACGGACGTATCGCTGTCGGGCACGCATGTCCCGAGGGTGGCGTTGCCCCGGAGCCGAACCGGCGACGACGGGACGCTGCTCCGGTGGTTGAGGAACGAGAACCTTCCCGGACGGTTCCCGTTCACCGGTGGGGTCTTCGCCTTCAAACGAGAGGGCGAAGACCCCACCCGGATGTTCGCCGGTGAGGGCGACGCCTTCCGCACCAACCGACGCTTCCACCTGCTGTCGGCCGGGCAGCCCGCGACCCGCCTGTCCACCGCCTTCGACTCGGTGACGCTGTACGGCTTCGACCCCGACGAGCGGCCCGACATCTACGGCAAGGTGGGCAACTCGGGCGTGTCGATCGCCACGCTCGACGACATGGAGGTGCTCTACGACGGGTTCGACCTCACCGACCCCGCCACCTCCGTGTCGATGACGATCAACGGTCCGGCGCCGGCGATCCTGGCGATGTTCTTCAACGCCGCGATCGACCAGCGGCTGGCCGCGTTCGAGGCCGAGCACGGGCGGCCGCCCAGCGACGACGAGGCCGCCGACGTCCGCTCCTGGGTGCTGGCCAACGTGCGGGGCACCGTGCAGGCCGACATCCTCAAGGAGGACCAGGGACAGAACACCTGCATCTTCTCGACCGAGTTCGCCCTGCGGATGATGGCCGACATCCAGGAATGGTTCGTCGCCCACCGGGTCCGCAACTTCTACTCGGTGTCCATCTCCGGCTACCACATCGCCGAGGCCGGGGCGAACCCCCTGAGCCAGCTCGCCTTCACCCTGGCGAATGCGTTCACGTACGTGGAGGCCTACCTCGCCCGGGGCATGCACGTCGACGAGTTCGCCCCCAACCTCAGCTTCTTCTTCTCCAACGGCATGGACCCCGAGTACGCGGTCCTCGGCCGCGTCGCCCGGCGCATCTGGGCCATCGCCGTGCGTGACCTCTACGGCGGCGACGTGCGCAGCCAGAAGCTCAAGTACCACATCCAGACGTCCGGCCGGTCGCTGCACGCCCAGGAGATGTCGTTCAACGACATCCGCACCACGCTCCAGGCGCTGATCGCCGTCTACGACAACTGCAACAGCCTGCACACCAACGCGTACGACGAGGCGGTCACCACCCCGACCGCCGAGTCGGTGCGACGGGCGGTGGCGATCCAGCAGATCATCAACCAGGAGTGGGGGCTGGCCCGGAACCAGAACCCCAACCAGGGCTCGTTCGTCATCGAGCAGCTCACCGACCTGGTGGAGGAGGCGGTACTGGCCGAGTTCGACCGGCTGGCCGACCGGGGCGGCGTCCTCGGCGCCATGGAGACCGGCTACCAGCGGGGCCGGATCCAGGACGAGTCGATGCTCTACGAGCAGCGCAAGCACGACGGGTCGCTGCCCATCGTCGGGGTCAACACGTTCCTCGCCCCCGACGCCACGCCCGGCGAGCCCTCCGGGGGCGCCGGCCGGCCACTCGAGCTGGCACGATCGACCGAGGACGAGAAGCAGCGCCAGCTCGGTCGCCTGGCCGACTTCAAGGCCCGCCACGCCCAGGAGCGGGCGGCGATGCTCGACCGGCTGCGTGGTGCGGCGCTGGCCGGCGACAACCTGTTCGCCGTGCTCATGGACGCCGTGCGGGTCTGCTCGTTGGGCGAGATCAGCGATGCCCTGTTCGAGGTCGGCGGCCGCTACCGCCGCAACGTCTAGCGCTCCACCTGCCACGAGTGCCGGGTCCGGCTCCCCCCGGGCCCGGCAAATTGCCCCGGATGGGAATCGGAGGATCTGACTGCGTGCAGATCGCACACCGACGTCCCCATCGGGCTGTGCAGATGTGAGACCATCGGACCGTGACACTCGACGGATCGCCCAGGGGGTGACGGATGGGTGCCAAGTCGCAGGTGATCGACATCGGTCTGGCCCGCACAGCCAAGAAGAAGGCCAGGAAGGAGGCCAAGAAGCGGGCCAAGGCGGAGGCGAAGGCGCAGAAGCGTGCCGCCAAGGCGGCGAAGGCAGCGGCCGCCAAGGGAGCGAAGGCCGGGGCCGCAGGGGCCGGCAAGAAGGGCAAGGCCGGGAGGAGCGCCAAGGGCGGCGACGCAAAGGCCCATCCTGCGGGTACGGGTAGGTTCGTGACCGGGAACGGCTCGAGATCCACGCACACAGGCCCCAAGTCGGGCGGCGTCCATGCCCACCCCGCCGAGGAGCTGCGGCACGACCTCCTACTGGCCTGCGTCTCGCGGGCGATCGACGACCGCGAGATCGCCCTCCAGAAGCAGAGCCGGGTGTTCTTCCAGATCTCCGGCGCCGGCCACGAGGCCCTGCTGCTGGCGCTCGCGCACGAGCTGCGTCCGGGCTACGACTGGTTCTTCCCCTACTACCGCGACCTGGCGCTGATGCTCGGCCTGGGCATGACGGCCGAGCAGGTGCTGCTCCAGGCGGTCGGCTCGGCCGACGACCCGGCGTCGGGCGGCCGTCAGATGCCCGCCCACTGGGGCTCCAAGCCGTTCAACGTCGTCACGCAGTCGAGCCCGACCGGCAGCCAGTGCATCCCGGCGGTGGGCTGCGCCGAGGGCGGCCGCTACATCGTGCGCCGCCCCCAGCTGGGGCTCACGGCCCACGGCGACGAGGTCACCTACGTCAGCCTGGGCGAGGGCGCCACGTCCGAGGGGGAGTTCTGGGAGAGCCTCAACACCGCGTGCGTGGAGCACCTGCCGGTGCTCTTCGTGGTGGCCGACAACGGCTACGCCATCTCGGTTCCGGCGTCCGAGCAGTCCCCGGCGCCGATCAACGAGCTGGTCCGGGGCTTCGCCGGGCTGCAGGTGCGGTCGGTCGACGGCACCGACTACTTCGCGGTCCGGCGGGCGGCCCACAAGGTCGTGACCCAGATCCGGGCGGGCGTCGGCCCTGGCCTGATCCACGCCCGCGTGACCAGGCCCTACTCCCACTCCGCGGCCGACACGCAGAGCAAGTACCGGGTCCCGCAGGAGATCGAGTGGGAGCTCGAGCACGACCCCATCGACAACTTCGAGCGCGCGCTGATCGAGGGCGGCCTGCTCACCGCCGAGGAGGCCCGGGGCATCCGGGACGAGGCGCGCCGCATCGTCGCGGACGCCGCCAAGGCGGCGCTGGCGGCGCCGCGCCCAGACGTCAAGACCGTCCTCGATTGCGTGGTGGAGCTGCCCGACATCGCCGACCCGGGCGACCCGCCCGCCGACGGCGAGCCGGTGGCCATGGGCGAGGCCATCCGCCGCGCGCTGCACGACGTCATGGAGGCCGACGAGCGGATCCGGGTGTTCGGGGAGGACGTGGCCGACGCCCGCGAAGCGATCCTCGCCCAGGTCGAGGGCAAGGGCGGGGTGTTCGGAACCACCCACGGGCTCCAGCGCAGCTTCGGGCGGGCCCGCTGCTACAACACGCCGCTGGCCGAGGCCAACATCATCGGGCGGGCCGTCGGCCAGGCGGTCCGCGGGCTGCGGCCGGCGCCGGAGATCCAGTTCTTCGACTACATCTGGCCAGCCATGCAGCAGATCCGCAGCGAGGCGGCCACGATCCGCTGGCGGTCCTGCAGTGCCTTCACCTGTCCGATGGTGATGCGGGTGCCCATCGGCGGCTACCTGCAGGGCGGGGCGATCTGGCACAGCCAGTCGGGGGAGTCGATCTTCGCCCACATCCCCGGGCTGCTCGTGGCCTTCCCGTCGCGGGCCAGCGACGCCGCCGGCCTGCTGCGGGCGGCGTTCCAATGCGAGGACCCGGTGCTGTTCCTGGAGCACAAGCACCTGCTGCGCCAGCCCTACACGCGCGAACCGTTCCCCGGCCCGGACTACGTCGTGCCGTTCGGCCGGGGCCGCTACGTGACGCGGGGATCCGACCTCACGATCGTCACCTGGGGCGCCACGGTCCAGCGGTCACGCCTGGCGGCGGAGAGGCTGGCCGAGGCCGACGGCGCGTCTATCGAGATCGTCGACCTCCGCACGCTCGTACCGTGGGACCAGGAGATGGTCGGCGAGTCGGTGAGCCGCACCGCGCGGCTGCTCGTGGTGCACGAGGACGTCGTGCGGGCCGGTTTCGGTGCCGAGGTCTCGGCGTGGGCGTCGGACGAGCTGTTCTGGCGGCTCGACGCGCCGGTCGGCCGGGTCGGCGCTCAGGAGTGCCACGTCGCCTACGCGCCCGAGCTGGAGAACGCGATCCTGCCCCAGGTGGACGACATCGCGGCGGCGGCGCGGCGGGTGCTGTCGGAGTAGGGGGAGCGACCGTGCCGCTGACCGGGGCCCGGACGCGATCCCGCCGGCAGATCTGGTTCCACCACCAGACCCGCCGGCGGGTTGCCGGGGCCTCGTTCCCCCTCTATAGATCGCTCTCGCCAACCGCCGGGAGGTCGTCGAGACCGACCAGCCGTCCGAGGACCCCGGCCATCGCGATCACCACGACGATCGCCACCAGCCCGATTATCAGGATCTCGCTCATCACTCCTTGCCGCCTTTCCGCCGTAGGGGAGTACGGGACATTCACTCATGGAAAGGCGACGAGGTTGCGACAGTTTGATTACGGAGTGTGTCGATCTTGCCGCTACGCGCGGGCGCCGCGGGCCCCACGGACCGTGGTCGCGCCGGCGCGCGCGTTGAAGATCACACGACCAGGGAGGAGCATGAAGCCATGAGGAGCGACGTGACGGCAACGGCGCCGGCGGAGCTGCCCGAGGACCATCCCGGATTCTCAGACCCCGAGTACCGGGCCCGCCGCGGGGCGATCGCCGAGGTCGGTGCCCACCACCAGAGCGGGGACCCGATCCCCGACGTCACCTACACGGCCGAGGAGGACGAGGTGTGGCGACTCGTCTCCCACGAGCTCGGGCGCAAGCACCGGCGCTACGCGTGCCGCGCGTACCTGGAGGGCGCCGCGGCGCTGACGCTGCCGACCGATCGCATGCCGCAGCTGCGTGAGGTCGACGAGCGGGTGCACGCCCTCGGGCGATTCCACATCGAGCCGGTGCCGGGGCTGGTGCCGACCCGGGTGTTCTACGGGTCCCTGGCGCGTCGGACGTTCCTGTCCACGCAGTACATCCGCCACCATTCGGTGCCCTTCTACACGCCGGAGCCCGACATCGTGCACGAGATCATCGGGCACGCCAACATGCTGGCCAACCCGGCCTTCGCCGACCTCTACGAGGAGGCGGGCAAGGCCTCGGTCCGGGCCGCCAGCGACGAGGCGCTCGACTTCTTCTCCAAGGTCTTCTGGTTCACGCTCGAGTTCGGCGTGGTGCGCGAGGACGGCGAGCTCAAGGCCTACGGCGCCGGCCTGCTGTCGTCGTACGGCGAGATCGAGGAGTTCCGCAACGCCGAGATCCGACCCTGGGACATCGCCCGGATGGGCACGCTCGACTACGACATCACCCGGTACCAGCCGGTCCTGTTCGCCGCCGAGTCGTTCGACCGGATGGTCGAGGACCTGACCGGGTTCTTCGCCACCTACGACGACGACGCTCGCCGGCGCTTGATCGTCGCGGGCTGAATCGGGCCGCCGGGTTTTCCGGCCACGGGGTGCGGGAAGCGCTGGACCATGGCCGAGCCCTCTGAGTACCTGGTCCACCACATCCAGGACGCCCTCGCCACCGACCCGCGCGCCCGCGAGCTCGGGGTCGACGTCCAGGTTGCCGGTGACCGCGTGGTGCTCACCGGCACGGCCGCCACGCCCGCGCAGCGGGCGGCCATCGCGGAGGTCGTGGACGAGCTGACCGGCGGCTACGAGGTGGTGAACGAGATGGCCGTCCTCTCCGCCGACGAGGACGGGCCGGTCGAGGAACTGACGTGACACGCATTGCCGCGGTCGCCGACATCCACGTCGGGGCAGACTCAGTTGGCCGGGTGGCGGCGGGAATGCGGCACCTCAACGAGCGGGCCGACCTGCTGCTGCTCGGCGGCGACCTCACCCGCTGCGGCGAGCCCATCGAGGCCGAGCTCGTGGCACGCGAGCTCGCCGACGCGGGCGTGGACATCCCGATCGTCGCGGTGCTGGGCAACCACGACCACCACGCCGGCCGGACCGCGGAGGTCGTCGGGATCCTCGGGGATGCCGGGGTCGTCGTGCTCGACGGCTCCGCCACGACCGTCGGCGTCGGCGGCATGACCGTCGGGATCGCCGGCACCAAGGGCTTCGGCGGCGGCTTCGCAGGCGCCAACGCCACCGCGTTCGGCGAGCCGGCCATGAAGGCGTTCGTGAACGAGACCCGGCGCGAGGCGGCCGGCCTCCACGATGCCCTGGTGGCGGTCCGGCCCCGGGCGGACCGGGTCATCGCCCTGCTCCACTACGCGCCCGTCCCCGAGACGCTGCGGGGCGAGCGCCTGGAGATCTATCCGTTCCTGGGCAGCCACCTGCTGGCCGAGGCCATCGACACCGCCGGCGCCGACGTGGTGGTCCACGGCCACGCCCACAACGGCAGCGAGCGGGGCGTGACGCCTGGCGGCATCCGGGTGCGCAACGTGGCGCAGCCGGTCATCCAGCGTGCCTACCGGATCTACGACCTCGGCGAGCCAACCGTGCGGGAGGCGCCGGTCGCGGCCACGGGCTGAGCCTCCGGGGTGCGCGCCAGCCGCCGGGCGACGATCTGGCAGGGATGGACTGCCTCGACCCCGGCCGCCGCGAGGTGCAGGGCGCAGCCCGGGTTGGCCGAGGCCACGATGGGGGCGCCGGCACGGGCGATGGCGGCCAGCTTGCGCACGCGGATGGCGCTCGCCAGCTCGGGCTGGCTGAGCGCGTAGGCGCCGCCGGCGCCGCAGCACAGGCCCTCGTCGTCGAGCTCCACGATGTCGGCGTACGGGCGCAGCACGGTCCGCACCGACTGATGGACGCGCTGGACGTGGCGGAGGTGGCAGGGGTCCTGCACGGCGACGGTCGGCCGATCCCCGCCCTCCGGCGCCGGCGGCAGCCGGTCCACGCGCTCGGCGAGCCATTCGTGGACGTCACGGACGCGGGCCGCGAACGCCTCGGCCTCGCGGGTGCCGAGCAGGTGGCCGTAGTCCTTGAGCATCGCCCCACAGCCCGCGGCGTCGACCAGGATCTGGGCGTCCCCGGGGAACGCCCGCATGGTGCGCCCGGCGAGCGCCCGCGCGTCCGGCCGCAGGCCGGCATGGAGTGCCAGGGCGCCGCAGCAGGCCGCGTCGCGGCCCGGTAGCGCCACGCCGGCGCCGGTCGCCTCGACCACGCGCTGGACGTCGGCGTGGACGTCGCGCATCCACGCGTCCATGACGCAGCCGGTGAACAGCCACACGTCGGTGCCCGAGGCTTGCAGGCGGGCCGTCCGGCGCACGGGTACCCGATCCGGCAGCCCCAGCCGGCGGGACAGGCGCTGCGGCAGCATGCGCAGGCGCTGCGCGACGCCCAGCAGCGAGGACCCGGCGAGCAGGAGCCGGTGGTGGCCAAGGGCGCGCAGCCCGAGGCGCACGACCGATTCCTGCCGCGGGATTGGTTGCCGGGGCCACCGATCCCGCGGCAGGTTCGCGTTGGTGTCCTCGATCAGGTGGCCGAAGGGCACCCCCGACGGGCACGCCGTCTCGCAGCCCCGGCACTGGACGCAGGTGGCCATCGACCGGCGGAACGCGTCGTCGGGCTCGGCGCCCTCCCACTGCACCTGGCGCATCGCTGCGATCCGGCCGCGGGGGGACAACGCCTCCTCACCGGTCACCCTGTAGGTCGGGCAGTGCGGGAGGCACAGCCCGCAGGAGACGCAGCAGGCCAGCTCGTCGTCGACGACGCCGAGGTCGACGCGGATGGGCCCCCCGGTCATGCCGCCCCAGTCGGCGCGGACGCCAGCGGGTCCCGGCCCGGGTTGAGGCGCCCGCCGGGATCGAAGACGGCCTTGAGCCGCCGGTGCAGCGCGACCACGTGGTCGTCGACCCGGCGCGGAGGCGGCGGGCGCTCGGCGTGGACGACGCCGACGCCCACCTCGGCCACGAACCGTCCCGGTGCGGGACCCGCGCCGGCGCGGAGAGTCAGAAGCGCCGACGGGCGCAGCGACCAGCGGTGGGGCCCCGGCATGTCGGGTGGCCCGCCGGCCTCCGCCAGGCCGGCGAGCTCCGCCTGCGCGGCCACGTCGTCGGGATGGCCGTCGAGCAGCAGCCACGTGGTGGTTCCGTCCCAGAGCACCGCCGCGGGCCGGTAGAGCCGCTCGACCAGCGCAAACGGGTCGGCCTCGCCCGCCAGCCAGCGTTCGGACGGGGGGAGCGGACGCGTGCGCAGCACCACCTCGGCCACGAAGGCGAGCGTGCCCAGCGAGCCGACCAGGAGCCGGCACAGGTCGTACCCCGAGACGTTCTTCACCGTCGGCCCGCCGGCCTTGACCACGCGGCCGTCCGCCGACACCACGACGGCCTCGAGCAGAGTGTCCCTGACCGGTCCCCAGCCGAGCCGCCGGAGACCGCTGTGGCCGACCGCCAGGACACCCCCGACCGTGGCGCCGTCCCACGCCGGCAGCGCCACGGTCTGCCCGACCTCGGCCAGGGCGGCGTCGAGCTCCGCCACCGCGGTGCCCGCAGCCACGCGCACGGTCATGTCGGCCGCCTCGACGGCCACGATGCCGACCGGGGCCCGCACCTCGCGGGCGTCAGGCGAGACCGGGCCCCCGGCGGCCCACTGGGTGCGCCCTCCCACGGCGGCGACCGCTCCGGCCTCCGGCGGGCCCACCTCCGCGGCGAAGGCCGCGACGGCGGCCGATGTCGCCGACCTCACACCCACACGCCCTCCGGGACGCTCTGCAGGTCGCCGCAGCGGCTGCCGGACGGGAGGATCTTGGTGGGATTCGCCACGCCCTCGGGGTCGAACGCCTCGCGCAGCCGGGCCTGGGCGTCGAGGTCGTCGGGCGCGAACAGCAGCGGCATGAGGTCGCGCTTCTCCAGGCCGATGCCGTGCTCGCCGGAGAGGACCCCGCCGGCGTCCAACGACACCTGGACGATCTCCTCGCCGGCGGCGTGGACGCGGTCCATGACGCCCGGCTCCCGGGCGTCGAACAGCAGCAGGGGGTGGAGGTTGCCGTCGCCGGCGTGGAAGACGTTCATCACGCCGAGGCCGTGGCGCTCGGCGATGGCGTACACCTGCGTCAGCACCTCGCACAGGCGGGTCCGGGGGACCACGGTGTCGTGCAGGTAGTAGTTGGGCGCCAGCCGTGCGACGGCCCCGAACGCCGACTTGCGGCCCTTCCACAGGAGTGCGCGCTCCGCGTCGTCGGCCGCCACCCGCACGGCCCGGGCGCCGTGCGCCAAACCGACCGCACGGACCCGTTCCACGCCGGCGTCCACCCCCGCGGGGAGGCCGTCGAGCTCGACCAGGAGCACGGCCGCGGCGTCGGTGGGGTACCCGGCGTGGACGAACGCCTCCGCCGCCTGGGTGATGCGCCTGTCCATCATCTCGAGCGCCGCGGGCAGCAGCCCGCCGGCGATGATGCCGCTCACCGTCTCCGCGGCGTCGTCGACCGAGTCGAAGTCGAGGAGCAGGGTGGCCACGGAGGGCGGGTCCGGCGTGAGCCGAACGGCGATGCGGGTGGCGATCCCGAGCGTGCCCTCGCTCCCCACGAACGCGCCCCGCAGGTCGAGCCCGGCGGGCTCGGGGTCGAGGCCGCCCAGCAGGGTCACCGACCCGTCGGCGAGCACGACCTCCATCGCCAGCACGTGGGCGCTGGTCACGCCGTACGCCAGGCAGTGCGGGCCCCCGGAGTTGTTGGCCACGTTGCCGCCGATCGTGCACGCCTGCTGGCTCGACGGGTCGGGTGCGAAGTGGAGCCCGTGGGGGGCCAGGGCCCGGGTGAGGTCCAGGTTGATGACCCCCGGCTGGACCCAGGCGACCCGGTCCACGGGATCGACCTCCAGGATCCGATCCATCTTGGTGGTCACGATCACGACCGGGTCACCCACTGGCACCGCGCCGCCGGCGAGGCCCGTCCCCGACCCCCGGGCCACGAAGGGGCGTCCGTGGCGGCGCGCGATGCGCACGGCGGCGGCCACCTCGCCGGTCGTGAGGGGGAAGCACACGGCCGCGGCCGCCCCGCTCATGACCGATGCGTCACGTCCGTAGAGGCCGAGCTCCACGCCCTCGGTCCGCACGCGGTCGGGCGCCAGCGCTGCCCTCAGGTCGGAGGCGAGGGCGGCCGCGTCGCGCCGTGCGTCGTGATCCACAGCGGCAGTCTCTTGCCGCCGGGGCCTGGCCGCAATCGATGGCTAGTGGGCGAGCGCCCACTTTTGGGACCGGGCTACCGGAACCGAGGTCGCCGCAGCCAGCGCACCGCGCCGACGACGAGGGGCGGGATGGCCAGGACCGCCAGTAGCACGACGAGCGGCGGCAGCCCGAGGGGCTTCATGCCGGGCCGGTCGTATGCCACGGGGTCCGTATCGCGCCAGTCGCTCGAGCCCCCGCCGACGGCCTCGCTCGCACCCTCCCGACCGGCGGCCACCTCGTCTCCGGCACCCGCCGCCGTCGCCGCGGTCGTCGCGGCCCCGTTGCCGGCCGTCGCGGAGGTCCCCGGTCCGTTGCCGGCCCCACCACCGCCCGGTCCCGCCGTCCCCCCGGTCGTACCGCCCGACCCCGCGTTGCCCACGGGCGGCGCAGGGGGAGACAGCTGGAGCCCACCGCCGCGGAACCGGGGATTGGCGCAGTTGGCGGCGGACAAGCGCTCGGGCGCCCCGCCGTTCATGCGTGCGATGGAGTTGGCGATCTCCTGCGACAGGTTCGGGGGCAGGGGGGAGTAGCCGATGTTCGCCATCTCCACCTGCCCCTCACAGGCGATGTAGCGCAGCCACCGGCGGAGCGTCTCCGACACGCCGCCGTTGCCGTAGTTGCCATGACAGGTCGCCCGGTCGCCCGCGCGGGCGCACTGCGTGACGAGGTAGCTGTAGGCGGAGATCGGATATGCGTTCGGGTTGCGGCTGGTGTAGACGCCGGACAGCTCCTGGCTCAGGTCCGGCCGCAGCCGGGCGGACTCGAGCGCCGCCGAGATGTTGCCGGCGAACGGGCGCACCCAGCTGCCGGACTGGTTGTCGACGTACGCGACGTTCGCGCCGTGGATGAGCGCGTAGCTGAACTCGTCGTAGGAAATGGTCCACTTGGTGCTGGCGACAGTGGACGCCATGACGTCAGAGGTGGTGGCACCCCTCGTGTGGGGCGCAAATCCAGGACTGCTGTCCAGCGCGATCAGGCGGACGTTCGTGGGGAAGCGATTGTCGGCAACCCACTGCCGGAAGGTCCCGGAGTCCATGTTCTGAACGAAGTCGTAGAACAGCGCGGTCGTGCCCGACTGGCCCGACCGGTAGACGACCTCGATGTTCTGGTCGGGCAGCTTGATGCCGCCGTTGTCGGCGCTGATGGCCGGGTCCGACCACTTCGAGATCTTGCCCATGAAGATCCGGGCGATCGTCCGGCGCGAAAGCCGCAGCGTCTTCACGTTGTTGCCAGCGCGATCGTCGACGTTGTACATCACCGCGACCGCGCCGGCGACATCGGGGATGTACTGGAAGCCGCGGGGGACGTCCTGCTCGCCCGTGCCGGCGAGCAGCGACGAGAACTCCGCCTCGGTGCCGGCGAAGTCGACGGTCGATGCCTTGAACGCGGTGAGGCCGTCGGGCGAGCCGGTCACGGTGTAGCTCACCTTGAGCCCCTGGATCTGTGCGTCGGCCTTCCACTGGTCCATGGCGGGCCCGACGTAGCTCGATCCCCGGCCCCGGATCGGGGCGGGGTCGGCGGCGACGCTGCGTCCCGCCGACGCGGCCCCGCCCGCATGGGGGCTCGCCGGTGCGGGACGGGCTACCGCGACGGTGGCGGCCAGGCAGCCAGCCGCGATGACGGCCAGGGAGCTCCGGCGCCTCGTGGTCGTGCTCACCCGCATCAGCCGAACCTCCCCTCGACGTAGGCCAGCGTGCGGCTGTCGTCGGGCTCGGAGAACAGCTTCTGGGTCGCCCCCCGCTCCACGATCTGGCCCGGCTCGTTCTCTGCGGCCAGGAAGAATGCACAGTGCTCGGAGACGCGGTACGCCTGCTGCATGTTGTGCGTCACGATCACGACTGTGACCTGGCCGCGCAGCTCGGCGATGGTGTCCTCGATCCGTCGCGTCGAGGTGGGGTCGAGCGCCGAGCATGGTTCGTCCATCAGCAGCACGTTGGGCTGGACCGCTAGGGCCCGCGCGATGCACAGCCGCTGCTGCTGCCCACCCGACAGGGCACCGCCCGGCGAGCCCAGCCGGTCCCGGACCTCGCGCCACAGCCCGGCCCGTATGAGCGACTGCTCGACGAGCGCGTCCTTGTTGGAGCAACGGACGCGGGCCAGCTTGAGGCCCGACAGCACGTTGTCGCGGACGCTCATGGCCGGGAACGGGTTCGGCTTCTGGAAGACCATGCCGACGCGCAGCCGCACCTGCTGCGCTCGGATGCCGGGTCGGTAGATGTCCTCGCCGTCGAGAAGCACCTGGCCGGCGAGCGATGCGCTCGCCACCAGCTCGTGCATGCGGTTCAGGATGCGGAGGAACGTCGACTTGCCGCAGCCCGAGGGCCCGATCAGCGCCGTCACCTCGCCCGCCGGCATGGTGAGGTCGACGCCCTCGAGGACCAGGTGCTCACCGAACCACGCGCACACGTCCTGCGTCTCGACGGCCGCCGCGCCCGGCGGCGGGCCGCCCATGAGCCTGACGTCCGGCGGCCTGGGGAGCTCGTCGACGTCGATCACGCCGGTCGGATCGACGACCTGGGTCACCGGATCGACGTCTGCGAGGCCGTCCTCGTCGGGCGCCGCTGCGAGGGCGATCGGACGGCCCCCGTCCACGCCGTCGCCGGCGTCCTCGGTCGGGTTCCCGGTCTCGGCACGGTCCGTCACGGCCCGGGTGCCTCCTCGCTGGTTGGATCGGCTGTAGTTGCCGCCCCCGGCGGCTCCCGGTCACCGGCGGACGAACGGTCGGCCCCGGGCCGCACCGCGACCGCGGTCGGGAGCCGGGGCGGTGGGGCCACGGCCGGGCTCGGGGGTGACGGCGCCGCGCCTGTCTCCGGCAGGGGGAGGCGCCGGCGGCGCCGGGCCTGCCGACCCGTGCGGTCCCGCCCGATGAAGCGCGCAGCGCCGAACAGGGTCAGCACGAGCGTCAGCAGCACCAGGGCGCCGGTGAACCCCCGGGCGCGGGCCGGCTCCGACGCGGCCTGGATGTTCCGGTAGACGAACAGCGGCAGGCTCTCCTGCTGGGTGCGGAACGGGTTGGTGTTGAGCAGGTCGTAGCCGAAGGCGGTGAACAGGAGCGGGGCCGTTTCGCCGACGGCCCGGGCGATGCCCAACACGACCGCGGTCGTCACACCCGTGCGGGCGGTGGGGAGGACCACCGACCAGACGGAGCGGGCGCGCGACGAACCCAGCGCAAGGCTGGCCTCGCGCAACCCACCCGGCACGAGGCGGAGCACGACCTCCACGGTCCGGGTGACGGTCGGCAGCATGATCATCGTCAGGGCCAGGGCGGCCATGAAGCCGTTGAAGTCGAGGATCCCGATGTCCTGCTGGGCGTAGGGGAGGATGAAGACCGCGTAGATGAACAGGCCGGCCACGATCGATGGGAGACCGCTCATCGCGTCGACGAAGATCCGCACGGGGCGGCGGAACCAGCTCCGCGTCTCGTTCAGGAACACGGCGGTGGCGACGGCGAGTGGCACGGTCATGATGAGCGTGAGCGCCACCTGTTCGAGGCTGCCGACGATGGCATGGAGTCCCCCGCCCTCGGTTGCCGCCGCCGTCGCCTGCACGCCCCCCTGGTCCTCGAGGAAGAACCCCGGACGGAGCGCGGCGACCCCCTTGACCACGACGTAACCAACCAGCCACACGAGAGGCGTCAGCAGCACGACCGCGCCGGTGGTGACGGCCACGGTCACGACGCGGTCGGCGGCCACCAGCGTCCCGAGACGGTCGGCCGTGACGAGGCCGTACAGCAGCAGGAAGCTGAAGTAGGCCACGACCATGAAGCCGAACCACCCGCTTCCCTCGGTGAGCCGCGTGAACACGAGCCAGGTGAGGGCCAGCGCGCTCAAGGCGCACCCGAGCATCGTGCCGTAGTCGGCGGGCGTGGCCTCGCTCGGCCGCCGGCGAACCCGACTCTGGCGAACCGCCGGGACGCTGACGGCGGTCAAAGTTCGACCCCCACGCCGGATCGGCTGCGGCTGATGATGACCGACGCCAGCATGTTGGTCGCGAGCGTGATCCCGAACAGCACCAGCCCGGCGGCCATGAGGCCGGACGTCGTGAACTCGTCGGAGCCGGCCCTCAAGGCGATGAAGCCGGCGATGGTCGCTCCGCCGTTCTCGAGGATCCGGCTGGTCACCTCGGGCACCTGCGGCAGCAGCAGCGACACGGCGATGGTCTCGCCGAGCGCCCGCCCGAGCCCCAGCATCGACCCGCCGATGATCCCGCCCCGCCCGTAGGGCAGGACGACCATGCGGATCATCCCCCAACGGGTGCTGCCGAGGGCCAGCGCTGCCTCCTTCTCCCCCGGAGGTGTCTGCGAGAACACCTCGCGCGTCACCGAGGCGATGATCGGCAGGACCATCAGGGAGACGACCATGCCGGCAATCAACATCGAGCCCGTGAACGAGTCACCCTCCTCGGCGCGGAAAGGCGGGAACCACGAGCCATTGCGGGCGAGCCATTCCGAGAGCGGCGCGATCTGGTCCGACAAGAGGCGGAGCCCCCAGAGGCCGTAGAGGAGGCTCGGTACCGCCGCCAGCAGGTCGACCAGGCCGGTGAGGAACGAGCGCCAACGGCCCGACGCGTAGTCCGTGATGAACAGCCCAGCGCAGGTGCCCAACGGCACGGCCAGCGCAACGGCGATGAGCGCAACCACGACGGTGCCGGCGAGCAGGCCCAGCACGCCGATCTCCGGGGGCACGACGTCGGTGCGCCATTCGACGCGGGTGAAGAACGAGAAGCCAGACTCGTCGAACGCGTCGCGGCTGCGGAGCAGCAGGAACACGCCGACCAGCGTGAGCAGAACCAGGACGAGGAGGCCCGAGCCGGCGGTCACCACACCGAAAATGCGATCGACGCGGGTTGGCTCATCGACCACCACCCGCGGCGTTCGTGGGGTATTGGCGTCCCCAGGGCGCGCATCTACAGGCATTGCGAATCGATCAAAGCAACTGCCGTGGTGCCGCTCAACCGACGCCAGGCGAACGCTGCGTTAACACAAACCCACCCGAAGGTAACGGCCTGTCCAGGTCGACAGGAGCGGCGTTTTGCTCGCCGGGCGCCGTGTTCATCCGCCGTTCTGCCGGGCCTCCACGGGCGTTTACGTCCGTGTGCCAAGAATGCTCGTGAATCCGTTGGCCTGTGACCGCAGGGGATCGCCCAGGATGCTTCGCGTACGTGGCGCGCGTTGGCGCCGATGTCTAGCACTCGCCGGGATGGTGCTGTTGCTGGGGGCCGTGGGCGTCGTGGGCGCACCGGTCGCACGGACCGACGCCCAGACGGCTGGTGAGCCGCGGATCAACATCGAGGTCAGCCAGAGAACCGACCTGGTCGACGGTCAGGTCATCGACGTCACAGTCACGCCCGCGCCGGGAACCACGCTCGTCGCGGGCGCAAACATCTTCGGCCACCTGCGCCTGTGCCAGCGCAATGCGTCGTTCACAGATGGTGGGGGCATCGGCTCGCAACCCGAGGACCTCCAGTCCCGTCAGGGCAAGTGTCCGGCGTTCGGTTCGCCATTCGATTCGTCGAACGCGACCCGCACCGGTGGCACGCTCTATTCGATGCCGGACGGCAGCCGCATGCTCGGCTCGATCCGTGTAGGCGTCGGCACCACCCGGCCGTCAGAGCCCCCCAACGAGGTGCCCCTGACGTGTGATCACGACAACCCCTGCACGCTGGTCGCCTTCGCCCCCATCTCTCCGGGCGTGTGGGCGTCTGACACCGTCACGCTCTCGTTTGCGCCTGCGGACCCGGCCGCCGCCGCGTGCGGCTCGGGGTCCGCGAGCGGCGCCATCTCGACGATCGGGCCCGACCGGATGTCGGCCGCCAACGTGGACTGGACGGTGGCGCAATGCCGCGCGACCGGCGACAAGAAGTCGTCCAACTTCGTGGCCGCTGGCGCCAATACCGAGGACCCGCAGGCGCCCGCCGGCGAGCAGCGCGCGTTGGCAGACCTGGCCGCTGGCAATCGTGACCTGGCGTACAGCGCCGTCGGCCCCCGCACCCCCGGCTTCGAACCGTCGACACAGCGCGGGGTGGTGGCCGTGCCGGTGGCCGTGAACGCGATGGTCGTCGGCCTGGCGGGCGGCTACCAGACCGAGGGTGCCACCGACTGGCCCGCCCGTCTCGCGCATCCCTTCGGCGGCGTCAAGCTGACCGCCGACGAACTGGCCTCGCTGTTCGGCCGCTCGCTCCACAGCCACTTCATCCCCACCTACGGGGAGGCGGTGAGGGCACGAAACAAGCCGCAGTTCAACGTGTCGCTCAATCGCCGAGACGGCGGAGGCATCCTTCCGGTGGCCTACGGCGGACCGCACGCCGGAACCCGCTTCTTCACGTCCTACCTCGACACCCTGGCACCCAACACCTGGAAGGCGTCACCGACGCCGGGGGATGGGCCGGATCGCGGGGTCTACTCAAAGCTCGCCAACGTGCAACCCGACTTCGCCAACGTGATCGACCTGGTGAGCGCGATGTCCGGCTTCGAGAAGGCCTTCTTCGCTGTCGAGGAGGCGAACAACCTGTTCGGCCCTGGGTACTTTCTGACCGACTACGCGACCGCCAAGCGACTCGACCTCGATCTGGTGTCGATCCAGAACGCCGCCGGGGAGTTCGTGGCGCCGACCGACGACTCGATCACGAAGGGCCTGTCGACGATGTCGGCGCAGCCCGACGGGACGCTCGCGCCGAACCCCAGCGAATCGCAGTCCGGCGCCTACCCGTTGACGATGGTCGAGTACGCCATGGTTCCGGCCGGGCCGCTGGTCGACGCCGCGCGCGCGTGCCGGCGCGCCGACTCCCAGGCGCTGCTGGACGATTGGCTCGAGTTCATAAGCGGCGACGACGGCCAGGCCGCCCTCGACAACTTCGTGCCGCTCACTGACGGGCTGCGCTCGGAGGCAGAGTCGGCCATCGCCAAGGTTGGCAAGACCGCGCCGCCCGGCACGCCGACGGTCGCGTGCGGGAGCGGGCCAACGTCGCCGACGACGCCGACGACGGCGCCCGGCACGCCGACCTCCACCTCGCCGTTCCCCATAGGCACGCCGCCGTCGGACCTGGCGCTCGGTGCCGGGGCCAGCTCCGGCGCAGGGGCATTCGGCGCCGGCGGCGTCGGCGCGGGCGCGGGGGCGACGGGTGCCCAGCAGGCGACCGCGGCCACGGCACGAGAAGCGAAGAAGGCGGCGGAGAAGGCCGACGTCAAGATCCCGCCCTTCATGGGCATCGCAGCAGTGAGCGAGCTCATCTCACCGCTTGCCCTGCTACTCATTGCGGTCCTCACCTCGATGGTCGCGTTCGGGACATCGGGGCGACCGGTTTCGGTTCCCAGCGGCCTCAGTCGCCGGCTGGGCCGACGCCGCGTCCCGAGAGCGCCGTCCTCCCGCCGGGGACTCGCCCGCATGCTGCCGCGGCGCTGATGGTCACCACGCCAGTGCGCCCGGATCACCCCGGCGCGTCCGGCGAGTCGTCCGCGACCGAGGGGTCCTCGGGTGGCGAGGGCACGGCCCAGGGCGGATCGCCGGGCGACCCGCCGGGTCGACCCACCCGGCCTCCTGGCCCCGTCACCCCCCGGCGGATCGTCGTGGGGTTGGCCGTGTGGCTCGTCGTCACCGCGGCCACCTGTGCGCTCGTGCTCTACGGCGTCGGCCCCATGCTGGAGGTGCGCAGCCAACGGTCCCTGCTGACGGATTACCGCGTCGAGATCGATCAGGCGGCCAACTCGTTCAACAGCACGGTCGAAGCAGAGGACACGATCGAGGCGCCCGAACCGGGAACGCCCGTCGCGATCCTCGACGTCGGTGACATGCAGATGGAGCAGGTCGTCGTGGAGGGCGTCGGTCCTCAGCAAACCCGGCGGGGGCCCGGCCACGTACCCGGCACCGCCGCCCCGGGGCAGCCCGGCAACAGCGCCATCGTCGCAAGGCACGGGACCTTCGGCGGGGGCT
>DATFVX010000035.1:0-13715 GCA_035259985.1 Acidimicrobiales bacterium | reverse complement strand
TCGTCGACGTCCGCCGGTGGCTGGACGCCGGTCCCGGCGCCGGGCTCGCCGCCGTCCCCGCCGTCGTCCGGGTCGTCGGTGGGGTTGGTGAGGCAGTCGCCGGGGTCGTCGCAGGGCTCGGGGACGTCGGTGGGGTTGGTGACGCAGTCGCCCGGGTCGTCGCAGGGCTCGGGGACGTCGGTGGGGTTGGTGACGCAGTCGCCCGGGTCGTCGCAGGGCCCGGGTTCGTCGACCGGGTTGGCCACGTCGACGGGCCCGATCGGGCCCTCCGGCGCCGGCGTCTCGGCCAGCGCCATCGCCGGTGCCACGAGGGCGGATCCCGCCACCGTCAGGGTGACGAGCAACATGCGGATGCCGGGGTTGAGGTTCATCGGGCCTCCTGGTGAGGTGCGGGGCCGGGGGTTCCGGCCCGTGACACCCCTCCTGACCGCCGACCGGCGGCGGCCTTACAGGTCCCGCCGCGATTTCTCGCTCGGCGAAGCAAGGGGACCCAGCGCTCCGATGCGCCGGCATCCGCCCTACCGGAACGCCGGCGCGGGCGCGGCTGCCTAGGCGATCGCCTCGACCCGCGCGATGAGGCGGTTGAGCAGCCCGACGTCGTCGGCCTGGCCGGCCGGGGCGTGCACGTCGACCAGCCCGTTGGCGACGAGGTCTGCGACGAGCACCCGCACCACGCCGAGCGGCGCATGCAGCGTGGCCGCCAGCTCGGCCACCGAGCGGGCGACTCGGCACTCGTCGATGATCCGTCGCTGCTCGGTGGGGAGGGTGGCCGCCGTGGCCCGACCGAGCGAGGTGGCGGTGAGCATCGCCTCCACGGCCAGCGAGCCGAGCGTCGGCCGGGTGCCGCGGTGGGTGAACAGGTAGGGCCTGACGATCCCCGCCTCGGCCTCCAGGGCGTCGTCGGGGGGCGGCGTGCGCTCAGCCATGGAGGCCGAAGAGCTCGCTGCGTATGGAGGAGACGCGACGCATTGCTGCCTGTTCCCAGCGACGACGATCACCCGGGCGCCGGGGGAGTGCCGCTCCAGGACGCTGCTTGCGCCCGCTCGGGCCGGTCAAGCCGGCGGGCCGCCGCTCCGGCAAGGTTCGCCGTGGGTTCGTCGGACGTTCATCAACACGGCGCCGGTCGTTCACGCCACCGTTCTTTGCCGGCCGGACACCGGCGGTGGCACCCGCCGTGCGCCCGTCGAGCGCACTCGGGGCGACCGGTAGGCTCCGGCATCACCATGGAGATCGGGATCATCATCGCCGTCGTCGCCATCGTGATCCTGGCTGGTATCGCCGTGACCCGTGGCCGGCGGGAACGCGGGGTCGGCCTCGAGCCACCCCCGCGCCCAGCGGCACCGGCCGCGCCACCCGAACCCGTGGACGAGGACCTCGTCGCCCAGGTCGAAGACGCCCTGGCCGGCGTCCACGACGAGGCCAGCCGAAGCACGACCCTGGAGGCGCCCGCGGAGCCCGAGCGGCCGGCGCCGCCCGCCGCGAGGCCCAGCTTCCGCGACCGTCTCGCCAAGGCCCGGGGGGCGCTCGGTGGCTACCTGGGCTCGATCCGCTCTCGGAAGGTCGACGCCGAGACGTGGGACGAGCTCGAGGAGGCGCTGATCCGCGCCGACGTCGGCGTCGTGGCGACCCAGCGGGTGCTGGACGACCTCCAGGCCACCGCCAAGGCCGAGGGCATCAACGATCCCGAGGTGCTCGTCGACCGGCTCAAGTCCGAGCTCAAGGTCCTCCTGAGGGAGGGCGAGCGGTCGCTCCGCTACGAACCGGGAAGCCCCAACGTGTGGCTGTTCGTCGGCGTGAACGGCGTCGGCAAGACGACCACGATCGGCAAGACCGCGCGCCAGCAGCTCGACGAGGGGCGCTCGGTGATCATGGCGGCGGCCGACACCTTCCGCGCCGCCGCGGCCGAGCAGTTGGGCCTCTGGGCCGAGCGCACCGGCGCCGACTTCGTGCGCGGCAACGAGGGTGGCGACCCGTCCGCGGTGGTGTTCGACGCCGTCCAGCGCGCTGCGGCCCGGGGCAACGACCTGGTCCTGGCCGATACCGCGGGCCGGTTGCACACGAAGGCGAATCTCATGGACGAGCTGCGCAAGGTGAGGCGTGTGGCCGACCGCGATCCGGGGAACGTCACAGAGGTGCTCTTGGTTCTCGATGCCACCACCGGTCAGAACGGCCTGGCCCAGGCCGAACAGTTCACCGATGCGGTCGACGTGACCGGGGTCGTGCTCACCAAGCTCGACGGCTCGGCCAAGGGCGGCATTGCGCTCGCCATCGAGACCGGGCTCGGCATCCCGATCAAGCTCGTGGGGTTGGGCGAGGCCGTGGGCGACCTGGTCGAGTTCGATCCCGATGAGTTCGTCGAGGCGCTCTTCGCATGACCGAGGGGCGACGCACAGGAGGTGGAAAGGTGATCCGAACCGTGCTCTTGCCCGTGCGAGCGACGGTCGGCGTGGGCAAGGTGTCCGCCAAGACCGGCTACCGCGCCGGCAAGCTCTCCGCCCGCTCGGCCTACCGGGCGGGGCGGCTCGTCGGGCTGCGGCACGCGCTGTTCCTCGCGGCCGGCATCGGCATCGGCTTGCTGGCGGCCCCGACATCGGGGAGCGACCTGCGTGACAAGCTGCGCCGCCAGTGGGAGGGGCGGCGGGCGCCGGCCAGCGACGACGCCGTGGCCGAGCGGGTGCGCTACGAGCTGTCGCACTCGCCCCGCACGTGGCACCTGCCCCAGCCCGAGGTCGAGGTCGTCGCCGGCAAGGCGATCCTCACCGGCGGCGCCCCCCACGCGACGGGCAAGGCCGACATCGAGCGCGCCGCCGCCTCGGTTCCCGGGGTGGCCGACGTCGACAGCCGCCTGGTGGTCGGCAGCGGCAACGGGGGTTAGCTCCCACCGCGACATCCGCGACGCGCCCGACCGGGCCGGATTGAGCGGCTCCTAGGCCCGGTAGGCTCTGGCACTCATGTTCGAGTCGCTGTCCGAACGGTTCGAGGGCATCTTCGCGAGGTTGCGCAGCAAGGGGACGCTGCGCGAATCCGACGTCGACGAGGTCCTGCGCGAGATCCGCTTGGCGTTGCTCGAGGCGGACGTCAACTTCGTCGTCGTCAAGACGATGCTCGAACGCATCCGCGAGCGGGCGATCGGCGCCCGGATCCACGAAGCCCTGAACCCTGCCCAGCAGGTCGTCAAGCTGGTCAACGAGGCGCTCGTGGAGGCGCTGGGCGGCGAGGCGATCCGCATTCAGTACGCCTCCCGGCCGCCCACGGTCGTGCTGATGGCCGGCCTGCAGGGCTCCGGCAAGACCACCAACGCCGCCAAGCTGGCGCGCTGGTTCCGGCAGCAGGGCCGCAACCCCCTGCTGGTGGGCGCCGACCTGCAGCGGCCGGCCGCCGTCGAGCAGCTCCGGACCCTGGGCGACCGCATCCACGTGCCGGTGTTCAGCGAAGCCGGCCCGAGCGGCCGTGGGAGCGGGGAGCATGTCGACCCGGTGGCCACGGCGAGGGCCGGCGTCGAGGAGGCCCGCCGCCTCGGCCGGGACATCTGCATCATCGACACGGCGGGCCGCCTGGCCATCGACACCGAGATGATGGACCAGGTCGGGCGGATCTCCCGGGCCACCGACCCCGACTACACGTTCCTGGTCGTCGACGCGATGACCGGCCAGGACGCGGTGACGGTGGCCGAGTCGTTCGACGCCACGCTGGCGCTCGACGGCATCATCCTGACCAAGCTGGACGGCGACGCCCGCGGGGGCGCGGCACTGTCGGTCAAGGAGGTGGTGGGCAAGCCCATCGCCTTCGCGTCCACGGGCGAGAAGGTCGAGGACTTCGACCTGTTCCATCCCGACCGGCTGGCCAGCCGCATCCTGGGCATGGGCGACGTTCTCACCCTGATCGAGAAGGCCGAGCAGGTCTACGAGAAGGACGAGGCCGAGGCCGCCGCCGCCAAGCTCCTCGAGGGCAAGTTCACCCTCGACGACTTCCTCGACCAGCTGCAGCAGGTTCGCAAGATGGGCCCGCTGCAGAACCTCATGGGGCTGATGCCCGGCGTCCCCAAGGAGGTGCGCAACGCCGAGGTCGACGAGAACCAGGTGAGCAAGGTGGAAGCGATCATCCGCTCGATGACCCGCGAGGAGCGGATCGAGCCCAACATCATCGACGGCTCCCGCCGCCTGCGGATCGCCAACGGCAGCGGCACACAGACCGCCGACGTCAGCCAGCTCATCAAGCAGTTCCGGGAGATGCAGAAGCTGATGAAGCGCGTGCCCGGCCTGTCCGGGACCAAGGGCGTCAGGGGCGGCAAGAAGGGCCGCAAGGGCCGCAAGGGTGGCGGCCGGGTGACGCCCCCCGGCGGTGGCGGGCGAGCTGCGGCGCGCCAGCCTTTCACCCTGCCGGGCCTCAACCAATAACCTCGCGACCCCGAGCAAAGAGAAAGAAGAAGAACGAGTGGCCGTCAAGCTCCGCCTGATGCGGATGGGTAAGAAGAAGCAACCGACCTACCGCGTGGTGGCGGCCGACTCCCGGTCGCCCCGTGACGGGCGATTCATCGAGATCGTGGGTGTCTACGACCCGCGGCCGGATCCCTCAGCGATCCGCATCGACAACGACAAGGCCGTGGACTGGCTCCGCAAGGGTGCCCAGCCCACCGAGTCGGTCCGCAAGCTGCTCGAGATCTCGGGCGCGTGGGAGACCTTCAGCGGCGAGGCCCCGTCCCGGCCCGCCCCCGAGCCGGCTGCGGCGCCCGCCGGCAAGGCGAGCGCCAGCAAGGCGCCGGCCAAGTCGGCGGCCAAGAAGTCGGCCGACGCCACAGCGGGGGTGCCCGCCGAGGCCGAGCCCGACGCGAGCGCCGACGAGTCCGCCGCCGACGACTCTGCCGATGCCACTGCGGACGAGAGCGCTGCTGCCGACGACTCCGCCGACGCCGGCGCCGACGTGACCGCCGAGGACGACGGGTGAGCGACACCGCCGCCCCACCCGAGGTGCCGACGGCGCGCGCCGTCCTCGAGCACCTGGTGCGCTCCCTGGTCGAGGATCGCGACGCGGTGCGCATCGACACCGAGCGAGGCCGCAACCAGCCGCGCCTCACGGTCCGGGTCGGCCCGTCCGACATGGGCCGGGTCATCGGCAAGCGGGGCCGGGTCGCGCAGGCGATCCGGACCGTCACCCGGGCGGCCGCCGCCCGCGACGGCAGCGACGTCGAGGTCGAGTTCGAGGACTGAGGGGTCCCGAGTGGCGCCGGCGGGTGACGCGGGCCTGCTCGAGATCGGCCGCGTGATCAGGCCCCATGGCCTGCGCGGCGAGGTGGTCGTCGACCTGACGACCGATCGCGTCGAGCGCCTGGCCCCGGGCACCGTCCTGAGCAGCGACGCCGGCGACTTGAAGGTCGCGGCCGCCCGGCCGCACCAGCGGCGCTGGATCGTGTCGTTCGAGGGCTACACGGGCCGCGACGCGGCCGACCGGTTGCGGGGCCTCGCGCTCCGGGCGGCGCCCATCGACGATCCCGGGGCGCTCTGGGTGCACGACCTCGTCGGCAGCGAGGTCGTGACCGTCGGGGGCGAGCTGGTCGGCACGTGCGTGGCGGTCGTTGCCAACCCTGCGTCGGACCTGCTGGAGCTCGACGGCGGGGCCCTGGTGCCGGTCGCGTTCGTCGTCGAGCGCACGCCCGGGCGGGTGGTCATCGATCCACCCGAGGGCCTCCTGGATCCGTGACGGGCGCGGCGATGCGCATCGACGTCTTCACCATCTTCCCGGGCCTGGTCGACCATTTCGCCGCCCACAGCCTGGTGGGCAAGGCCAGGGCCGCGGGGACACTGGATATCAGGGTCCACGACCTGCGGTCCTGTGCCACGGATCCCCACCGATCGGTGGACGACGCCCCGTTCGGTGGCGGGGCGGGCATGGTCCTGATGCCCGAGCCGATCTTTGCCGCCGTCGATGCCATCCGGCCGCCGCGGCCGCTGCTCTTCCTCGGCCCCGCCGGCCGCCGCTTCGACCAGGCGGTGGCGCGGGAGCTCTCGTCCCTGGAGGGCGGGTTCAGCCTGCTGTGCGGTCGCTACGAGGGTGTCGACGAGCGGGTCCGCGAGCACCTGTGCGATGGCGAGCTGTCGATCGGCGACGTCGTGCTGGCCGGCGGCGAGGTCGCCGCCATGGTGGTCATCGAGGCCGTGGGGCGGCTGGTGCCGGGGGTGATGGGCAACCGCGAGTCGGCCGAGGACGAGTCCTTCAGCGACGGGCTACTGGAATACCCGCACTACACCCGCCCGGCCGTGTTCCGGGGGTGGGAGGTGCCGGCGGTGTTGCGCTCGGGCGACCACGGCCGGATCGCTCGTTGGCGTCGGGCGCGGGCGATTCGCCGCACCCTCGACCTGCGCCCCGACCTGATCGCGGCCCGCGGGGGCGTGACCGAGGACGAGCGCTCGCTCCTGACGGAGTTCGGCCTGGACGACGGGCTCCCCGACCCCTGATCCCGGGGTCGCCGCCCGACGCGCTTGTGACTTTGTGTTCTGTCCGGGTGCCCCGATACCATCATCGGTCCGCCCGCACCTTCCAGGACGACGAAGGCGACCTCGCGATGAACCCCACCGATCTCGTCGACCAGACCGGCCTGCGCACCGACATCCCCGACTTCGCCCCCGGCGACACCCTCAAGGTGCACGTGCGCGTGGTCGAGGGCTCCAAGGAGCGGGTGCAGGTGTTCCAAGGCGTCGTGATCGGCCGCTCCGGCTCGGGCATCCGCGAGACGTTCAAGGTCCGCAAGGTCAGCTACGGCGTGGGGGTCGAGCGGACGTTTCCCCTGCACACCCCCACGATCGCGAAGATCGAGGTCGTGACCAGGGGCGATGTGCGCCGCGCCAAGCTCTACTACCTGCGCGATCGCATCGGTAAGGCCGCCAAGGTCCGCGAGAAGCGCGACGCCTGAGTCCGCCTTCGACGGCCGGCCCGGGCCGCCGCGCCCGCGCCCAGAGCGACCGCCCGTGAGCGCGATCTGAGGCCGTCGATCCGGCCGATAGGGTGCCCCTCCATGAGCGCCGAGGACCTCGAACAATACGAGGCGGACATCGAGCTCCAGCTCTACAAGGAGTACAAGGACCTGACGCCGATGTTCTCGTATGTCGTCGAGACCGATCGGCGCTCCTACCTGGCCAACCAGGTGCACCAGACCGTGCGCAACGAGGGCGGGCGCACGTACATCGAGCTCGAGCTGCACGACGCCTGGGTGTGGGACATGTACCGCACCAGCCGGTTCGTCCAGTCCGTCAAGATCGTCACGTTCAAGGACGTGAACGTCGAGGAGCTCCCCGCCAAGGAGCTGTGATGGGCGCGAGGGTCCACTAGTTGGCCGGGCTCGGCGGCCACCGCCCCTACCGCCAGCGGCTGGGCGCTCGGGGCGAGGATCGGGCGGCCGACTGGTACCGGGCGGCCGGCTACGAGGTGATCGCCCGCAACTGGCGCTGCCCGGAGGGTGAGCTCGACCTCGTCGCCGCGCTGCCGGGCGTACTGGTGTTTTGCGAGGTGAAGACCCGCTCGTCCGACCGGTTCGGCGCTCCCGCGGAGGCGGTCACGGCGGCGAAGCAACGACGCCTGCGGGTGCTGGCGGCGAGGTTCCTGGCTGAGCATCCGCATGTCGCCCGTTCCGCCGAAGCGGGCATCCGCTTCGACGTGGTGGCCGTGATCGGATCGACCGTCGAGGTGATCGAAGCGGCGTTCTGACGAGTCGTCTCAGAAGATGCGCGGATTGGCTGCGTCGTCTCGGCGGACCGTTGTCAGTGTTGCTGGGAGGCCGAGCTGTGAGGCGGGGGGCTCACGCTGCCAATTCCGTACTGCCGGGTGCCCGCGTACGGGCCATCCGCTCGGCCTCTCAACCCGCCAGGGCCCAGATGACCAGTGCGGCGCACACGACGAGCGCCGCCACCACCATCAGGTAGTCGGCGGGCGAGCGCCGGGTCTGGCGAAAGGGGTTGAAACCCACCGGCTCAGTATCGTGCCCCGGATGGGCCACGTGCAGGTCGAGCGGAGCCAGGGCATCGTCACCGTGACGCTGTCGAACCCAGCCAAGCGCAACGCGATCCCGGTCGGGGCATGGCCCGAGATCGAGGCGGTGTTCCGGGAGGTGGGGCGTCGCCGCGACGACCGCTGCGTCGTGCTGACGGGCGACGGCGACGACTTCACGTCGGGCGCCGACGTCACCACCGGTGCCTCCGACGACGTCGGCCATCCGCTGCGCGCGATGCGGGCGATCTCCGGCGCCATCGAGGCCCTCCACGGGTTGCCGCAGCCGGTCGTCGCCCGCGTGTCGGGCGTGTGCGTCGGGATCGGGCTGAACATGGCGCTGGCCTGCGACATCGTCGTCGCCAGCGACGACGCCCGGTTCTCGGAGATCTTCGTCCGGCGGGGCCTGAGCATCGATGGCGGCGGCTCCTGGTCGCTGCCCCGGACGGTGGGCCTGCTCAGGGCCAAGGAGCTGGCCCTGCTGGGCGACATCATCACCGCCGCCGAGGCGGAGCGGGTCGGCCTGGTGACCCGGGTGGTCCCACGGGTGGACCTGGACGCCACGGTGGCCGACCTGGCGACGCGGCTGGCGGCCGGGCCATCCCTGGCGCTGAGCATGACCAAGCGCCTCCTCGACAGCTCGGCCCAGCTCACCCTCGCCCAAGCGCTCGAGGCCGAGGCCCAGGCGCAGATCGTCAACTTCGGCACCAAGGACACGGCCGAGGCGTTGCTCGCCTTCGCCGAGCGCCGCGAGCCCCGTTTCGAGGGGGCCTGAACGCAGCGTGCCCCCGGCGTGTAGGCGACGGGTGGGGACTTTCGCTGAACTCGATGCCTTTCTGCGGCCCGAGCTGACGTGACCGTGAGTGTCACACCCTTCGGGTATGGTGTGACCACGCGACGGCAATAGCGCCGGGCTGGGTCGAGGGCCCCGTGTGGGGGCGTCCTCCCCTGTGATGCCCCCTCGTCAGGAGGACTGCTCGTGCTCGCATCCGTCGCGTCGGCGACCCTGCTAGGCGTCGAGGGCCGACCCGTTCGGGTCGAGGTCCACGTGTCCAAGGGGTTGCCCGGCTTCACCGTCGTCGGGCTTCCCGACACCACGTGCCGCGAGGCGCGTGACCGCGTGCGGGCCGCGCTGATGTCCAGCGGGCTGGCCTGGCCCAGCGCCCGGGTCACGGTCAACCTGGCGCCGCCCGGGGTGCGCAAGGTCGGCGCCGGCCTCGACCTCGCCATCGCCGTGGGCCTCCTGGTCGCCAGCGAGCAGCTCCCTCCGACGGCATGCGAGGGGCGCGCGTTCGTGGGTGAGCTCGGTCTCGACGGCTCGGTGCGGGCGGTGCCCGGAGCCCTGCCGCTGATCGACGCGCTCGCCGATCCCGAGATCGTGGTGCCGGCCGGGTGCACCGTCGAGGCCCAGCTCGTGGCCCGTCACCTGATCCGCCCGGTCGGCCGCCTCGAGGAGCTGGTGAACGCCCTCATCGGCCGCGAGCCGTGGCCCGATGCGCCCGAGCCCGTGGTGCTCCCGCCGCCGGCACCCGACCCCGACCTCGCTGACGTGCGGGGCCAGCCCGCGGCGCGCTACGCGCTCGAGGTCGCCGCGGCAGGCGGGCACCACCTGCTGCTCGTCGGCCCGCCGGGGGCCGGCAAGACGATGCTGGCCCGCCGGCTGGCGGGCCTGCTGCCCGACCTCGATCCCGCCGAGGCGCTCGAGACCACCTGCATCCATTCGGCCGCCGGCCAGACCTTGCCTCCCGGGGGGCTCATACGCCGGCCCCCGCTCCGCGCACCCCACCACGGGGCGTCCGCGGTGTCGCTGGTCGGCGGCGGTTCGGGGTCGATGCAGCCCGGCGAGGTGTCGCTGGCCCACAACGGCGTCTTGTTCCTCGACGAGGTCGGCGAGTTCGAGCCTTTGGTGCTCGACAGCCTGCGCCAGCCGCTGGAGGAGGGGGTCATCCGGGTGGCCCGGGCCGCCGCCAAGGTCACGTTCCCGGCGCGGGTCCTGCTGGTCGGGGCGATGAACCCGTGCCCCTGTGGCGAGGGTGGACCGCCGGGGGGATGCCGCTGCTCGGGCGCCGCCCGCGCCCGCTACGCACGCCGGCTGTCGGGGCCGCTGCTCGATCGCTTCGACCTGAGGGTCGAGGTGGGCCGGCCCGACGTGGCCGAGCTGCTCGGCCCGTCGACCGGCGAGTCGACGCCCGATGTTGCGGCCAGGGTGGCGCGGGCGCGCGAAGTAGCTGCACGGCGCAGCGTGCGGGCAAACACCGCACTGCCGGCCTGGCGGCTCGACGACGTGGCTCCGCTCGATCGCGCCGCCACCCGCCTGGTCGAGCGGGCCCTGCGCGCCGGGCGGCTCACGGGCCGAGGCCTCGGCGGTGTCCGCCGGGTGGCGCGCACCATCGCCGACCTCGCCGGCCATGCCGGGCCGCTGGGTGCCGACCACGTGAGCACGGCGCTGGCGCTTCGGGCCGATCCGCTCTGCCTCGACTGGCGGGTGGCGTGATGGGTGCGCCCTGCGAGCTCGCCGGCGGCCGCCCGGCGGCCGCGACCACGGGCCTGCCCGCCGAGGCTTTCGCCGCCGCCCTCGCCTGCCTGCCGGGAATGGGTCCCGCCCGCCTGTCCGCCGTCCTCCGGGCCGAGACCGCTGCGCTCGCGTGGGAGCGCATCCGCGCCGGCACGGGCTGGCGCGACGCCGACGTCACGGCTGCGCTCGGCGCCCGGCCCGGCGCCCTCGTGGCCAGCTGGCGCCAGGCGGCCGCGGACATCGACCCGGCCGCCGTGTGGCAGGCGATCGTCGACGAGGGCATCGGCGTCGCCATCATCGGCTCGGTGGGGTATCCGCCCGTCCTGGCCGCGGACATCGAGCCGCCCGGCGTCGTGTTCCACCTGGGGTCACCCGACGTCGTGGCCGGTCCCCGCGTCGCGTTGGTGGGCACGCGCCAGTGCAGCGCCACCGGCGCGGCCATCGCCTGGGAGCTGGGCCGCAACCTGGCCGGCGCCGGCGTCGCGGTCGTCTCCGGCCTCGCCTCGGGCATCGACGCTGCCGGCCACCGGGGCGCCCTGTCCACCCCCAGCGACGACAATTGCGCCCCACCGATCGGGGTCGTGGGCAGCGGGCTCGACGTCGTCTATCCCCGCGGCCAGGCCGAGCTGTGGCGGGCCGTGGCGGCGCATGGCGTCCTCCTGTCCGAGGCGCCGCTGGGTGCCCGGCCCGAGCGCTGGCGGTTCCCGGCGCGCAACCGCATCATCGCCGCGCTCGCCGACCTGGTTGTCGTCGTCGAGTCACACCGCACCGGCGGCTCCATGCACACCGTCGACGAGGCCGACCGTCGCGGCATCGACGTGATGGCGGTTCCGGGGTCGGTTCGGGCGCCGGCGTCGGCGGGCACCAACGGGCTGCTCGCCGAGGGCCGGGCGCCCGTGTGCTCGGCCGACGACGTGCTGATGGCGCTCGGGCTGCGGCCCGCGGGCCGCCGTCCCCGGGAGGAGACGCGCCCCCGGCCCGACCCGGCCGACGTCCAGGTGCTCGAGGCCGTGGGGTGGCAGCCCGCCACCCTCGACCACATCGGCGTGCGTACCGGCCACGACCTGGCGGTCCTCGCACCCGCGCTCGACCGGCTCTGCGAGTCGGGATGGGTGGCCCGACGCGGGGGTTGGTACGAGAGGGTCGCCGGGGGCACCCCATGACTGCCGGTACCTTTGCCAACCGTGGCGCCAGGCTGGCGAGTCGAGGAGTTCGCCCGCTCGTTGACGGCGGCCGCACCGGCCACGGTCGAGGCCTACCGGCGCGACCTTGCCGCTTTCGTCACGTGGGCCGAGCGGCTGGGGCTCGGATCGCCCGCCGACGTGCAGCGCACCACGGTCCGGCGCTACCTCGCGTTCCTGGCCACCCGGGGTTTCGCGCGGCGCACCATCGCCCGCCGGGCGTCGGCGCTGCGCCGCTACTTCGGCTGGGCCCGGCGCGTGGGTGCCGTCGCCAGCGACCCGACAGCGAGCCTCAGCGCCCCCAGGGGCGAGGCTCGGCTCCCACGGGTCCTGCACCCCGACGAGCTGCGCTCGCTGCTGCGCGAGCCCGCCACCGGCGGCGCCGATGGCGCCTGCGACCTGCGCGATACGGCGCTGCTGGAACTGCTCTACGGCAGCGGCCTGCGTGTGGCGGAGGCCGCAGCCCTCGATGTCGACGACCTCGAGCTGGCACGCCGGCGGGTCCGGGTGTGGGGCAAGGGCGGCAAGCAGCGGCTCGTCCCCCTCAGCGAACCGGCCGCCGACGCCCTCGGTCGCTGGCTGGCCGACGGCCGCGGCGCGCTTGCCACCGAGGCATCGCCGGCCGCCGCGGTCTTCCTCAACCGCCGCGGCCGGCGCATGACGCCCCGCGACGCCCGTCGCGTGCTGGATCGCCGGGCGGCCACCCCGACCCATCCCCATGCGTTGCGGCACACGTTCGCCACGCACCTGCTCGACGGGGGTGCCGACCTGCGGGTTGTCCAGGAGCTCCTCGGCCATGCAGACCTGGCGACCACGCAGCGTTACACTCACGTCTCCAAGGAACGGCTACGGTCCGTATTCGACGCCACCCACCCACGGGCCTAGGGGGGCACTTGACCGTCGTTGACGTAAAGACTGGGGATTTGTGGGCCGCGTACAAGCGCGACGGCCAGCACGCGGCTCGTGATGAGCTGATCCTCCGCTACGCGCCCCTCGTGCAGTACGTGGCCGGGCGGATGGGGGCCGGCCTCCCCAGCCACGTCGAGCGGGCCGACCTCGTTAGCTACGGCATCTTCGGCCTCATCGACGCCGTCGAGCGGTTCGACCCCGAGCGGGGATGCCGCTTCGAGACCTACGCCATCGCCCGGATCAAGGGCAACATCCTCGACGAGCTGCGCTCCCTCGACTGGGTGCCCCGCTCCGTCCGGGCCAAGGCCCGGCGCATCGAGGCCACCCTCGCCCGGCTCGCTGCCGCCCTGAACCGCTCGCCGAGCGACGCCGAGCTCGCCGACGCCCTGGGCATGAACGACGTCCAGCTCCAGCACGCGCTGGCGCAGATGTCGCTGATGAGCCTCATCACGTTCGACGCCGCCGTGAGCTCGGCCGCTACCGACGATCCACCCCTGACCGTCGGCGACGTCCTCGCCAGCGCCGACGACGATCCGGTGGCGGCCCTCGAGCTCGCCGACCTGCGCCGGGCGCTGGCCGACGCGATCGAGCGCCTGAGCGAGCGCGAGCGCGCAGTCGTCAGCCTCTACTACCACGACGGCCTCACCCTGGCCGAGATCGGCGAGGTTCTCGGGGTCACCGAGAGCCGCGCCTGCCAGATCCACGGCAAGGCCGTGACCAAGCTGCGGCTTCGCCTGGCCGCCGCCGGACGCGTGCCCGCCTGACGCCCGCCCGGCCACGGCAACGACGCCAGTCAGCTGAGGGTTGACGCCGGTCCGGGCTGCGCCCCGATCCGCGGCGGGTGATCCGGGCCCCCTCGGACGCCGCCTGAGGCCCCGCCCACTTCCCCCCGAGGTAGCGCACCACGCCCCGAGGGGGATGCCATGTTTCCCGCCCGCCGGTCGTCCCGGTCCGTCCGCCTGCGCCCGCGCCGGCGCCGCCACGCCCCACCGGCCTCGGTGCTCGGCCGGCTGCGGCGTGCGCTCCACCGCCGGCGTCGCCTGCCCGCCGTCCTGGCGGTGGCGATCGCCGCCAGCGGCGTGTGGCCGGCCCCTCCGGCGGGCGCACAGCCGTCCCAGGCCGCACCACCGCCG
>DATFVX010000034.1:0-18108 GCA_035259985.1 Acidimicrobiales bacterium | reverse complement strand
GACCTCCACGTCCGCATCACCACCACCGACGGGGAACCCCTACGCGACTTACAGCTCGACCCCACCCGCGACTACCAACCCCAACCCAAAACGTGAACGATGTCCCGAGACACCTGTGCACGGTGTCCCGAGACATCGCAGTGGTGGGCGAGGGGGGACTTGAACCCCCACGACCTTGCGGCCACTGGCACCTGAAGCCAGCGCGTCTGCCAATTCCGCCACTCGCCCGAGCGACAAGAAAGAAAAGATAGCGCGGTCCCTCCTGGGCTCCCCTACCGGCGCAGCGTCCCGCCGGATGAACCCGCCGGCGCACCGGTAGCCTGCGGGGTCGTGGCCATCCGAGGGTTCGAGCGGCGGCTGGAGCGCATGGTGGAAGGCGTCTTCGCCCGCGCCTTCAAGTCCAGCATCCGCCCCGTCGAGCTGGCCCGCCGCCTCGCCCGGGAGATGGACAACGGCCGCTCCGTCGGCGTCCGCGGCACCACGGTGGCGCCCAACCACTTCATCGTCTACCTGTCCTCCGACGACTACACCGAGTTCGGCGACGTGCGTGACGCCCTCCGCCGGGAGCTGTGCGACGCCGCCCGCGCCCACGCCCGCGACGAGAACTACGGGTTCATGGGCCCGGTCGACGTCGAGGTGGTGGTCGACGAGCGGTTCGGGACCGGATGGTTCGAGATCGAGGCCCGGTTCCGCGAGGGACCTGGGGGTGCCGGTGCCGGGAGCCTGGTGCTGCCGAACGGCGAGCGGTTCACGTTGGCCGAGCATCCGATCAGCATCGGCCGGCGGCCCGAGTGCAACATCGTGCTCGCCGATCCCAACGTCAGCCGGAACCATGCCGAGATCCGGCCGCAGGGCGACGGCTTCGTGCTCACCGACCTCGGCTCGACCAACGGCAGCAAGGTCAACGGCGTGAGAGTCGAGCAGCGGATGCTGGCCGACGGCGACGAGCTCACGTTCGGGAACACCCGGATGCGGTTCGAGGCCAGCTGAGCCGGTCGCACCCCCCGTCCGAACCGGCACCCTCCGTGACCAGCCAAACGCCACCCTCGGTCTGCTCTGGCCGGCATCGCGGCGACCGATAGTCTCCGGCTCGGTGACCGAGCAGCTGCTCCGCCTCCTGACCGGGTTCCTCCTGGTCCTGCTGTACCTCTTCTTCCTGCGCGTCATCAGGGCGGTGTGGACCGAGGTCAACGCGCCGCGCACGGTCCCGGCCATGCCGGCCCCGGCGGCCAAGCGTGGCAGGGTCCGCCGCCACGCGCGCCCGAGCCGCTCGAACCACCCGCAGCTCCGGGTGCTCGAACCGGCGGGGCTGCGGGGCCGGGCATTCGCGCTGGACGAGGAGATCACGCTGGGGCGGGCCGCGGGCTGCCAGGTGCCGCTCGACGACGCCTACGCCAGCCAGGTCCACGCCCGGGTGTTCGAGCGAGACGGCCATTGGTACGTCGAGGACCTGGGCTCGACGAACGGCACCTACCTCAACCGGCGGCGCGTGGCGGGCCCGATGGTGATCAAGCGCCACGACCGCCTACAGATCGGCAACACCGTGCTGGAGCTGACGTGAGGGGCCAGCGGTGACCGCGATGGCCGACCGGACGGCGCTGCGCTGGGGGGGCGCCACGCACGTCGGACGCGTGCGCTCGACCAACGACGACAACTACATGGCCCGCGACGACGTCGGCCTGTGGGCAGTCGCCGACGGCATGGGGGGCCACCGGGGTGGCGACGTGGCGTCGGCGATCGCCTGCGAGACCTTGGGACGCAGCTTCTCGGACCGCACGGTCGACGGGTTGATCGACGCCGTCGAACGCGCCAACGAGGCCGTCTACGAGACCGCCGCCGCCGATCCGGAGCTCACCGGGATGGGCACGACGGTCGTGGCCCTGGCCGTGGTCGACGAAGACGGCGACGAGGTCCTGGCGATCGCCAACGTGGGCGACTCGCGCGTCTACCGCTACTCCGCCGGGCAACTCGAGCAGCTCACCGACGACCACAGCCTGGTCGCCGACCTGGTGCGGGAGGGTTCCCTGTCGCCGGAGGAGGCTGCGGTCCACCCGCAGCGCAACATCGTCACGCGCGCGCTCGGCGTCAACGACCGCGTGCCGGTCGACACCCTCACCGTCGACCCCGTCGTGGGCGATCGCTACCTGCTGTGCTCCGACGGCCTGTTCAACGAGGTCCCCGAGCCGCGCATCGCCGCGTTGCTCCGTCAGGTGGATGATCCCGCCGAGGCGGCGGAGGAGCTCGTGCACCTGGCGGTCGACGGCGGCGGTCGCGACAACGTGACGGTCGTCGTCGTCGACGTCGTCGACGACGGGGGGCGGGCCGGAACTGCGTCCGATGCCCTGGCGGCCGGGGCGGCATCCGGGCTGGCCGGCCGCGCCGAACCGACCGGCATGGCGGAGAGCGAGGACGGGAGTGCCGGGGGTGGCGTCGCCCTCGACACCTTGGAGGCCACCAACGGCGCCCGCGACGGGGACGGGCGCGGCCAGGCGACGCGCACCGCGCCCCAAGGTCGGCGGCTCACCTGGCGCGTCCTGCTGTTCAGCCTGATCCTGCTGGCGTTGGTCGGGGGTGCCTTCGCCACCATCCAGTGGTACGGGCGGTCCACCTACTTCGTCGGCTTCGAGGGCGATCGGGTGGCGATATTCAAGGGGCGCCCCGGCGGCGTCCTCTGGATCAACCCGGTGCTCGAGGAGACGTTCGACATCGAACGTTCGCACGTCCCGGCCGACACCCGGGACGACCTCGACGCCGGCAAGGAGCAGTCGTCGCTCGCCGACGCCCAGCGGTACGTCGACCGGCTGAACGAGCGCGCCGACGCACTGGCGCCCGAAACGACCACGACCACCGGACCCACGACGACGACGGCGCCTCGGACCACCACGACCGCTCGACCGAGGACCGCGACCACGCAAGCCCGATGATCGGCGCAGTCCGTCGCAACACCGAGCTGGGCCTACTGGTGCTGGGCACGATGTTCGTGGTCGGCGCCTACGTGCTGACCACGCTTCCCGACAACAGCCCCATCCCCAACACCACGGGCCCGTTCCTGGCGATCATCGTCGGCCTGCCGTTGGTGGCGCACCTCGCCGTCCGCCGCCTGGCACCACAAGCCGACGGCATGCTCCTGCCGCTGGCGACCCTGCTCAACGGGCTGGGCTATGTGTTCATCGTCCGCATCGACGAGGCCAGGGCGCACTCGGACGGGCTCGCCGGCCTGCAGTCCATCTGGATGATCCTCGGCGTCTCCGCCTTCATCGGCACGTTGATCGTGGTGCGGGACGCCCGGCTGCTCGAGCGCTACCGGTACACCGCCGGCTTCGTGGGCATCGTGCTGCTGCTGCTGCCGCTGGCCCCCGTCATCGGGCGCACCATCAACGGCAGCAGGATCTGGGTTTCGATCGGCCCGGTCAACTTCCAGCCCGGAGAGTTCGCCAAGCTGGCGCTCGCGGTCTTCTTCGCCGGCTACCTGTGGGAGAAGCGGGAGCTGCTGGCGATCAACCGGGCGTACGGGCCCATCTCGCTGCCCGATCCGAAGCACCTCGGCCCCGTCCTCCTCGCGTGGGGGGCGTCGCTGGTGGTCATGGTGTCGGAGCGCGACCTCGGCTCGTCGCTGCTCTTCTTCACCCTGTTCATCGTCCTCATCTGGGTCGCCACCGAGCGGGCCTCGTACCTCGCCGTGGGCGTGGCGCTGTTCGCAGGAGGTGCGGCCTTCGCATTCAACGCGTTCAGCCACGTGCAGGAGCGGGTGGACATCTGGTTCGATCCGTGGGGCAAGGACCGGGGGTTCCAGGTGGTCCAGGCGGCGTTCGCCATGGCTGACGGCGGCCTCTCCGGTACGGGCCTGGCCCTCGGCTCGCCGACGAAGATCCCGGTGGTCGAGAGCGACATGATCTTCGCCGCCATCGGCGAGGAGCTGGGCCTGCTGGGCGCCACCGCTGTCCTCATCGCCTTCCTGCTGATGATCGGCGCCGGGCTGCGCATCGCCCAGCAAGCTGCCCGCGGCTTCGAGCGGTTGCTGGCCGTCGGGCTCACCACGCTCCTCGGCTTCCAGGCGTTCATCATCATGGCGGGCGTTGTGCGGCTGCTGCCGCTCACCGGCGTGACGCTGCCGTTCATCTCCTACGGCGGCTCGTCGCTCCTCGCCAACTACGTGTTGTTGGCGCTGCTGCTGCGCATCTCCAACGACTCGGCCGAGCGTGAGGCCGAGTACCTGGCCGGGCGGTCGATGAGCGAGGTCCGCGCGTGAGCAAGCAGATCCGCAACGTCGGCGTGTTCCTCATCGTCTGCTACGCGGCGCTGTTCGTGCAGGTGAACCGGCTGACCATCTTCGAGGCCGACGCACTCAAGGACAACCCCGCCAACAATCGGGAGGTGGAGCGGGACTTCTCAGCCCCGCGGGGGTCCATCATCACCGCCGACGGCACGGTCGTCGCCCGGTCGGTGCCCTCCAACGACCAGTACAAGCTGCAACGTGAGTACCCAACCCGCGACCTGTTCGCCCACGTCACCGGCTACTTCGCCTTCGAGCTGGGGTCGGCCGGCCTCGAGCGCAGCTACAACGACGAGCTGGCGGGACGCACGATCGACTTCGACCTGCGGGAGCTGTCCGACCTGTTCGTCGACCGGGAACGGGTCGGCGACCTGACGCTGAGCATGCGCGCCGACGTGCAGGAGGTGGCGCGACGCGAGCTGGGCCAGCGCCAGGGGTCGGTCGTGGCGCTCGACCCCCGCAACGGCGAGATCCTGGCGCTGTGGTCGTTTCCGTCGTACGACCCCAATGCCCTGGCGACGCACGACTTCAATGCCGCGGAGGCGGCCTCGAACCTGCTGAACGCCGATCCCGAGAAACCGATCCTGGCGCGCTCGTACCAGGACAGCTTCTTCCCGGGCTCGACCTTCAAGATCGTCACCGCCGCGGCCGGCATCGAGCGCGGCGGCGTCACGGCGGACCAGCCCGACTACCCGTTCCGCCAGGCCTACCAGCCGGTCGGCGCCGGCGGGCGGCCCGTGGGACGGCCCATCGGCAACTTCGGCGGGGCGACGTGCGGCGGCACCCTCTTCCCGATCATGCAGGCGTCGTGCAACTCGGCCTTCGCCCAGATGGGGGCCGAGGATGCCGGCGCCGAGGCCATGGTCGACACGGCCCAGGCGTTCGGCTTCAACGGGGAGGTGCCCATCGACCTGCCGCGCCCCGCGGCGTCGTCGTTCCCCACCGACTTCGAAAACGATCCGCCGAAACTCGCGCAGTCGTCCATCGGTCAGAACGACGTGCAGGCCACGCCGCTGCAGATGGCGCTGGTGGCAGCGGCGGTTGCCAACGGCGGCGAGATCATGACGCCGCACGTGGTGCGTGAGGTGCGCGACGACCAGGGAGAGGTGATCGACACGACCCCGACCGACGACGTGTGGACCCGGGCGATGAGCGGCGGAACCGCGGGCCTGCTGCGCCAAGGGATGATCGCCGTCGTCCAGGACGGCACCGCCAGCCGGCTCGACGACGACCTCCCGGGCTACGAGGTGGGCGGCAAGACCGGCACGGCCCAGATCGGCTCGTCCGACACCTCGCACGCGTGGATCATCGGCTTCGCCGGCCCCCCCGGAGAAGCACCCAGCGTGGCCGTCGCGGTCATCGTTCAGGGTCAGCCGGGCGTGAGCGAGCAAACTGGTGGCAGAGTGGCAGCGCCGATCGCGTCAGCAGTGATGCGGCAGGCCCTGGAACAGCCGGCGGCGCCGGCTGACCAGGAATCTGGGGATTCCAACTCGGGGTGAGCAATGACGCATGAACTCGGGCATGGATACCCCCATCTCGTAACCTGAGGTCCACATGTCGTCGCAGCAGGGGCAAGTCATATTCAACGGACGCTACGAGCTGCACCGGCGGCTCGGGCGCGGCGGCATGGCCGAGGTCTACCTGGCCCGGGACCAGATGCTCGACCGCCCGGTGGCGGTGAAGGTGCTGTTCCCGGCCCTGGCGACCGACGCCGGGTTCGTCGAACGGTTCCGCCGTGAGGCCCAGTCGGCCGCCAACCTCCAGCACGCCAACATCGTGTCGGTCTTCGACTGGGGCGAGGCCAACGGCACCTATTTCATCGTCATGGAGTACGTCGAGGGTCACACGCTGGCCGAGATCCTGCGGGACGACGGGCGGGTCCATCCGGATCGCGCCGCCGAGATCGGCGCCGACATCGCGGCCGCCCTCGGCTTCGCCCACCGCAACGGCGTCGTGCACCGCGACGTCAAGCCCGGCAACGTGCTCGTCACCGCCGACGGCACCGTCAAGGTGGCCGACTTCGGGATCGCCCGCGCCATCAGCGACCACTCCGACCAGAACCTCACCAAGACCGGCTCGGTCATGGGGACCGCGACCTACTTCTCGCCGGAGCAGGCCCGCGGCGCACCGGTCGATCCCCGCAGCGATCTGTACAGCCTCGGCTGCGTGCTCTACGAGATGACCACCGGTCAGCCACCGTTCAGCGGCGAGAGCGCCGTGGCCATCGCCTACAAGCACGTGCAGGAGAACCCGGTCCCGCCTCGGCAGATCGATCCCGCCCTGCCGGAGACGCTCGAGGCGATCACGCTCAAGTGCCTCGCCAAGAACCCGGCGAACCGCTACCCGAGTGCGCAGGACCTGCGGGCCGACCTGCGGCGCTACCTCGACGGAGCCCGGATCCTGGCCGAGCCGGTGCTGGCCCCGCCGGTCGATCCGGGCGCCACGAACGTGATGGCGCCCACCGGCTACAACCGAACGGCGGCCGGGCCCGGCTGGTCCGACGACGGGTACGGCGACTACGGCCCGTACGACGAGTACGCGCGGCAGGACGAGGAGCCGAAGCGCTCGCGGTGGTTCCTGCCGATGCTCATCCTGTTGCTGCTCATCCTGGCCGGCCTCCTGTTCCTGTTGGTGAGCAACTTCGCGGACAACGGCGACGACCCGACCCTCGTCACGGTGCCGAACGTCGTCGGCCAGCCCGCCGACCAGGCGCAGCAGACGCTCGAGGCGGAGGGGTTCGACGTCAAGCGGACGACCGAGACGTCGGAGCGGCCGGTCGACGAGGTGATCAAGCAGGACCCGGCTCCAAACGAGCAGGCCGAGGAGGGGTCGGAGGTCACGATCACGGTCAGCGGCGGCCCCGAGATGGCCGCCGTGCCGGACGTCACCGGCAAGACGGTCGACGAGGCCAGCGCGCTGCTGATCGAGGCGGGCTTCGTCACCAGCCAGAAGGCCGAGCAGAACGCCGACGTCGAGGAGAACATCGTGATCCGCACCGACCCGGCCGCCAACGCCCAGGCGGCGGTCGGCTCCACGGTGACGATCTTCTACTCGTCGGGCCCGACAACGATCCAGATACCGGACGTGCGGGGTCAGAGCGTGAACGACGCCCGGAACACCCTCACCGGCGCCGGCTTCACGAACATCCAGGAGCGCCAGGAGGCGTCCGGCGACGTGGACGAGGGGCAGGTCATCGGCACCGAGCCGGGGGCCGGCCAGCAGGCGCCCGCCAACGCGACGATCACGCTCGTGGTGTCGTCGGGCCAGGGCCAGGTGGGCGTGCCCAACGTCGAGGGGCTGGCGGAGGACAACGCCCGGGCGCAACTCCAGGGGTTCGACGTGCAGGTCCGAGACCAGAACACCAACGATCCCAACCAGGACGGCCTGGTCCTGAGCCAGAACCCGCCGCCCAACTCGCAGGTCGACCAGGGGTCGACGGTCACCCTGGTGATCGGGCGCTTCCGGGAGACCGAGACCACGCCGAGCACGCAACCACCGGGCAACGGCTGATCACTCCGCGATGGCACGCACGCTCGTGCTGCTCCGTCACGGCGAGAGCGAGTGGAACCTCGAGAACCTCTTCACCGGCTGGTACGACTGCGACCTGACGGCCGCCGGTGAGGCGCAGGCGGTCGCCGGTGGTCGCCTCATGGCCGAGCGCGGGTTGCAGCCGGACGTGGTGCACACGTCGGTGCTGGTCCGCGCCATCCGCACGGCCGACCTCGCGCTGCGGGAGATGGGGCGCTCGTGGATTCCCGTGCGGCGGCACTGGCGCCTCAACGAGCGCCACTACGGCGACCTGCAGGGGCTCAACAAGTCCGAGACCGCCGAGCGCTTCGGAGCCGACCAGGTGAAGCTGTGGCGGCGGTCGTACGACGTGCGCCCGCCGGCGATGGACCGTAACGACCCGCGCAACGTGCGCCACGACCCGCGTTACGCGGGGCTGCCACCGGAGGTCGTTCCCGACGCCGAGTGCCTCGCCGATGTCGTCGAGCGGATGTTGCCGTACTGGTACGACGGCATCGTCCCGGACATCAACCTCGGTGGAGTCGTGCTCGTGTCCGCGCACGGCAACAGCCTGCGGGCGCTCGTGAAGCACCTCGACGGCATCTCCGACGCCGACATCGTGGACCTCAACATCCCGACCGGCGAGCCCCTGGTCTACGAGCTCGGCGACGACTTCCTCCCGCTCGTGGCGAAGCCCACGATCGAGCGTTACCTGCGCTCGCCAGCCGAGGTCGCCGCCGCCGCCGACGCGGTCGCCCGCCAAGCCGGCGGCTGACGGCCGCCGGGACGCGCCGGGGGCGCGGGCCGAACGACCCGCGCCCCCGATCGTCGGTGCCGGTCAGAACCTGATGCCGACCGCGCCGCCCGTGGCGGGGATGGGCCAGAGCACGACAGCCAGCAGGAAGGTTGCGAACTGCGACCAGGTGTCGAAGCGGTCGTATCCCTCGTTGAACGCGACGATGACGCCCACGATCAGCCAGAGCAGCGCGATGAGACTCGCGAGCGGGATCCGAACACCCGTACTCGAAACCATGTGTCCTCCCAAGGTGATTCCTCCGCCGCCCCGGCACCCTCAGCTCGGGTACCGGCGCCTCTCGCGGCGACGTACCGGAACGGCGACTGCACGTTGGGTACCCCGCCGGTGCCCACGTCACACGTCTGCAGCGCGTTCCGAGGGCCGCAAGCCGGCACCGGAGCGATCACCGATTGTTTCGGTCGGATGACCGTCCCCACGTCCCGGCCTGGGGATCCCTAAGCTCCGCCGCCATGGCACGGGAGAAGTACCTGGACCACCTCGCAACCGTCCCACTGTTCTCGGGCGCGACGAACAAGGAGTTGCGGGCGGTCGCGAAAGCATCGACGGAGATGTCGATCGACGAGGGCAAGCAGTTCGTCACCCAAGGCGAGATCGGCCGCGAGGCGTTCATCATCGTCGACGGCCAAGCCGACGTCGCCCGGGGCGGGCAGAAGATCACCACGCTGGGCCCGGGAGACTGCGTGGGCGAGCTGGCTCTGCTGGACCACGGTCCCCGCACGGCCAGCGTCACCGCCAAGACACCACTCACCGTCCTGGTGCTGGGCCCGCGTGAGTTCGCGGGCCTGCTCGACGAGGTGCCGGCCCTCAACCGCAAGATGCTCGCCGCACTAGCCAGCAAGGTGCGCGACCTCGACAGCCAGACGTTCGGCTGACAACTTGCCCGGCCGGCGATTCGGCTGCGGGCGCCCACACGCGGGCGCCGCGACGGATTCCGACGCCTCGGGCCGGGTTGGGTAGGTTTCCGCGGCGTGACCACCGCGACGATCGCCGACGACACCGGCGAGGGCACGAGTACCCCCCCACCGGCGCGACGGATCCGCCCCCGCGACGTCGCGATGGGCATCGGCATCGCCTTCGCCCTGGTCGTCGTGGCGTCCGGCGTCGTCGCCACCGTGCTGCAGTGGCACGACGACTCGGCGGTGCAGCGCGAGGTCTTCCTCAACATCCCCTCCGCCTGGAAGGCCGTCTTCTACACCGTGATCCCCGTCCTCATCGTGTACGGGGCGGCGGTGTTCTCGTGGCGGGTCCGCAACTGGGAGCGGGGCGGCCCCGACGACCGCAGCACGACCCGAGCCAACGTCGGCCGCCGCCTGCGGGACTTCCGGTCCGGGGTCTACATGCAGACCCTGCTGCGGGACCCGGTTGCGGGGGTGATGCACTCGCTCATCTACTTCAGCTTCCTGGTGCTGTTCGCCGTGACGGTCGTGTCGGAGATCAACCACCAGGCGCCGGAGAGCGCGAAGTTCCTCCACGGCGACGTCTACCGCGGCTACGCACTGGTCGGCGACGTGGCCGGGGCGCTGTTCCTGGTCGGGGTGGCGTGGGCGATCGTGCGGCGCTACGTCCTGCGGCCCTACCGGATCCGCATCAAGTCAAAGCCCGAGCACGCCGTCATCCTTGCGACCCTGCTGGCCATCGGCGTCACCGGGTTCGGCGCCGAGGTGTACCGCATCGCCCTCGCCGGGCGGCCCGGCTTCGAGAAGTGGTCGGTGATCGGCTACCCGCTGTCGGGCCTGATCGACGACAGCGGGAGCCTGGCCGGCTGGCACCAGGGCTGGTGGGTGGCCCACGTCGTGGGCTTCCTGATCTTCCTCATCGTCCTGCCGGTCACGATGCTGCGCCACATGTTCACGTCCCCGCTCAACATGTACCTCCGGGACCGCGAGCGCCCGAAGGGTGCCATGAGGGCGATGCCCAACCTCATGGAGACCGAGCTCGAGTCGTTCGGAGCGGCCACCGTCGAGGACTTCACCTGGAAGCAGCTGCTCGACACCGACGCCTGCACGATGTGCGGCCGCTGCACGTCGGTGTGCCCGGCCCACGCCACCGGCAAGCCGCTCGATCCGCGCGAGATCGTGCTGAAGACCGGCGAGGTCATGGCCCTCACCGGCACGCCTCCGGTGTCGCCGCCCATCGGCGTCGCCCCCGAGATCACGGTGACGGCCGATTCGCTGTTCGAGCGCATCACGCCCGACGAGATCTGGGCGTGCACGTCGTGCAAGGCGTGCGACGAGATCTGCCCGGTCAACATCGAGATCCTCGACAAGATCCTCGACATGCGCCGCTACCTGTCGCTCATGGAGTCCAACTTCCCCACCGAGTTAGGCACCGCCTACCGGGGCATGGAGAACTCCGGGAATCCCTGGGGCCTGGCGCAGACCGACCGCGGCGCCTGGGCATCCAAGGTCGAGGGCGTCCCCATCGTCGACCCGGGCGGCGCCTTCGACCACGAGTACCTCTACTGGGTGGGCTGCGCCGGCAGCTTCGACGACAAGAACCAGAAGGTGAGCGTGGCCATGGCCAAGCTCATGCAGCGGGCCGGCCTCGACTTCGCCATCCTCGGGCCGTCCGAGTACTGCACCGGTGACCCGGCCCGGCGATCCGGCAACGAGTACATCTTCCAGATGCTCGCCACGCAGAACGTCGAGACGCTCAACGGCATGGGGGTCCGGAAGATCGTCACGCAGTGCCCCCACTGCTTCAACACGATCTCGAACGAGTACCCACAGCTCGGCGGCAACTACGAGGTCATCCACCACAGCCAGCTGCTGGAGTGGCTCATCGCCGAGGGGCGCCTGGACCTGACCGACGCCCGGCTCGAGGAGCGGATCGTCTACCACGACTCGTGCTACCTCGGCCGCCACAACGACGTGTACCTGGCGCCGCGGCGGGTCATCGGCAGCCTGGGCGGCGTCGAGATCGTGGAAGCCGGTCGCAACGGCACCCGCGGCATGTGCTGCGGTGCGGGCGGCGCCCGGATGTGGATGGAGGAGACGATCGGCAAGAAGGTCAACGACGAGCGCAGCCAGGAGCTCATCGCGACCGGCGCGAGCCGCATCGCCGTGGCCTGCCCGTACTGCTACATCATGATCGACGACGGCACCAAGGCCGCCGGCAAGGAAGAGGACGAGGTCCGGGTCGGGGACATCTCCATGCACGTGCTCGACGCGCTCGAGCGGCGGGACGCCCGGCAGCTGGAGTCGCTGGGGGACTGAGGGTCGATTCGGTCGTCGTTCGGGCCCCTCGACACGGGGCCCCGGCGCCCGGCCGGCTCCCGATCGGCGGAGGACCTCACCCAGGGCGCGAAGCGGGGGCGCTGCGCCCGTCCACACAGCGCCCCTCCGGCGGTGACTCGACGGTCGGGTCAGCCGACCGGCGAGCGCACCAATGCCGTGAACGTGGAGTCGGCGTCGGCCCCGAAGGGCACCCGCCCGACTGCCAGCTCCACGCCTTCGCCCTTCGCCATGCCGGCGAGGCCTCTGCGCACGTCCGCCAAGGCGCGATGCACGCCGTAGGCGGGCATCACCGCCACCATGCGGCACGTCGTGCGCGAAGAGCTGAGCGCCGCCACGGTTTCACCCGCACGGAAGCGGTCGGCCAGGATGCGGCCCGCCGCGATCCTGACCGCCACGCGTTCCGACGCCGCGACGGCGCCCAGCCCGAGCTCCACCACCACCGACCCGAACGTCAGCGGCGGCGAGATCGCCAATGCGTCGCACTGGGCGTGCAGCTCCCGAAGGCGGCGCTCCAGGAACCGCGCAGTGACCAGCCCGGTCGCGGGATCGACGCAGTCGACCGACGACGCGACGGCGACGCGTTCCGCCGCCCAGGCGCCAAGGGCCCTGGCGAGGAGGCCCAATGGGTCGATCCACCCGTCCCACTCGTGGCCCGCGCTCGGCCACGCCAGGCGCACGAGGGCCACGAGGTCGCCCGCCACGGCGGCGGCGCCGTGATCGGCGCCGGCGCGTGCCTGGGCGAACGCCACCACCGCCTTCTCGATCACCGCGAGATCGGCGCCGGGCCCGAACACCCCTCCCAGGTCGCGGGCGGCGGGGTCGCACCATTCGTCGAAGCCGATCGAGGTGCCCGACTCCCGGTGCCAGTCGACGAGAAACGCGTCGACAGTCCCCTTGCGGGGCCGTGGCCCGGCGTCCCGCCCGGCGACGACATCGAGGAGCCGCGACGCACCGTCGGTGGCCTGATGGGACGGGGTCGGGAGCCGTCGCGACGCGCTCATGGGGGTAGAGAGGGGACGCCGACCGGATCGTGACGCCGGTTCGGCGAAAAGTCCGGCGGTGATCCTTGCCGGGGCCGCGAGGGGCCGCGAGCACCGTCAGTGGCGCATGACCACCCTCAGCCCTGGTGCCCGGGGCCTGGCCGCGCCAGACTGGCCTCCCCCCGGGCACCAGATCCCTCGCGATGGCAGTCACTGCGCTCTCCGACGCCGAGCTGCTCGAGCAGGCGCGCAACGGCGACGAGGCCGCGTACGCAGAGCTGTACGTGCGGCACCAGCCCGCCGCCCTGCGCCTGGCATCGACCTACCGCCGGCTGGGCGACCCGGAGGACCTGGTCAACGAGGCCTTCGAAAAGGTCCTGGCCGCCGTGCGGCGTGGCGGCGGGCCGACCGAGGCCTTCCGCGCCTACCTCTTCGTGACGCTGCGACGCCTGGCGGCCGAGCGGGCCGAGCGCCCGCCGGAGGAGCCGCTCGACGACGTCCCGGAGCCCGTGGCCGCCGAGGCGGCCGAGCCCGAGATGGCCCGCGCCGACCGGGACATCATGAACGACGCCTTCGAGTCGCTGCCCGACCGCTGGCAGACCGTGCTGTGGCACACCGCGGTGGAGGGCCGGGCCCCCCGGGAGCTGGCGGCGGTGCTGGGCGTCTCGGCCAACGCCGCAGCCGCGCTGGCGTACCGGGCGCGGGAGAAGCTGCGGCAGGCGTACCTCCAGGCCCACCTCCTGGCCTCCCCGCACCCCGAGTGCGAGCCGCATCGGTCGCGGCTCGGCGCCTATGTGCGCGGGGGCCTGAGCCGGCGCGACCAGGCGGCGACGAAGCGTCACGTCGATCGCTGCGAGTCCTGCCAGGCGCTGGTCGTGGAGCTGACCGACGTGAACCGCATGCTGGTGCGCTCCCTGCTGCCGTTCTTCCTGGTGGGTGGCAGCCAGGCGGTCGGCCTCGCGGCGGCCGGTGCCGCTGCGGGCGGCATCAAGGCCGGGACGGCCGTCATGGGCACCGAGGCCGGGACCGCGGACACGGCCGCCGAGGCGGGGGCGTCCGGGTCAGGAGCTCCCGGCAAGGGGGCGTGGCGGCGAGTACGCGAGCTCGCACCATCGGCCGGGAGCGCGGGCGCCGCGGTGGCATTGATCGCGGGCCTGGCCGCCGCCAGCCTGGCCGTGTCACGGGGCGGCGGACCGACGGACGTGGCTGCGGACGCCGCGGGGCTGGGGAGCAGCGGGATCGACGCCGGCCTGGACCACACGTTCGAACCGGACCTGGGTGACGACGGGCCCCCGTCCGATGCCGTCCGCGCCCGCGACCCGTTCGTCGCGCCGGCCGGGCTGGGCACGGACTCGCCGTTCTCCGGTGGCGTCGACGGACCGACGCCCGGGCTCTTCGGGCCGCGGTTCCTGGTCAACGCGGTCCCGCCGCCCAGCAGCCCGACGAATCCGCCCCCCAGCCCACCGCCACCTCCCACGCCGCCGCCATCGCGACCTCCCACGCCGCCGCCCGCGCCGGCCAGCCCGCCACCGGCACCGCCGCCACCCCCGGCACCGCCGCCACCTCCCGCTCCGCCGGCTCCGACGACCCCACCGGTGGCACCGCCCCTGGGATTCGTCGGCACCCCAGGGTGGTCCCCGTCCGGCGTGGGCCGAGGCGACCTGACCGTACGGATCGGGGAGGCCGGCGCCCCAGCGGCCCTGGCCGCCGGGGATGCGGCGGCTGTGGCAGCGGAAGCGGTGGCCGCCGTCCCCCGGAGCCTCGAGGTCCGGCTCACGGCGGACGCCGCGGCCGTCGAGGCCGGCCTCGATCCCCGCTGCACCCTGGTCGCCGCCGGCGGTGACCAAGGGGTCGACTGTGCGATCCAGCCGCCGAGCGGCGGTGGCACCGTCGAGGTGCGGCTGGCCCTCACCGCCGCCTCGCCGGACCAGTCGGCGACCTTGACGCTGCGCCGCGACCGCGTGGTCGAGGCCAGCGCGGTGGTACCGCTCGACCGCTACGAAGAGGGCCTGGGGCTCGTCACGCCGACGTGGGGGCCGTTCGACCTCGAGGGCGTCGAGCTGCCGATCGGCAAGCTCACGATCGGCGCCGAGCAGCTGGGCACGCGCCCGCTGCCCGGGGTGTCGCTCGAGGTGACGCTCGGGGGCGATGCCGGCTTCGTGCCCGCCATCCCGGGGAACGACCTGCTGCCCGACGGGTGCACCGCACCGGGCTGGCCGCCGCCGGGGGGCGGTGGCGAGGTCCGCCTGCCACCGGAGCCCTCCCGCCCACCCGCGCTGCTCGGCGGGCTGCCGACGACGATCGTCTGCGACCTGGGCAGCCTGTCTCCCGGGGTTGCGCCACAGCTCCGCGACCTCGTCGCGCTGGTGCGCCCCTGGTACCGGGACGGCGACGGCATCGACGAGGAGCCCTCGGCCACGGTGACGCTGAGGCTTCAAGACCCGGCGCTCGACCCGGGCGTCCCACCGGAGGTCCACACCATCGCCACCAAGACGCTCGTCATCGACCTCCCCGACGACGACGACCAAGGGGAGGATCGCGACGAGTAACGGTGCAGCCTGTCAGCCGTCCTGGTCCTTGAAGTTCTCCCAGTACCGGCTCGGGGTGGGGCCGCGCTGGCCCTGGTACTTCGACCCCACCCGCGCCGACCCGTACGGCACGTCGGCCGGCGTCGTCATCCGCAGGAAGCTCACCTGTCCGATCTTCATGCCTGGATACAGCGTGATCGGCAGGTTGGCCACGTTGGACAGCTCCAGCGTGATGTGCCCGGAAAAGCCCGCATCGATGAAGCCCGCTGTGTTCGACACGAACACCCCGCCCGGACCGGCCAAGAAGTTCTCGATCCTCCGCCCGCCCGGCCGCACCTCGAGATCGAAGACGGGTTCCACGACACCTGTGTCGCGAACCTCGACCACCTCGTCCCACAACAGATCACCCTCGACCAACCGGCGCAGCTTCGGGAGCGATGGCGCTGCTGGCCCGGCGCCGATGACCGCCTCGTAGAAGCGACGCAACGTTCTCCGACGTACTGCGTCGCGCCCGCGGCGGCGCTCGATGTTGTTGAGGTCGGTCGCATGCGAATAGCCCGCGCGCCGGGCAACCTCGGCTTGGCTCAGTCCGCTCTCGCGTCTGAGTCGAACGAGGAGCTGGTCGGGCAGCGGCACCGACGTGAGCAGCTTGTGCTCGCCATCGGGGGCGTAGACCTGCCACAACGGAAGTGCATTGCCGCGTCCTGCGCGGCGGCAGCTGCCGGCACGGCGTCCAAGGCGACCGAACAGGACGAGCAGGTCGCCGACCAGGCCCTCCGACGTCGTCCACACCGAAGTACGACCGCCATCGAGCGATCCGTCCCCGTCGACGACGCCGGAGATGAAGGCATCGATCAAGGGACGAGGCCACCCGAAGACCATCGGTGGCACCCGCTTCGTCGGCGCCTTGCCACCTGCGCCCAACCACCCGAGCAACGCCGACAAGATGGACGACCCACACGTCAGCGCGCCCGGCCCACGATGGAACGTGAGGCCCAGCGCGCTGAGCGCGGTGGCGGCCCGTTCGAGGATCCTTTCGTCCGTGTTGGATATGACAACGTGTTGTGACCGTCGATAGCCCTCGGCGACATACAGGCCGAGGAGCCAGGCCCGCTCGTTGTCCACCGTGATCCTGGCCGGTATCGAGTTGCGACCACCCCGCCAGCCAACGACGTCGGACCGATCGAGCGCCGCCAGCAGCCCGGGTACCTGTCGAGCGATCGCGTACGGCAGGACCCCACGGTGGCGGTAGTAGCTGACGGCCTGATATCCAGCGGCCCGCAAGAGCTCGGGCAGCTCTTCGCCGCCGGCTGCATGAGCCGCGGCGACAGTGGGGCCGGCGACTTTCAGCTGCCTCGGGGCCGGATCGGGCACGACGTCGGCGACGACGATCTCCGCCGATGGCGGCTGCCTGACGGTCGGATCGGGCACCGGATCGGGAACGATCCCCGGCACTGCAACTCGAGCCCCCGGCCTCAGCGAGCGGGTGCGCACCTTCGTGAGGTTGCCCTGGCGATCGAGTGTGAAGAGGTTGTGGCCGGCGGTGACCCGAACTCGGCGGCCGGACGCGAGCCTGATCTCGTAGATCCGATCCGGTGCGCCCTCGTACCAACCGGTGATGTCGTGGTAGCCGACGGCGAAGCTGTCGGGATCGAACGCGGCCACCTTTGCCTGCTGGCGCTTCCGAACCACATCCACGATCGGACGAGGCACCAGCACACCGTCCTGCAGTACCCACACCGGCTCCGAACCGGGCAGGCTCGAATGGATGAGCAGCCCCAGCCGCCCCAGGCTCGACTTGCCCTCGATGCGCCCCACCAGGTCATCGGGCAGCGTCACCTTCTCGTACGTCGAGCCCAGCACGAACTCGCCGGGGTGGAGAATGAAGGCCTCGCCCTCGTCGATCTTGACCAGGCGGGTCAGATCCTCGAGGTCCTGCTTGACGTCGATGACCGGCATCGTGTGGTTGAGGAACACCCGGAACAGCCGGTCGAGGCGGAGATCGACCGACGACGGCTGGATGCTCGACTCGTCCAGGGGATCGATGACGACGCGGCCGGCCTCCAGCTCCTCGCGAATGGTGCGGTCCGACAGGATCATCGGCCGCCGACCCTAGTGGTCGACGGCTGCCCCGCCGGCCAGCCCGGGGCCGCGCGATCGGCGTCGCGATGACCCGGTCAGCTAGCCTCGCTCTCTCACCTCGCGGGTGTAGTTCAATGGCAGAACGTCAGCTTCCCAAGCTGATAATGCGGGTTCGATCCCCGTCACCCGCTCGCCGCGAACCCAGCCCCCGACGCGAGCGCTGGATCGCCGTGCGCTCGGCCGCGCTCGCATGGACGAGGGGGTACCGTTCCGCTCGTGGCCGGCCGGGGGCTCAGCTCGATCTTCGAGCGCATCTGTGGGGAGATGTGGTCGGTCACTCCCTACGCTCTCTGCGACCACCGTTGCGTCTACTGCATCACCGGTGTCCAGGGCGTCTCCGACCCGATCATGGCGGCCGACGACGCACGCGACGCGACGTTCCGGTTCGTACGATCCGCGCCCTCCGACTCTCTGTACCTGCTGGGGGCGTTCAGCGACGCATACCCGAACGTAGAGGCCGAGACGGGGCTCACCCGAGCCGTGTTGGAGGAGCTCGTCGCCGCCGACGCGCGGGTCACGATCATCACGAAGGGCACCACGGTGCTGCGCGATGTCGACTTGCTCGTGCTGGGGGGCGATCGGGTTCAGGTGCAGGTCTCACTGTGCACTCTCGACGAGGACGTGC
>DATFVX010000033.1:0-10228 GCA_035259985.1 Acidimicrobiales bacterium | reverse complement strand
CGCGTCCGCCGGCGCCGGGGCCTGTCGCTGCCCGGAGACCGGGGAGTCGGGCGGGGGGTCCGCTCGGGCGATCGGCGCCGGCCGCGTCTGCTCCAGCGGGAGCCGGTCGCCCAGTGGCCGGGCCGTGGTGGGCCGCTCGTCGAGGGCGACCGCCGTCGCCACGGCGCGCTCCGGCGGCGACCCGGGGTCGCCCTGTGCCCCGACGGCCACGCCGTTGTTCGCCGAGCGGGAGGCCACCGCCCCGGCAGGCGGGACGGCGTCGTCGAGGCGGTCCTTGATCACCTTGAGGGGCAGGTAGTGGTCCTTCTGCTGGCGCAGGATCCACCGCAACCGGTCGATGTCGGCCTCGTAGAACTTGCGGTAGCCGGACGGGGTGCGCTCCGGGTCGAGCAGACCCTGGCTCTCGAGGAACCGGATCTTCGAGATGGTGACGTCGGGGAACTCCCCCTGGAGCAGCGAGAGGACCTCGCCGATCGACAGGTGAGAGCGGTCAGACGGAGCACGGGTCACGGTGCATCTCCCCTCCCGCTGAGGAACACGAGTTTGAACGTGCCGATCTGCAGCTCGTCGCCATCGGCCAACGGCGCGGACTCGACACGCTCGCGATTGAGGTAGGTGCCGTTGAGCGATCCGACGTCGCGGACCAGATAGCGCCCGCCCTGGCGCACGATCTCGGCGTGGCGGCGCGACACCGTGATGTCGTCGAGGAAGATGTCGCTCTCGGGGTGGCGACCGGCGCGCACGACGTCGGCGTCGAGCGCGAAGCGCGAGCCGACATTGGGCCCGCGCTTGACCACCAGGATGCCGACGCCCGCCGGCACCTCGCCGAGTTCCACCGCCATGTCGTCGTAGCCCTCGGCCACCTCGGGCAGGAACGTCGCCGTCGTCGGGTCCTCACGCAGCGGCGCCAAGGGCGCGCCGCAGGACGAGCAGAAGTTGGAGCCCGCCGGGTTGCGGTGACCGCATTGATTGCAGAAGACGTCGTCCGCCACGACCCTCACCCCTCGATCAGCGCGTGATAGCCCTCGGCGTCGAGCAGCTCGTCGAGCTGCGCGGGATCGGTGGGCTCGATGATGCAGATCCACCCCTCGCCGTACGGATCGTCGTTGAGCCGCTCGGGGCTGTCGGCGAGCTCGGCGTTGACGTCGGCGATCGTGCCGGACACGGGCGCGTAGATCTCGGACACGGACTTGGTCGACTCGACCTCGCTGAAGCTGGCGCCGCGTTCGACCTTGGTACCCACCTCGGGGACCTCCACGAACACCACATCGCCGAGCGCGTCCTGCGCGTAGTCGGTGATGCCGATGCGCACGCGCCCCTCCTCAATACGGGCCCACTCGTGGTCGGTCGAGTAGCGGAGGTCCGAGGGGATGTCCATGGGCGCCCACGCTAGCCAACGCCGTCAACCCTCGACGGAGGGTTGAGACTTCGCCCCTAAGGCCCTGGTCAGCGCCCCTCGATTACCGCAGCAGCTGACGAATCCGCCGCGCGTACTCCTGAGCGAGGCGGCGGGCGGCGGCGTCGGTGTCGCCCTCCGCCCAGAGGTGGGTGACCGGCTCCTCAGGGTCCGGCAGCGCTAGGGCCCACCCGGAGTCGTAGTGGACCTTGACGCCGTCGACCAGATCGACCTCCCGGTCCTTCGACAGCTCCACCAGCGAGCGCATGACGGTCCCCTTCTGCTCCCAGGGCGTCACCACCGTCTCGTGCACGATGTGCACCGCCGGCAGCCCGCTCACGACCTTCGACAGTGGCACGTCGTCGAGCGCCAGCAGCTCCAGCATCTTCACCATGGCCGCCGCACCGTCGAACGCCGGCAGGAAGTCGGGCAGGATGAAGCCGCCGTCGATGCTGGCGGCGAAGCCGACACCCGGACGCGACGCCGCCTCCATGAGGGCGGCGCTGGACAGCTTCGTGCGCTGGACCTCGACGCCCCGGTCGGCCGCCAGGCGGTCGGCGTGGCTGCTCGCCGAGAGCGGGAGCACGATCCGCCGCTCGCCCAGGTGGCTCGCCACCAGCGTCACGTAGGCGAGCAGCGCCTCGTCGTCCGACAGCACGTGCCCGGTGTCGTCGACCAGGGACAAGTGCTCGCCGTCGGGGTCGAGCACGGCGCCGAGCGCTGCGCCCGAGGCCCGCACCAGGCGCGCCACGCTGGCGGCGTGCTCCTGGCGGTCCCAGCCGATGATCCCCCGGGTCGAGGCGAACGGATTGACCGCCAGCACGTCGGCCTCGAGCTTGGACAGGATGTTGGGCATCACGAACGAGGTCGAGCCGTACGAGTAGTCGACCACGACCTTGAAGCCCGAGCCGGCGATGCGCTCGATGTCGACCTCGGCCTCGAGCGCGGTGCTGTACTGCTCGAGGTGGCGGGGCGGGAACTCGATGTCGCCGATCTCGCCCGGGAACACCCGCCGGAAGTCCTCACGCAGGAACAGGCGCTCGATACGGCGCTGCGCCGTCTCGACGATGTCGGCGCCCTTGGTGTCGAAGAACCGGATCACCACCGACTGGGGGTCGTCCTCCACCAGGCGGATCGTGACGCCGGCGTCGGACTCGGGGCGGGACACCGCGAACCGCGTCACCGGGACCGACGCCACCTCGAGGTCGCGGACGTTGCCGCCGGCGGCGTTGATGCCCGCCATCATCGCCCGCTTGAGCATCCGGGCCGAGCGGCTGGAGTCGCGGGACGTGACCACGGTGGCGTCCTTCTTGAGCGACGTGGCGAAGGCCATGGCCACCCGGGTCGCCAGCTCCGGGGTGATGTCGACATTGGACAGCCCGGCGACCCCCAGGCTCCCGAACAGGCTGCGGGAGCCGCGTGACTCCCACACGATCGACGAGTTGATGACCGCACCGCCCTCGACCGTCTTGAACGGGTACACCTTGACCCCGGCGCCGAGGACGGCCTGCTCCCCGATGAAGCACTCGTCGCCGAGCACCACCCCTTCCTCCGCCCGCACGCCGTTGCGCAGGTCGCACGCCCTGCCGACCGTCGTCCCCCGCAGGCGGACACCCTCGCCGATGTACGTGTTGTCGTGGATCACGGCCCTCTGGAGGTCGGCGCCGGCCCGGACTCGCACGTTGGTCCCGAGCACCGTGTACTCACCCAGGCGGGCATTGCCCTCGAGCCGGCAGTAGTCGCCGATGATGGCCGGCCCGTCGATGCTGGCGTCCGGGTGGATGTCGGCGCCCTCCCCCACGTACACGCCGTCGGAGATCTCGAACCCGGGGATCTCGAGGTCGACCTTGCCGTCCAGCACATCCTTGTGGGCTCGGACGTACGCCTCCGGCGTCCCCACGTCCTCCCAGTAACCCTCGAGGACCGCGCCGTACAGCGGCTTGCCGGCGTCGAGCAGCGCCGGGAACACCTCTGACGAGAAGTCCACCTGCCGGCCGCCGGCTATCCAGTCGAAGATGTCCGGCTCCAGCACGAAGATGCCGGTGTTGATGGTGTCGCTGAAGACCTGCCCCCATGTGGGCTTCTCCAGGAATCGCTCAACGGAGCCGTCGTCCCGGGTGATGACGATCCCGAACTCCAGCGGATCCTCCACGGCGCTGAGGCCGATGGTGGCGAGCGCGTTCCGCTCCTCGTGGAACCGCACGATGGCGCCGAGGTCGATGTCGGTGAGCACGTCGCCGGAGATGACGAGGAAGCGATCGTCGAGCTCGGCGCGGGCGTTGTGTACCGACCCGGCGGTGCCGAGGGGCGTCTCCTCGGTGGCGTACACCATGCGCACGCCGAGCTCGGAGCCGTCGCCGAAGTAGTTGCGTATCTGGTTGCCCATGAACGCGACGGTCACGACGATCTCGTCCAGGCCGTGCCGGCGCAGCAGCTGCACGATGTGCTCCATCATCGGGGCGTTGGCGATGGGCATCATCGGCTTGGGCGCGTTGGACGTGAGCGGACGCAGCCGGGTGCCCTCGCCGCCGGCCATGATCACGGCCTTCATGGTGTCGACGGTACCGCCCTGCCCTCCCGCAGCGCGCGGCGAGCGATCGGTACGTAGAGCACGGCCGAGTAGAGGCTGAGCGCCAGGCCGGGGATTCCGGCCACCCAGGCGAGCACCCCGGCGGTGTCGGCCCACGACAGGTCCGAGTTGCTGGCGAGGAACAGCGGGAACGCGATCATGAGCCCGAAGGTCCCGGCCTTGCCGAACCAGGTCACGTCGATGCGCCGGGCGCCGAGCATCGCCAGGACGATGGTGGCGCCGCCCACCAGCGTCTCCCGCACCAGCACGGTCACGGCGAACCAGGCCGGCACCGAGCCGTCGATGAGGATCCCGCCGGCGCCGACGAAGAACAGCAGGCGATCGGCCACCGGGTCGAGGATCTTGCCGAGCTCGGACACCTGGCCCAGGTGCCGGGCGAGGTACCCGTCGACCCAGTCGGTGATCCCGAGCACGGCGAGGAGCGCCGCGGCGGCGGCGCGGTCCTCCTTGCCGAACAGCAGCCACAGGAACAGCGGGAGGCACGCCAGGCGGGCCAGCGTGATCACGTTGGGCAGGGTGAGCACGTCGCGGGCGTGGCCGCGGCTCACCGCGTCGGGGGTCGTGCCCTCCATGTGCTGCGGAAGCCTAGGTGGGCGCACTGGCCCCTACGCTGTCCGGGCCATGGCGACGCTGTTCACCAAGATCATCGAGGGCGAGATCCCCGGCCGGTTCGTGTGGCGCGACGAGCGGGCGGTCGTGTTCCTCACCATCGCCCCGATCACGCCCGGGCACGTGCTGGTCGTGCCCGTCGAGGAGGTCGACCACTGGATCGACCTCGACGCCGACCTGGCGGCGCACCTGATGCTGGTGGCCAGGGAGGTCGGCCGGGGCCAGATGCAGGCCTTCACGCCCCGGCGCGTCGGCATGATCATCGCCGGGCTCGAGGTCCCGCACTGCCACCTCCACCTCGTGCCCATCAACGTCGAGGCCGAGCTGTCGTTCAGCAGGGCGGATCAACATCCCGATCCCGCGGCGCTCGACGCGGCCGCCGGCCGCCTGCGCGACGCGCTGCGCGACCTGGGCCACGGCGACCCGGTGGACGCCGCGACCGCCACCCACACCTGATCGGCAGCGATCCTGCGTCTCAGTTGAGCTTGGCGCGCATCGCGGTGGCCGCGATGCGGTCGCGGACGCCGCCCAGGCCCTCCTCCGCGATGGCGTCGAGCTCCTGGGCGGCGGAGTCGAAGCGGCCGTTGGCGGCGAGCATGGCGGCCAGCTGGCGCCGGTCGGTGACGGTCGTGCCGGGAACGAGCACCCGCAGGCATTGCGACCACAGCGCACCAGCCCGGTCGCCCCGGCCGACGAACGACCGCTGCAGGTTCGTGAGCATGCGGGCCATGGTCGCCCGGGGCCCGACCGGGTCGAGGAACCGGTCCTGAAACTGGGCCTTGCTGCCGTGGAGCTTCGTGAAGAGCGCCCGGCAGCCCGCCCGGTCGAGCTGCACCCGGTGGAACGGGTCCACGAACACGTCGTCGTCCTTGGCGTCCCGGACCAGGAAGTGCCCCGGCATGCCGACGCCCTGGAGGGGGATGTCGAGCCGCCGGCCGACCTCCAACACCACGACGGACAGCGAGATGGGGATGCCGAGGCGCCTATCGAGCACGACGTCGAGCAACGAGTTGCGCGGGTCGCTGTAGTCGTCGGTGTCACCCCGGAAGCCCAGCGTGCCGCAGACGTGGGCGGTGAGGGCCTCGACGTCGGAGCCCGGGCAGCCTGCGGCCAGCTCGTCCAGCCGCCCGAGTTGGTCGTCGACGTCGAGGTCGCGTCGGGCATGGGCGGCGATCAGCAGGGCCCCCAGATCGAGCTGGCATCGCTCCTCCGGACCGCGCACCAGCTCGGCGAACCGGTCGGTGATGTCCACTTCCCCTCAGGCTACCGGCGGCCGCGCCGAGTCCCGCCCCGAGTGTGTCGCCACTCGCGAGGCCACTACCGTGCCGGCCCATGTTCCCTGGCGCCTTCGCAGAGACCACCCCCGACAAGCCCGCCGTCGTCATGGCCGGCTCGGGCCGGGTCGTCACGTACCGCGAGCTCGACGCCGAGGCGAACCAGGTGTCGCACCTGTTCCGCTCGCTCGGCCTCCGGCCGGGCGACCACGTGGCGTTCTGCGTCGAGAACCATCCGAGGTTCCACGCTCTCGCCTGGGGGGCGTACTACGCCGGCCTCTACTACACGGCGATGAGCTCGCGCCTCACCACCGACGAGATGGCCTACATCGTCGACGACTGCGGGGCGCAGGCGTTCGTGACCTCCGCCTACAAGGCCGACCAGGCCGCCGAGCTGGTGGGCGTGCTTGCGGACGGCGTCAGGCCGTTCATGATGGACGGAACCGTCGGCGACTACGAGCCCTACGAGGAGGCCCTCGCGGCCCAGCCGGTGACCCCGCTTCCCGAGGAGCGGACCGAGGGTCGCGACATGCTCTACTCGTCCGGCACCACCGGGCGCCCCAAGGGCATCGAGGCCCCGCTGTCGGGTGCGCCCGTCGGCAGCGCCGATGCCGTGCACCTGCTGCTGGCGGGCCTCTACGGCGGCACCTCCGACACCGTGTACCTGTCGCCCGCACCGCTGTACCACTCGGCGCCGCTGCGCTTCACGATGGCGGTCCACCGCCTCGGCGGCACGGCCGTGGTGATGGAGCACTTCGACCCCGGCGATGCCCTGGCGCTCATCGAGCGGCACCGCGTGACACACAGCCAGTGGGTGCCGACGATGTTCATCCGCATGCTCAAGCTGCCGGCCGAAGAGCGCCAGCGGCACGACGTGTCGTCGCTCCAGGTGGCCGTGCACGCCGCCGCCCCGTGCCCGGTGGCGGTCAAGGAGCAGATGATCGACTGGTGGGGGCCGATCCTGTACGAGTACTACGCCGGGACCGAGGGCAACGGCTTCGTGTGCTGCAACAGCGAGGAGTGGCTCGCCCACCGCGGCACCGTGGGCCGGTCGCTGCTCGGCGAGGTGCACATACTCGACGAGGACGGCAACGAGGCGCCCCCGGGTGAGCCGGGCACGATCTACTTCGGCGGCGGCGCCGAGTTCACGTACCACAACGATCCCGGCAAGACCGCGGCCGCCCACGATCCGGGCGGCCACGGGTGGACCACGCTCGGCGACGTGGGCTACCTCGACGGCGACGGGTTCCTCTACCTGACCGACCGCAAGGCGTACATGATCATCACGGGCGGCGTGAACGTGTACCCGCAGGAGGCCGAGAACGTCCTGGCCATGCACCCCAAGGTGGCGGACGTGGCCGTGTTCGGGATCCCCAACGACGAGTTCGGCGAGGAGGTCAAGGCGGTGGTCGAGCCGCTGTCCATGGACGACGCCGGGCCCGACCTCGGGCGTGAGCTCGTCGCCTACTGCCGCGAGCACCTCGCGGACGTGAAGTGCCCCCGGACGGTCGACTTCCGCGCCGAGCTGCCACGCCACGCGACCGGCAAGCTCTACAAGCGCCTGCTCAAGGACGAGTACTGGAAGGGCCACCAAACTCGAATCATCTGAGGCTCAGCGCGTTCTCGCGCCCAGAATGGTCGTCGGGACGACCAGAACAGGCGCGAGAAGGCATCGACGGCGGTCAGGTGGGTGGGTCGTCGAGGCGGGTCCGGCCGCCGAAGCCGTCCTCCGGCCAGTGCCACCACTCGACCGCGTCCTCGCCGGCAAGCCAGCACAGCCAGTACCACTTGCCGCTCGGCGCGCGGGCCGGGAAGTCGATGAGGCCCCGCTCGATGTCCCGCAGCACGATCCCCGCCGCCGTCAGCTCGTCGATGCACGACTGGATGGGAGCGGCGTCGGCCGGCACAAGCCCGTGCCCGTTCTGCCGCGCCAGCCGTGCCCGCCGCACGGTGTGGCGGCGGTAGTCGTCCCACAGGCCCTGCGCCCGGGCCACGACCTCGCTCACCCACCCGAGCGCGGCGTTCGCCTCGTCGACCGTCCACACCCGGCTGGGCCCGCGGGGCCCTGTGTCGGTCATGCCTGGATGACGACCAGCCGGTGCTCCGTCATCTCTCGCACTGCGTAGCGGGGGCCCTCACGCGTGTTGCCGCTGTCGCGCACGCCCCCATAGGGCTGCTGGTCGGCCCTCCACGTCGGCACCTCGTTGATCATCACGCCGCCGAAGTCCAGCCGGCGCGCCGCCGCCAGCGCGGCGTCGATGCGGGCGGTGAAGATCGCCGCCTGCAGCCCGTAGCGGGTGTCGTTGGCCAGGGCGAGCGCCTCGTCGAGGTCGTTGTAGGCGGCCACGCCCACCACCGGGCCGAACACCTCGGTCGAGCACACCTTCATGTCGGGAGTCACCGCGGTGAGCACCGTGGGTCGCAGCACGCCGTCGTCGCCCACGTCGCCGCCCACGGCCACCTTGGCTCCGGCGGCGACGGCGTCGTCGATCCAGCCCTTCACCCTGTCGGTGTCGCCGCGGGAGATCAGCGCCGACACCTCGGTGGCCTCGTCGAGCGGCGGCCCGACCACCAGCGTGGCGACCTCGTCCGCCAGCGCCGACACGAACTCGTCATGGATCGAGCGGTGCGCGTACAGCCGCTGCGCCGAGATGCAGGACTGGCCGGCGTGGCTGAAGCCGGCGACCCTGAGCTTGGCCGCCGCGCCCCGCCAGTCGCCGTCGGGCTCGATGATCACCGGGCTGTTGTTCCCGAGCTCCAGGTTGACCTTCTTGCGGGGTGCGCGCTCGCGGATCCCCCAGCCCACCTCGGGCGAGCCGGTGAAGGTGATGAGGGCGACGTCGTCGTGCGTCACCAGTGGGTCGCCCACCGCCCGGCCCGAGCCCGTCACCACGTTGAGCCAGCCCGGCGGAAGGCCGCACTCGTCCAGCAGGAGCCCCGCCAACGCCAGGGCCGACAGGGGCGTCTGGCTGGCGGGCTTGAGCACCACGGGACAGCCGGCGGCGATGGCGGGCGCCACCTTGTGGCACACGAGGTTGAGCGGGAAGTTGAACGGGCTGATGGCGCCGACGACGCCCACCGGCACCCGCAGCGTGAAGCCGAGCTTGCCGGTGCCCGGGACGCTGGCGTCGAGGGGGACCACCTCGCCGGTGAGGCTGCGGGCCTCGACCGCGCTGAAGCGGAAGGTGTCCACCGCCCGGCCGGCCTCGATGCGGGCGGTGCGGATCGGCTTGGCCGCCTCCTGGGCGATGGTCCGGGCGAAGTCCTCCTGGCGCTCGGCGAGGAGGGCGGCGGCCCGGTCGAGGATCGCCGCCCGCTCGTGGGCGGGCAGGGGCTCGGCCAGCCGCGCCTTTGCCGCCGCGACCGCGCGATCCACCTGGGCGGCGCCGCAGGAGGGCACCCGGCCGATCTCCGATCCGTCGTATGGCGAAGCCACCACGATCTCGTCGTCGGTGGTCACCCGCTCGTCGCCGATGGGGACGCCGATCACCTCGCTCGTTGCTCCCCGCTCTTGGCCTTCGGCCGGGCCGCTCGGGCCACGCTCGCTCTCTCGCCCTTCGGGACGCTCGCTCATGAAATTTGACGCTACCGTCCCGCCCGTCTATGGCTCGCTTCCCGTTCCTCGAATGGCCGGGGCCGCTCGCGTTCGCCCACCAGGGCGCCCACTTCGACGGGGGAGACGGGGGAACCGGCGAGAACACGATGGAGTCCTTCGAGGCCGCCGTCGCCCTCGGCTACCGCTACCTGGAGACCGACACGCACGCCACGGCCGACGGCGTGCTCGTCGCCTTCCACGACGACACCCTCGACCGGCTGACCGACCGCGCCGGCGCGATCGCCGACCTGCCCTGGGCGGAGGTGCGGGCGGCGCGGGTGCGCGGCCACCACGAGATCCCGCTGCTCGAGGACGTCCTCACCGCCTGGCCGGACGTCCGGGTGAACATCGACCCCAAGAACGACGCCGCCGTCGATCCGCTGGTCGAGCTCGTCCGCCGCACGGACAGCATCGACCGCGTGTGCATCGGCGCGTTCTCGGACGCCCGCCTGGACCGGGTCCGGGCGGCGCTGGGCGAGCGGATCTGCACGTCGATGGGTCCCCGCCAGGTCAGGCGGCTGCTGCTGGCCTCGCGGGGCGTGCCCGGACGGCGACCCTCGGCGGCCTGCGTGCAGGTGCCGGTGCGGCACGGACCGGTGACGATCGTGAACGGGCGGTTCGTGGCCGCCGCCCACCGCCGCGACCTCCAGGTGCACGTGTGGACGATCAACGAGGCGGCCGAGATGCGGCGGCTGCTCGACCTCGGTGTCGACGGGATCATGACCGATCGGCCCGACGTGCTGAAGGCGGTCCTCGAGGCCCGC
>DATFVX010000032.1:0-7136 GCA_035259985.1 Acidimicrobiales bacterium | reverse complement strand
AGCGGGTCACCTCCCCAGCGGTCGTGCAGCTGAACACGCGCCACGAGGGCCCCAAACGGTCCTCGCTCGCGCAGGAGCGCTCGCGCGAGACGAGGCGGAAGCTGGTCAAGGCGGCCCTCGACCTGTGGAGCGAACGCGGCTTCGAGACCGGGATCGACAGCACGACCGCCGAGGAGATCGCCGCCCGGGCGGGTGTCGCCAAGGGGACCTTCTACTTCCACTTCGCCCGCAAGGAGCAGGTCCTGCTCGAGATGGGTTGGCTCACCGCCCGGGCGCTCTACGAGGACGCCCTCCGCGCACTGGCCAACGGGCGCTCCCTCGATGCGGTCCTCGACCAGCTGATGACGAAGCTCGCCCGGCGCATCGAGAAGGGCCCCCGCGCCGCCGTCGGCCGCATGATCCAGGAGTTCCACCGCGCCCCGGAGTCCGAGGTCCTGTACGACCAGGAGCACTTCGGGTTCCAGCGGGCGTTCTCGGTCGTGTTCACGCACGCCCAGGACTCGGGTGAGCTGCCCGACGACCTCGCCCCCAAGGAACTGGCCGCCATGCTCACGGCGCTGGTCATGGACGGGATCAGGGACTGGTCCGCCGACGAGCGGGTAGACCTCGCCGCGATGCTGCGCCAGCGCACGGCGCTACTGCTGGCGGGCGCCCGCAACCTTGTCGTGGCGCCGCCCCGCCGGCGCCGAGCGGCGCCCGCGCCGCACCGGACCTGAGCCGCCGACCGTTGAATTGTTGGCCGACGACCAATTACGTACCCGCTCCCGGGTGACGCCTCCCCTTACGATCCCCGCATGCCGATCCGCGAGTTCTTCCACCTGATCCACGTCGTCGACGACCAGGACGAGGCCGACGCCTGGTACGACGAGGTCTTCAAGCCACAGCGGTTCATCCAGAAGAACTGGTCGGCCCTCGAGCGGCGCTGGGCATCGCTGGCGATGATCGGCGACTTCATGATCGAGGTGATCGAGCCGGGCTCGGGAGCGCAGGACCAGGCGGCGCCGCTGGGTCGGTTTCGCAACCGGTTCGGCCAGCACTTCCACTCGCTGTCCTGGTACGTCGACGCACCCGACCTGCGCGCACTCTTCGACGAGCTGCGCGCCCACGGCGTGAGGATCGCGAAGCCCGGCGGGGGCATGTTCCCGGACGGTGGCTACGACCCGGGCCCCACGATCTTCACCCATCCGAAGGACACGCTCGGCCAGCTCGAGTTCGTCGCCCTCGACGACTTCTGGCGCGAGCACGACCCGCGCTTCGCGGCGGCGTGGACGCCCGCGTTCTGGCGCGACGACCATCCCCTCGGCATCGAGCGCGTTGCCCACCTCACCACCGTGGTGACCGACGTCGAGAAGGCACGGGCACTCTTCGAGGGGCCGATCGGCGGCCGCCACCTTCACGCCGAGGAATCGGCGACCGCCGAGAGTGCGTTCGTCTGGGTGGGCAGCGACTCGATCGTCGAGCTGGCCCGGCCGACCACGACCGATTCCCGGCTCGCCGCCGACCTTGCGGGAGCCGGCGAGCTCCCGCATGCGTGCACGTTCACGGTGGTCGACCTCGAAGCCGCCGAACGCCACGTCGAGGGCGTGGGTGTCCGCGTGGCCGACCGTTCCGGCGACGGCTTCACGCTCGAGCCGGAGGACTGCTTCGGCGCCGTCTATGCGTTCACGAGCCGGGTTGTGCCGGGCGATCCGCGGGCGTGAGTCTGGACCCGGTACAGGAACACGCCGTCGGTGAACCGACGGCCTCGGAGGAGACATGCCCATGACACCCGATCCCTCCTTCGACCTGAGCGGCAAGGTCGCGTTGGTCACGGGCGGGAGCCGCGGGCTCGGTCACCAGATGGTCCTGGCGTTCGCCGAGCGCGGCGCCGACGTCATCGTCGCCAGCCGCAAGCTCGAGAACTGCGAGAAGGTCGCCGCCGAGGTCAGGGAGCTGGGCCGTCGGGCCCTGCCGTGTGCGGTGCACGCCGCCAAGTGGGACTCGATCGACCGCCTGGTCGCCGCCGCGTACGCCGAGTTCGGCCGCGTCGACCTCCTGGTGAACAACGCCGGCATGAGCCCCCCGATGCCCAGCCACGAGGTGACCGAGGAGCTCTTCGACAGCGTGGTCGGGCTCAACTTCAAGGGCCCGTTCCGGCTGGCCAGCCAGGTCGCCAAGCGCATGTGCGACGGCGGCGGCGGCGTGATCATCAACGTGTCGTCGACCGGTGCGCTCATGCCGCTGCCCGGCGTCGTGCCCTACGGCAGCGCCAAGGCCGCCCTCAACGCGATGACCCGCTCGTTGGCCGCCGAGTACGGGCCCAAGGTCCGGGTGAACACCCTGTCGCCAGGCCCGTTCCTCACGGACATCTCCCGGGCCTGGCCAGCCGAGCAGCGCGCGAGCGCGGACAATGCCCTGGGCCGCCCGGGACGCCCCGAGGAGATCGTGACCGCGGCGCTGTTCCTCGCGAGCCCGGCCTCGAGCTACACGAGCGGTGCCATCGTGCGCGTGGACGGCGGGCTGCACGTGGGCCAGTGAGCCACCGGCGTGCGGGCGGTCAGTTCCGGAGCAGGTCCCGGAAGGGCAGGCTCCGGTCGGTGCCGCGCTCCCGGGGTAGGCCGAGCACGCGTTCGCCGACGATGTTGCGCTGGATCTGATCCGACCCGCCGTAGATCGGCGGCCCCTGTGCGAAGAGCGCGGCCTCCAGCAGCTCACCGAGGTCGGCGACGCCCGCGGCCGCCGCGGCCGCTTCGACCGCGCGTTGGTCGTAGCCATGGAGCATCCCGGACGCCTGCAACACGTCGAAGGTCACGTCGCGGCTCAGGCGGACCGCATGGCTCTGGGCCATCTTGGCCAGGTTCGGCAGCCCGGGCAGCTCGCCGCCGGACTCCTGCAGGGCGCGGGCGCGCCGGCTGGTCAGCGCCCGCAGGCGCTCCAAGGTGTAGAGCCGGACCAGGCCCTGCCGGACCACCGGGTCGGTGCTCCGCCCGACCTCGCGTGCCAGCTCGGCCAGGCGCGGCCAGCCCCCCAGGCGAGAGGCCACCGAGGGCGCGTCACCGTCCGGGGCGACGAAGGAGCCGGCGGGCCGGTCGAGGTCGCCGGCGATCGGCCCCGGCCTCGCGTTCGTGGTCGCTGCGGCGCCGTCCGAGAGCGCTCGCTCGAACGCGAGCGTCGTGTTGGCCACCGTCCATCCCTTGCCCTCGCCGCCGACCAGGTCGTCGGCCGCGACGCGCGCATCGGTGATGAACACCTCGTTGAACAGGCTGCGGCCGGTCATCTCCCGCAGCGGTCGGACCTCGATGCCGGGCTGGTCCATGCGGATGATGAAGTAGGAGATCCCGGCGTGCTTGGGCACGTCCACGTTCGTGCGTGCGACCAGCATCGCCTTGTTGGCAATCTGGCCGCCCGAGGTCCACACCTTCTGGCCGTTCACGACCCAGTCGTCGCCGTCGCGGACCGCCAGGGTCTGGAGCCCCGCCAGGTCCGACCCGGCGTTGGGCTCGCTGAACAGTTGGCAGTAGCAGTCGCCGCCGGTGACGATCCCCGGCAGGTGGCGCCCCTTCTGGTCGTCGGTGCCATGGGCGAGCAGCGTGGGCGCGGCCATCCCGGCTGCGAAGCCGATGGGGGCGGGGACGGCGCCGAACCGCCGTATCGCCGCGGACACCGCGAGCCCGTCTGCGCGCGACAGCCCCCTGCCATGCCACTCCTGCGGCCAGTGGGGCTGGGCCCATCCCGACTCGCCGAGCCGGCGCCACCACTCGCGCAGCGACAGCTCCGGGTCCCAGTTGGCCTCCAACCAGGCGGCGAGCTCGTCGCGGCTCACTTGATCAGGGGATCTCGGGGGAGGCCCAGGATGCGTTCGCCGATCTGGTTGCGGGTGATCTCCGAGGTCCCCCCGGCGATCGAGAGCGCGCGGCTGAAGATGAGGGCCGCCCCGACCTCGCCACCGAGTCCGTCGGCCAGGGCCACGTCGGGGCCGAGGATGGCCAGGCCCGCATCGGCAACCCGCTGTGCGTGCTCGGCGCCGATGAGCTTGGTCACGTTGCCCTCGGGGCCGGGCTCGCCCCCGGCGACGGCTCGCTCCGCCCGCCGCAGGTTGAGGACCCTCAGCGTCTGCGCCTCGGCCAGCAGCCGGCCGACCGTGGGCCCGGCGTCGGGGACGGCATCCCTGCGCCGCCGGTACGCCTCGAGCAGGAAGTCTCGGCGGCGGACGCCGCCCTCGCCACCGCCGATGCTGACCCGCTCGTTCCCGAGCGTCGAGCGCGCCACCGTCCACCCGCCGTCCACCGGCCCCACGACGTCGTCGTCGGGGACGAAGACGTCGTCGAAGAAGACCTCGTTGAACATCGCACCGCCGGACGCCTCCCGCAGCGGGCGCACGTCGACCCCTTCGGCGTCCATGTCGACGACCATCACGGTGATGCCGGCGTGCTTGGGGGCGTCGGGGTCCGTGCGCACGGTGGCCAGGCCGCGCTGGCAGTACTGCGCGCCGCTGGTCCACACCTTCTGGCCGCTGACGCGCCAGCCCCCCTCGACGCGCGTCCCCCGCGTGCGGATGCCGGCGGCGTCGGATCCGGCGTTGGGCTCGCTGAACAGCTGGCACCACACGAGCTCGCCCTCGAGGCTCGGCCGCACCCAGCGCTCCACCTGGTCGGCGCTGGCGTGCTGGATCAGCGTGAGGATGATCCAGCCGCTGATGCCGTACTGGGGCCGCTCGACGCCGGCGCGGTCGAACTCCTGGTCGATGACGATCTGCTCGACGGCCCGGGCGGCGCGGCCCCAGGGCCGCGGCCAGTGCGGCATCGCCAGGCCCAGGTCGATCAGCCGCGGGCGCCGTTCCTCGGCGGGCAGCGCTGCGACCTCCGCGGCCAACGCCCGGACCTCGTCGCGGATCACGTCGGCCTCGGGTGGTAGCTCGAGATCCAGGCGCCGGGTCACCCCGGCGTCCGCGAGGCGGGCCACGTCCTCCGCAGCCGCCCGGGGTTCGAACAGCGCCGCCAGGGCACTGGCCCTGCGCAGCAGCATGTGGCCGTCGTGCTCCCAGGTGAAGCCGATGCCCCCGTGCACCTGGATGTTGAGCTGTGCATTGCCGACGTACGCGCGCAGCGCCTGGGTGGCGGCGACTGCGCTCGCCAGCGCGAACTGCTGGGGGTCGCCCGACGCGGCCCGGGCGGCGTCCCACGTGGCCGCCGTGGCGAGCTCGGCGGCGACGAGCATGTCGGCGCAGTGGTGCTTCACCGCCCCGTAGGTGCCGATGACCCGCCCGAACTGCTCGCGGGCCTTGGCGTAGTCGGTCGCCATCTCGACGCACTCGTTGGCACCGCCCGACGCCTCGGCAGCCGCGAGGGTGCGAGCAAACGCCAGTGCCCGAGCCCTCCGGCCTGCGAGGACGCTCACCGCGTCCAGCGGCACGCGGTCGAGCCGCACCCGGGCGGATCGCCTCGTCGGGTCGAGGTTGCCCGCCCCCTCCACGCTGACACCCGCGGCGGAGACGGGCACGACCGCCAGGTCATCGCCGACCGCCAGCGCCAGAAGGTCGGCGGTGCCGGCGCCCAGCACGACGCCGGCGTCGCCGTCGACCACCCCCTCGTCGATCGACAGCGATCCGCCGAGCCCGAGGCCGGCGACCGTCGTGCCGTCGACCAGCCCCGGCAACAGGCGGGCGCGCTGGTCGTCGGACCCGCCGTCGGAGATGGCCGCCGACAGCACAACCGTCGGCAGGAAGGGCCCGGGCGCCAGGGAGCGCCCGAGCGCCTCGAGGACCACGACGAGCTCGGGCAAGCCGTAGCCCGAGCCGCCGTAGCGCTCGGGGACGTGCAGGCCGGTCCAGCCCAGCTCGACCAGCGAGGCCCAGAAGCGGGGCATGCCCTCGTCGGGTGCGTCGAGGAGTGCCCTGGCCTCGGCCCGAGCCTTCTCCCCCCGCAGGAACGAACGGGCCACGTCGGCCAGTTCGCGGTGGGCGTCGGTGATCGCGATCGCCATCGATCCCTCCCTCGGACTCAGCGAGCCTCGGGATGGTACGCGACGGATATGGACTCGGCCCAAGTGTCGGACGGGCCCACGGGGCCCTGGGCCGCAGTGCGTCGCTCAGGCGGTCGGTCGGTCGACCAGTGCGACCAGCTTGGCGGGGGCGAGGGCGCAGTAGCTCTCGATCACCAACTCCATGACCTCGTCGAAGTTCGCGGCGGCGTCGAGCACCATGCCGACCAGGCCGGACCCCCACGCCGGCCGGAAGAACGGTTGGCCGGCGCCCCGCAGCGCGTCCAACTCGGGGCCCGAGGATCGGAACGTGAGCACGGTGACGGGGCCATCGGGGAAGTCGATGCTGAGCACGTGAGCGAACATCCGGTTGCGGATCCGCCACTGGGTGCCGGCCCAGGCCTGCTTCTCGACGGTCTCGGGCAGCCCGAGGCACACCGACCGCAACTCGGCGACGACATCGTCCGGGACGTCCGCATAGTCGGTCGCCGCCAGTGCCAGCGACGACGCACGCGCCAGGTGATTCAGCCGGTCCTCGTCAGGGTCGTCCATACGTCTGATGTTGCGCCACCGCACCGGTCGAGTGACAGAGTGACGTCGTGGCTGCGGCCAGCCGTCCCCCCAGTGGCTTCCACTCGGTGACGCCCCGCATCGTGGTAGCCGATGCCGGGGCGCAGGTCGAGTTCCTGCGGGCGGTGTTCGACGCCGCGGGCGAGGTGCCGGGCGACCGGCCGGCGGAGGTCCGCATCGGCGACTCGCTCGTCATGGTGACGTCTGCGGGGGCCCGCGAGCCGTTCCCCGCGTTCCTGTACGTGTACGTCGACGACGCGGACGACGCGTATCGGCGGGCGCTGGACGCGGGGGCGGTGACGCTCGAGGAGCCGCGCGACACCCCATACGGCGACCGCCGGGCGATGGTCCGCGACCCGTTCGGGAACGTGTTCCAGATCGCACACCGGATCCCGCCGTCCCGGTAGTCCAGCTGCGGCCGTGATCTCTCCGACCGAACGGGATGCCTACCTGGCCAGGCTCGGCGTGGACGCCGAGCCGCCGTCGGTCGAGGGCCTGACCAGGCTGCATGGCGCCCACGTGGAGCGGGTGGCGTACGAGACGCTGTGGATCCACCTCGGGGAGCGCTGGGGCATCGGAATCGACGAGTCGGTGGCGCGGGTCGCGAC